>JAKLDR010000126.1 GCA_022703445.1 Planctomycetota bacterium | reverse complement strand
CGCGAACCCCAGGAGCGCCATCGCAGCAACCACGTTCCTCAACATCTGCTTTACCCCTCCAACTCGGGCCGCCCGGATATCGGATCGGCCCACGCCCGGGAGCCACAGGCCCCCGGGCTGAGACGGAATTATAGCCGCGCCGGCCCGTCAACAAGCGCTAAATTGCGGGATCGCGTCGGATGGGCCGGCCCGAGGAAGCGCGAGGGCGAGTCAGCACTCCAGCGCCCCAACCGCTCCGTCATGTGGATTGCCTAGCCAGTCCGGACAACCAGCCAATCACTCCCTGAGCGCATGGGCGATGCCCAGGCCCGTGCCGAGCGCGGGGGGCAGAGCCCCCACCGCCCGCCAGACGGCTGCCGCGCCGGTGGCGTGGAGCGCGACAAGTCCCGCCCCGGTCACGAACAGCAGCGCGAGGATGCTCAGAAGCGAAATGGCCAGCACCCGCCACAGCACGGCCTGGTTGTGATCCAGCAGGAGGTGGCTGATCAGGAACAGCCCGACGCCGGCAAGCAGGTTCCCGACGACGCACAGGCCCGCCCCGTGCGCCACCTCCGTTCCACGCGCGACCGCCAGCGTGTCCGGCAGGACCAGGGTCCCGCCCACGAGGATGAGCGCCACGGAAACCTGCCGTTCGATCAGCATGTCATCCCAGTCTTGCCTGCCCGATCACCGGTCAGAATTCGAGGGTTCCGAAGCGCTCCGGCAGGTGGTTGCCTCCGCCGGTGAAGCTCCACATCATCGAGACGGAGCGGCCGCCGGCGTGGCGGTTGCGGCAGACGTTGAAGCGCCAGCGCTCGCCGGGCGCGGCCGCGGCGCCCAACTCCAGCAGGTCGAGCGCCAGCTCGAGCGTCCAGCCGCGCCCGTCGCGCCCGGCCCGGCACATCGGGAGCAGCGCCCGCACGTCTTCGCGCGGGGCGTTGCGGTCGGTGGCGTAGGCGAAGCCGGCGGCGTTGGCCATCACGTGGAAGTAGCGCTTGCCGCCGGCCGGCGCCAGGAAGACCTCGACGCCGTCGTCGGTCCAGAGGCGCGACTCGCCGTCGGCCTGGACGGAGAGCTTCATCCCGGCGAGATCAGGCTCCTCGCAGCGCAGGCCGATGAGCAGCTTCCGGCCGGCCACCAGCACCCTGAGCTCGGTGGCCACCGCCGGCGCCGAGCCCGAGCCGGCGTCGACGAAGACACTGGTCGCCGCCGCCGACTGCCAGGCCTTGGCGCCGAGATCGCCGGTCAGCTTAGGCGCGCGCGCGGCGCGCCCCGGCCGCAGGACCGGGATCTCGGCCAAGAGCCGGCGGCGCAGGTCGAGCTCAGGGCTCGAGACCTGGAAGGGCTGGGTCCAGGCCATCCGCCCGGCGCGGCCCAGGCACTCCACCCGGAAGAAGGGCTCCGGGCAGGCCGAGGCGTCGAAGACCAGCTCCGGCCCCTCGACCCAGGCCAGGCGCCTGCCCAGCGCTCCGATCGCCTCGATGCCCTCGGCGTCGGGCGCGGTCACGATCAGGCGCGAGCCGTCGGTCCGGATGTCCTTGATGGCCACGCCGCTCGAGGCGTAGAAGCTGCCCGCGGCCAGGGCCTCGAGCACCGCCTCGGCGCTCCGCTTCCGGGCCAGGACCACGTTCCAGCCGCGGCCGGAGCGCTCCAGGCGGTGGGTGTCGTCGTGGGCGCAGCCCCAGACCCGGCGGCCCAGGGCCAGCAGCCGGTCCCACTTGTCGGAGGCCAGCTCGCTGCCGAAGAGCTCCAGGATGCAGCCGTTGAAGACCTCCAACCCGGCGTAGCCGGTCAGGCGCTCGAGCTCCTCGAACGGGTAGTGGTTGAAGTGCTCCTCCCAGTTGGGGTGGGAGAGCACGGCAAGCCCGCCTTCGGCGCGGATGGCGTCGATGACCTTCTGGCGGTCCGGGTCGGGGTGGATCCGCCCGCGGCAGCCGACCGACAGGACGTGACCGCCGCCGGCCGAGACCTCCGAGCAGGGCAGCAGGAGCATCCCGCGCGGGTCCAGCCCGGAGTAGTCGGCCGGCAGGTCGTGGTCGGACAGCGCCAGGAAGTCGTAGCCCAGCCGGGCGTATGCCTCGATGGTCTCCTGCGGCGAGCCCCGGCCGTCGGAACGGGTGGTGTGGGTGTGCAGGTTGCCGCGCAGCCAGACGGCGCCGGGGGCGGCCAGGTAGGGGCTGAGGATGGTCGCGGGCATGGTAGCTCCCGGATCAGGGCAGAGGGCGGGGTGCGGCGGGACTGTCCGAATCAAGCCCGCGGGAGAAACCCCGTCCCATGATGTTAATCGTCGTGCTGAAGATGGACCTGCTGAAACCCACCCTGCAGCGGGCTGGGTTCTTCGCGCTCCGGGAGACCACCACCGTGATCATTCCGCTGGGATGGATCAGATAGCCGATGGCCGCGCCGTCCACTGTCTCTGACACGCAGCCTCCCGTCCAGGGGGCCTGGCGTCTGAGCTGTCTAAGAAGCACGAAGAGGATCTCGCTCTCAAGGGAAGCCCCGTCATACACACGCTTGTAGTCCGGGCTTAGATCCGCGGCATCCACCAGGCAGGAGCAGCTGTTCGCACCATACCAGACGACACTGGCAGGGCGGCCCGCGCCGCCCTCCCCGCCCGCCTCCCAGGCACGGAACGCATGCACTTCGTCCTCCTGAAGCTCGTGCTCAACGACCTCCACGCCTCTCCTGTCCAGGAGCCTCAGTCCCGCTTCCGGCACGATCTTGAGTCGCACTCCGGCCAGGTCCTCGGCCCTCTTGACCTGGCCGTTCCCGGCCTCTTCACGCGCCGCCAGTTCCCTGCGGCTGATCCGCAGCTCGAAGCCCAGCCATCCGGCAACCGCCAGGGACAGGGCCAGGATGCCCAGAGTCAGAACCGTCTTCCTGCGGACCCCGGCGAGCTTCTCTTCGACGGCCTTGGCATCCATCAGCGGCGAGAGGGGGAGCTGACAGGATGGGCACGTGTGGATGGCGGCCGGGAACCGTCGGTAGCACCTCCGACAGCTGACAGCCGCCAGCGCGTCCCCGGAAAGGTCGGTGCCTCCGGCCGTCACGTGCCCTTCTCCAGCCGGTCGGCCAGGATCGGGTCCAGGCCGGCGGCCCGGATCTTCTTGGCCGCCGCGGCCACGTCGTACTCCACCCGGAAGAAGCGGTAGCCCTCGTCGTCGATGATCACGTAGCAGGCCCGGGGGTCCTTGTCGCGCGGCTGGCCCACCGAGCCGACGTTGACGATGGTCCGGCCCTCCTTGAAGAGGTACTTCCGGCCGTACTCCGGGTCCTGGGCGGCGTCCTCGGTGAAACGCTTGGCGATGTGCGAGTGGCCGATGAAGAAGGCCTTGACCGCGGGGTCCTTGGCGAAGATCGCCCGGGCCTGCTCGAGCTTGCGGACGTAGCCGCAGCTGCCCGGGTCGGCGGGCGTGTCGTGGACGAAGTACAGGTCGCCCAGCCGCCGCGCCGGGCGAAGCTCCAGCAGGAACTTCCAGGCCTCGAGCCTGCGGATGTACTCGGAGTTCTGGAGGAACTTGAACTTGAGCTCGAAGGGCGAAACCTGGGTGCGGGTCCAGGCCACCGCGCGCTGGGCGGCGGCGTTGAAATAGGACGGGGCACCCTTCAGGACCGCCAGGTCGTGGTTGCCCAGCAGACAGAACTCGAAGTGCTTGAGGTAGTCGATGACCTCGCCGGGGTTGGGCCCGTAGCCGATGATGTCGCCCAGGAAGAAGATGCGCCGGATCTGGCGCTGGCGGAGGTGGTCGAAGACCGCCAGCAGGGCCTCCAGGTTCGCGTGGATGTCGGAGATGACGGCGATCACTTTCAGGCCTTCCCCCATGGGTCTGCAGTCAGTTTAGTCTCGCGCCGCAGGGAATCAAGCGGTGGCTGAAGGCGCGGCTTTCGGCGTTCGGCTTTCGGCATTCGGAACGGCCGTTGTGCCGAAAGCCCAAAGCCGAAAGCCCAAAGCCGGCCGTTAGGCAATGAGCACCAGCGAGTACCAGTTCTGCGGCTGGGCGTCGCGGTCGGGCAGCGTGGCGATGGGCAGGCCGAACCTGCGCACCGTGGCGAAGACGTCGATGCCCACCCCCTGCATGGCCGGCCGGGCCCGGACCGGGTCGCGGCAGGGCTCGCCCTTCGGATAACTGCACTCCTTGCAGACCGCGCAGTCGCTCATGGCGAAGGCGAAGTAGTGCCCGTCGCGGAAGGCGGCGGCCTCCACGGCGTGGGAGATGTCGTGGCTGGGCTTCTTCTCCGCGCAGTGGATGAGCACCCCGCCGGCGTAGCGGCGGAGCAGCGGCTCGAACTCCCAGGGCTTCAAGGCACCGGGCGCCGACGGGCAGGTCCAGTTGGCGTTCCAGCCCTTGCAGCCGTACATGCACTTCAGGTAGGTACGGCCGTCGACCACCACGTCGGCGGCGGGGACCACCAGCGCGTCGGCCGCGCCCATCGAGCGGGCCAGTTCGGCGTACTTCTCGAAGGCCTTCAGGTCCATCGCATCGCTCCGTTATTCCGCGCTCTCGATGCCCTTGGCGGTTATCCGCAGCTTACGGTACGGCTGCCGGCAGGCCGGCACCCGGCCCATGGAGACGGCCAGGGTGAGGTCCGCGGGGAAGAGCAGGGCGGAGTGCAGGTTGATGGTCTCGATGGGCACGCCCGGCGCGCCGGCGAAGTTCATGGTCCGGTCGATCCTGCCGTGGTTCGCGCGGATGAGCTCGGCCAGCGCCCCGTAGCGGCCCGTCGCGCTCTCCTCCGGCCCGAGCGGCCTGGCCAGGCCCAGCGCGCGAAAGCCGTTGGCCGCCGCGACCCAGCCATTCTCGGCGCGGCGCACGGCGACCGAGGCGTGGTCGAACTCGACCTCGCAGGCGGCCGGCGGCTTCGCGCCGGCCAGGAGCAGGACCGTGCCCACCGCCCGCGGGCCGCGCTTGACGATCTCCAGGGCCTCGTCCACCGTCGCGGCGTTCTCGACGGCCAGGCGCTGCAGGAAGCAGGTGGAGACGCCCTCCAGCGACTCGTCGGAGCCGTAGCCGTTGTTGTTGGCGGCCACCAGGCCCGCGTCGTTCATCAGCGTCCAGCCGTTGATCACGCCCGCCCAGGAGACGGTCACGAAGCTCCGGCCCTTGGCCGGCCGGTAGTGGATGACCAGCGCCGCGTACTTGTTGACCGACTCGTACCAGTAGTCGAAGTTCCGCCCGCAGATGAGCTCGCCGCCGCGCGTGGCCGGGCCGAAGGCCGCGAAGCTGGTGCACTGCTGGCCGAGGACCTTCTGCCCCGGGGCCGGCTCGCCGGCCGGCGCCTTGCCGCGCTCGGCGTCGCCGAAGAGCTGGAGCGCCACGAGTTCCAGGTAGTCGGCGCCGGAGGCCTTGGCCAGCGCCGCGAGCTCGCGGCGGTAGGGCTCGGGCTGGAACCGCTCCATGACCTTCGTCCCGGCCATGATGCGCTTGAAGCGCTCGTCGTCGGGGTCCGGGTTGAGCACGTCCTTGACCACCCGCCGGACCTCCGCGCCGAGCAGCTGCCCGTGGGCCTCGCCCATCTTCTCGGGAGTGCCGGAGAGCTCGAGCACCCGGCAGGAGTTCACGGTGTAGAGCCGGCCGTGGCCGTTGGGGGCGGCGACGGGCTCCGGCGCCGCGGGCGCGGGGCCGCCGGGCTTCGGCAGATCCCCGGGAGCGGGCGAGGGCGGGGGAGTCGGAGGAGGAAGTGGCGGCGTCGGCGCCTCGACCCGCGGCTGCGGAGGCCCGGGCGGCGGCGGAGGCCTGGCGCCCGGACCGCCGTCGCCCGCACCGCAGCCGCAGAGGAGGAGCGCGGTGACAAAGAGGCTGGGAATCGAGAACTGCGCTCTTCCAGGCTTGCTCATGGCGTGATTGAAACCCCGGCCGGCGGTTCTGTCAAGGCAGACGCCCGCCCCCTACTTCCCCGTCATCTCGTAGACCCCGTCCCACCCTTCCGGCGGCGGCGCCGCGGCGTAGCGCTGGCTGCGGCCGGTGAAGATCTCGCTGGGGCCATCGCGGCCGCCGAGCTTCTCGATGGCCGCGAGGAATAGGTCGCGGGCCTCGGCAAAGCGCCGCGCGCGGTAGGCATCGAGCCCCCGGGCGAAGGCGGCCAGCCCCTCGCGGCGATCGAGCGGCGCGTCCATCCCGCGGCAGACCAGCTCCATGACCCGCACCGGTTCGCGCCGGCCCTGGACGCGCACCAGGTCCACCTCCCGGAAGACGAAGTCGGACCCGGCCCCGGCCGCGGCGGCCAGCTCCGCGGTCCGGCCGCTGGTCAATATCCGCGTGCCGTAGACCTTGTTGGCGCCCTCGATGCGGCTGGCCAGGTTCACCGCATCGCCCAGCGCCGTGTAGTCGAAGCGCGTGCGGCTGCCGATGTTGCCGACCACCATGGCGCCGCTGTTGAGCCCGATCCGGCAGGAGAGCTCCGGCCGGCCGGCGGCCTTGAGCTTCGCTCGCAGCCGGTCCAGGCGCTCGTGGGCGGCCAGCGCCGCCAGGCACGCCGCCCGGGCGTGGCCGGAGCTCTCCACCGGCGCGCCGAAGATGGCCATGACCGCGTCGCCCTCGTACTTGTCGAGGAAGCCGCCGGCGCCGATGACCGCGGCGCTCAGCTCGCTGAGGTACTCGTTGAGCAGCCCGACCAGCTCCTCGGGCTCGAGCCGCTCGGCCACCGAGGTGAAGCCGGCGAGGTCCGCGTGGAAGATGGTGGCCTCCACGCGCTTGCCGCCGAGGTGCAGGGCCCGCGGGTCGCGCATCATCAGATCGACGAGCTCGGGGCTGGTGCGGTTGGCAAACATGCGCTTCACCTGGCGGCCCTCGCGCTCGGTCACCAGGTAGCGCCAGAAGAGCCCGCCCACGTAGGCCAGGGTGAAACCGCCCAGGGCCGGGACCGGCGGAACGAAGACCATGCCGGCGGCGAAGGCCGCGTAGGCGCCGCCCGAGACGCCGGCCAGGGCGCCCAGGGCGGCAGCCACGCTCCAGCCCTTGTGCAGCGCCGCGCCGGCCAGGGCTCCCAGCAGCGCGGCCAGGGCCAGGAGGCCGAGCGTCCAGCCCCGAGGGGCCATGCGGATGAAGCCGTCGTGGAGCACGCCCTCGGCCAGCTCGGCGTTGGCGCCGACCATCGGGTAGCGGCTCTCGAAGGGCGTGGGGTTGAGGTCGTGGGTGCCGGTGGCGGTCAGGCCGACGAAGACCAGCCGGCCGTCGAGGACCGAGGCGTCGGACTTGCCGGCGAGCAGCGAGCCCATGGGAGTGTGCCGGAAGGATCCCATCCATGGGCCGTTCCAGTTGAGCAGCGCCCGGCCCCGGTCGTCGACCGGGATGCGCCGTTCGGCGCGGCCGGCCGCGGCCGGGATCACGAACCAGCCCGGCTCGAAGCGGCAGTCCTCCAACCGCGCGCCGAGGGCGTCAAGCGCCACGGCCAGCCCCATCGAGGGGAACGCTCTCCCGTCCTGGACGATGACCAGGGGCAGCGCCCGGACCGTCCCCTCGGCCGAGTCCAGACACGGCTGGACCGAGACCAGCGCCCGGGCGGAGTCCAGGACGGGCAGCACCGGGAACTCCGCCGAATGCGCCGACAGCGCCGCGGCCTGGAAGGGCCCCGCCGGCGTCGAGCGTTCGGCGGCCAGCCGCCGGCGCAGGTCCTGGTCGGCGAACCTGGAGGCGACGACCCGGCCGTAGTCCTGTCCGGCGGCGGCGCAGGCGGCCAGGAAGCCGGCCGAGGCGTCCTTCCCGCGGAGCTTGAGGTGGTCCTCCCAGAGCAGCCCGGCCCGGCCCTCGCCGAGCATCAGCCGCTTGGCCAGTTTGAGGCGCTCCGGGGAGAAGTCCTGCTCGAAGGCCGCGTCGAACTCGCCCTTCAGGAAGCCGGCCAGATTGTCCCGGCCGGCGCGCTGGTTGACCAGCGCCCGCACCCGGCCGTGATGCTCTTCCTGGATCAGCCGCACGGCCAGTTGGTCGAGGCTCTCGGCGCCGGCCTGGCGCACGGCGGGAGAATCCTCCGGCCGGGCCTGCCGCCGCAGGGCTTCGGCCAGCTCTCCGCGGGCGCCCCAGGGATCGGCCATGAATCGGGCGAAGAGGGCCTCGTTCTGCTTCTGCTCGAGCAGGTGGGCGGCGGAGGCGGCCAGTTCGCGGCGCGCGGCCACGGCCCGTTCGAGCTCCGGGCGCGGCGCCAGCGGCGGGATGAAGAGCGCCGGGAAGTAGGCCCGGCCGTGCTCGCGCGCCGCGCGGCCGAACTCCTCGTCGTGGGCCGCGGACGGCTCCAGGAAGAAGATGTCGAACCCCACCGTCCGGGCCCGGCTGCCGTCCCGGAGCATGGTCCGGATCAGCCTGGGGTAATGCTCGCGGGAGAAGGGGAAGGAACCCAGCGCGCTGACCGTCGCGTCGTCGATGTCCACGGTGACGATGTCGGCGCTGCCGGCGCGCGCGCCGCGGAGCCGGAACAGCTGGTCATAGGCCACCCAGTCGAGGCGGCCGGTGGCGCCGGAGAGGAACAGGCCGGTGAAGACCGCGGCCGAGACCAGCGCCGCCGCCAGCACCCCCAGGAGCACGCGCAGGCGGAGGGTCATCGCCAGGATGCCCCGGAGCCCAGGCTCATGCAGGCAACGTCGTCAGTTGACGTCGGCCCCTAATTGGGCTCGAATGGCGGTTCGGTTTCCTGCCCGGGCCGCACCAACCCCGGCAGGACCGGATCGGTGCCGCCGACCGCCGAGCCGAAGACGGTGTCGAGGGCCCCGGTCGGATTGCCGCCCCCGGCGCCGTTGGCCCCGCCCTGGCCGCCGCGGCCCCGGCCGCTGTCGGCCAGGCCCAGGCTGCCCAGGATGGCGCCGCCCACGCCGTTGGAGAAGCCCCGGCCGCCGCGGTCGTAGGCCCCGGCGCCTTCCTTCCCGCCCCGGTCGAAGAGTCCGCCGCCCGGCCGGCCCGCCAGCGGGCCCGGCCAGCCGACATCGAGCTTGGCCATGTTCGGGTCGGCCGGATCCGGGTGCCAGCCGGGCAGGGTCTTCATCAGTCCCTTGAAGTTCCCGATGCCGACGTCCTCGAGCTTGCCGATGCCGTCCCAGGTGATGATCACCCGCTTGCCCTTGTCGACGTCCACGCCGCCCTTGCCGCCGAAGAGCGGGTTGCGGCAGTCGCCGTTGACCTTGCCGAAGCCCACGGTGAGCAGGGTCTTGCCGCGGTCGTTGCCCTTGGGGCCGCCGGGCGGGTTGGCGTGGCCGATGGCGAAGCGCGTGCCACGCACGCCGCAGACCGCCACCGGGGTGGAGATCTCGAAGCGCTGGCGCTCGCCGAGCTTCTCGACCGCCGCGCCGAGCTGGCCCTCGTCCAGGTCCAGCAGGGTCCGGTCGGAGCCGGCCTGGCCGCGCACGTCGCGGAGCACCAGCGAGCTCTCCTCGCCGAGCGTCAGGCAGGACTTGTCGGCGAGCTTGAGCTCCACCGCGCTGCGCTTGCCGGTGCGGACGGTGTCGCCCTTGGAGAGCGTCCCGTCCTGGGCCAGCGCCGCGAAGGCCGTCGCCCCCTGCCGGCAGAACTCCACCGTCCCGGAGACCCGCGAGGCCACGGCCAGGGACTCGGCCGTGCCCTTGGCGTCCTTGGGGTCCCCGGCCGGGGCGGGCTCGCCGGCCCGGGCGGAGAGGATCCCGGCGAAGAGGCAGCAGGCCGCGGCGGTCAGAAGCGTTCTGGCGAACATGTTTGGGCTCCTCCGGCTCGACACGTGATCAGAAGAGGACGGTCACGCCCAGCGTGGCCTGGTTGCGCTCGTAGTCCTGGCTCTCCACGTTCGAGTTGTGGTTGGTGAAGAGGTAGGCGGCCGAGATGGTGGCCCAGGAGGTCACCGGCAGCGAGAGGGTCAGGCCGGCGCCGGTGATCTCGTCGCGCTGGGTCTTGCCGAACAAATCGTTGTGCTCCTGGTAGTCCTTGTCGGTGTAGGTCCCGGAGACCTCCACGCCCAGGCTCCGCCACGGAAGCGTGCCGCGCAGGGCCAGGCGGCCCTCCCAGGCGTCGTTGGTCCACTCGTTCTCGCGCGCGTCCTCGTGGCGCCAGGACCACCCCGCCTCGATCCGCCACTGGGCGCGGTCCCCGAAGAGCAGCCACTGCTCCACGGTGCCCTCGTAGACCTTGGAGCTGCGGTCCGGCTCGTCGAAGTCCGACTTGGGCACGTCGTAGAAGTCGAAGTGCCGGAAGGAGCCGCGCAGCACGCCGACCAGCCAGCTGGTCTCCTCCACGAAGAGCGACGGGGAGACGGTGCCGAGGTTGAGGTACTTGTCGTCCTTGATGTCGTAGTGGGTGAAGCTGAAGGGCACGTCCAGGACGAACGGCGCGTGGATTTCGGTGTGGTGCAGGGTCAGGCCGTTGCCGGTCAGCTGCAGGTCGTCCTGCTTGTCGATGAACGTCTGGTAGGCGTTGTAGCGCACCCCCAGGACGCGCTCGTCGGTGTTGACGATCCGGTAGTCGGCGAAGAGGGCGTGGATCGTCTTCCAGTCGGTGCGGTCCCCGCCGGTGTGCACGTCCTCGCTGCGCAGGATGACGTTGTCGTCGTACTGCACGCCGGTGAAGAGGCCGAAGGACCAGTCCTTCTCGGACGGGGCCTGGGCGCCCTGCCGCTGGCGCTCCAACTCGGCCTGCTCGGCGGTCTGCTTGACCGTCTCGACCGGGGCGGTGGGCGGCTCGGCGGCAATGGCCGGCGAGGTCAGGAACAGGCTGCTGGCGGCTGCGGCAAAGAGGTACGCTATGCGGCGCATGATGGGCTCCCTTGTCCTGTCAGTAGACCGCTCCAAGAATCGACCTTACTCTTAACTGGAAGCGCCGGGGCTGTCAAAAGAAAAACCGGCCTCGTGGGGGCGGGGGGGTCTGTGTCTGTTCCTTTGCGGTTGGCCGGGCCGGGCCGGCCCACGTCGGAACCGCAGAATGTCGAATGCCGAATGCATAATCATGAAGGACGAGGAGGGCGTGGGCCAGACTGCTATCCGTCGATGACCGCCAGGGCCTCCCGGAAGTCGGCGCAGGCCCGGTGGCAGAGCCCGGCGGTGCCGCTCTCCTCGATGTTGCCGCCGGCGACGCCCAGGACCGCGAAGCCGGCCAGGCGGATGGAGACGACGCCCGCGCCGCTGTCCTCGATGCCCACCACCGAGGCCCGGTCGGCGAAGTCGATGCCGAGGCCGACGCGGGCGGTCTCGGCGTAGAGCCAGGGATGGGGCTTGGCCTCGAGCTCCCCGAGCGTGCCGACCTCGCCCTTCCGAATGGCGTGGCCGGCCGTGATGATCGCGTCGTAGAACTCCTTGGGGTCGCCGAGGTCCAGCTGCCGGAAGGCGGAGAGTATCTCCGGCCAGGCCTTCTCGTAGAGCCCGGAGGTGACCAGGCCGATCTTGATCCCGCGGGCCTTCAGGGCCAGCAGGAACTCTTTGATCCCCGGCGAGGGCGTGAAGGCGTCGGCCTTGCCGCCGCCGGCCATGATCGCACGCATCTCGCGGTTGGTGATCTCGAAATAGACCCGCCGGGCCTCCTCGACGGTGCCGGCCGGGCAGTACTTCTTCAGGCAGTACTTGAGGTGCTCGGAGACGCTGTGGCCGGAGACGAAGGGGGCGTCGGCCGGCTCGAGCCGGAAGCCCTCGTCGCCGAGCATCCGCGCGGCCGTGCGCTCGATGATCCAGACCCAGAAGCTCTCGCTCCGGACGGTGGTGCCGTCCAGGTCCATGAGCACGGCCCGCACCGGCCGGCGGATCGAGACCGCCGGCATCGGGTAGACCGCCGGGTAGCCCATCTTGCTGCGCACGTAGGCCAGGACCCCGTCGGCGCGGCAGACGAACTCGACCTTCTCGTCGCGGGTGACCAGGATCTCGCTCACACCGTCGGCGCCGGCGCGGAAGCGCCCGTCGCCACCGACCTCGACGGGGACGAGCCCCGAGCGGTCGCCGAGGATCTCGGCTGGGCTCACGGCCTTCTCCCGGGGACGAGCTCCAGGGTGACGATCTTCTTGTGGCCGACGCGGAGTCTGATGCGCCCTCCGGCGCCGACCTTGAGCGGAGCGACCCGCTCCTCGTCGAGCCGGACGAGGTGGGCGGCCTTGACGCCCAGGCCCGAGGCATCGAGCTCGGCGGCCAGGTCCTTTGCCGTGGGATTGAACAGCCGCACGATGACCGAGTCGCGGCCGTCGGCCTTCTTGAGCGCCGAGAGGACCAGCTCCTTCGGGCGCCAGGCCAGGCAGCGGCACTCGGCGGCAAGCTTGCGGCCGCCGCGCGGCTGGAACTGGACGACCTCCGGGCTGTTCCGGTACTCGGCGGCCAGGCGGTGGAGCTCGGCGGCGCGCCAGTCGCCGGCGTGGGGCGCGACCGCGTACTTCACCGTGTGCCGGCCGAGGCCGTAGCGCCCGGCCCGGCGGATCTCCGCGCGGGTCTCCGGCGAGTGCACCGCCATGCTGCTCCTCTGGGCCCGCAGCAGCGTCACCAGCAGCGGCCGCGACGGGTCGTCGGCCACCTCGTACTCGCGCAGGCCCTGCGTGAAGACGGCCAGCCCCGCGCGGCCGTCGCAGACGTCGACGAATGCGCCCATCGGGTGGGTGTTGTACCAGGCCTCGCGCCACTCGCGGCTGTCCGGTCCGGCGATCGGCCGCTCGACCACGTCGAAGGGCACGGCCGCGGTGCTGGTCTTGGCGCGCGCCAAGCCCGTCGGGAAGGCCGCCCGCAGGCGGTGGTCGCGGGCGTGGTTCTCGAACTCGGTCTCGATCTCGACGCACCGCGAGCCGCGGCGCAGGGTCAGCCGGCTCGTCACCGGCAGGTCGACGAGCTCGCCCGATCGCGCCGAGCCGTCCAGCTCGGCCTCGACCGGCACGCGGAGCACGACTTCGGTGCGGAGCGTGGTGCGCAGCGCGCCGTCCTCCTCGACCACGACGCGGGCGCCGCCGCCGAGGCTTCTGACCACCTCATCGCGCCGGGGCGGCTCGGCCACCCAGGCCGAGCCGATGTCGCCGGAGTCCTCGAAGTGGTTGAGCCGCTCGAAGCGCCGGCCGGTGGCCTTGTCGACGAGGTCGAAGCTGCCGTCGGGGCGCACCTCGACGCGCAGGTGCTCGTTCTCCATGGCGCCGGGGGCGCAGAACTGGCTGCGGAAGTCGCGCCTTGTCTCGTCGTACATGGGCACGGTCGCCACCGGCCGGACCAGGTAGGTCCGCCAGCCGACCGCCGGGAGCTTCCTGGCCATGAAGGTCACCCGCCAGCGCGCCGCGTTGAAGCGCAGCCCGGCCACCACGGCCGAGTGCACCCGGCCCTTGACCGGCCCGCAGCGCTCGAACTGCGCGTCGGCGACCGAGCCGTCCGGGGCGACCAGCTCGAAACGCTCGGTCGGCCCGGCCGTGCTCAGATCGACGAAACAGGTGACGGCCCCGTCGCGCTCCCAGCCGGTGGCGTTGAAGACGCCCAGCAGGTGGTCGCCGGCCTTGGCCAGTGGGTGGCCCATCCCCGCGGTCAGCGCGGCCATCGAGCGGGTGGCCAGCTCCACTGCGATCAGCCGGGCCTTGTCGGAGCGGTAGGCCATGTCCTTGTGGACCTGGTCCATGGAGCAGCCGTTGATGGAGTCATGGGCGTGGTTCTCGAGGAGCGCCTTCCAGGCGGATTCGAGCCGCTCGGTCGGGTGCGGCTCGCCGGCGCACCAGGCCAACGTCGAGAGCGGCTCGGCCCGGCGCTCCAGGGCGTTCTCGGCGGCCTCGTTGGCCACCTTGAGGTCGACGCGCGCGGCCACGGCGTTGGCGAAGAGCCCGCCCCAGAAGCCTTCGCGGTCGGAGTGGCGCATCTCGCCGCGGAGCACCGGCAGCTTCCGGAGCGCCGCCGCGCCGAGCCTCCCGCGGACGAAGCCCACGTAGTCGGCCAGCGACTCGACCCGCACCTCGAGGTTCGGGTTGGTCCGGCGGACGTCGGCGATGAGCCGGACCAGCGCCTCCGAGGGGACGGCGTTGTCCTCCTGCTGCATGCCGATGAGGTGGCCGGGCACGAGCTCGATCTGCCGGGCGTTCTCCAGGAGGTCGCCGACCGCGGCGCGGAGCTGCTCGTCGGAGTAGGCGCAGGGCGCGGCGTCGAGCAGGCGGTACTCGTCGAGGTAGGTCTCCTCCCCGGCGATGTGGAAGAGCCGGCCGGGCTGTTCGCGGTGGTCGCCCTGGGACGGCTCGCGGCCGACCAGCATCCGCCGGTAGACCCGGAAGTAGAAGTTGGAGCGGGCGAAGTCGTCGAAGAGCCGGAAGTCGAGCGCGCGGGTGCCGTCGGGCGCCTCCCACCAGAAGAGCGGCGGGGCGACGCGCTTGTTGATCCCGCGGTAGAAGAGGATGTCGGAGATCCCGAAGCCGGCGTAGAGCTGGGGCAGCTGGGAGAGCTGGCCGTAGCCGGTGGCGGTGTAGCCGATCCTCATGAGCGCGCCGAAGCGCGCGGCGACGCGCTGGCCGAAGGCCATGTTGCGCACCACCGCCTCGCCGGAGACGGTGAACATCTCCGGCAGGGTGAACCAGGGGCTGGTCACGATCCGTCCGGCCCGGGAGAGCTTCCGCAGGCGAGCGACCATCTCCGGCCGGACGCGCTCGTAGTCCTCGAGCATGACCGTGCCGCCGTCGAGGTGGAAGCAGCCCATCTCCGGGTGCTTCTCGAGGATCTCCACGGCCGCGTCGATGAGCCCGGTCAGCCGGATCAGCGACTGCTCGTAGTTGTAGCGCCACTCGCGGTCCCAGTGGGTGCCGCAGATCAGGTGCAGGCAGCGGCGCTTCGCCGCGGGCTTCGCCGTCTTCTTGGCCATGGGACCACTCCTGTTCCGGTTCCCGGTCGTCGGGGCTGCGTCGGTGGGAGATGGTAGATGCCGCGGGGGCGGCGTCAAGGGCGACAAGTGGATCAGGGGGCAGGCCCGGACCGGGCCCGGTTCTTCAGCTTGAAGATTGCGGCCGCGCTCCTAATATCCTTCCGAACGACCCGGGCGGCGCCCGGGCATCCGGTGGTGCGCGGACCGCAGAGAAACCGGCGCATTGCGATCAGCAGGAGGATTCCGTGGCGAACATCAAGGGCAACGCGGTGGTCTTCACCCAGGGCGGGCCGACCGCCGTCATCAACGCCT
>JAKLDR010000125.1 GCA_022703445.1 Planctomycetota bacterium | reverse complement strand
CTGCTGCACCCTGGAGACATGCACTTCCTTGATCACCACCGCGATCTTCGGCAGTTTCAGCTTGGCGAGCTTCTCCTTGAGCGCCGGGACGGGGTCCAGTTCGACGTCACTGGCCACGAGCTTCGCGCCCTTCTCCCGAAGGCGCTCGCTGAGCTTCTCGCCGAGTTGGACCACAAGCTCCCCCACGTCGGCAGTGCGCTTGCCCTTGACCAGCACCCCCTCGACCAGGCTGGTCTCCGTGCCTATGATCTTCGCGGTTATCATGAGCTGCTCGCCAAGCACGAAGGCCTTGCCGGTGACTATGAGCTTCGCGCCGACAAGCTTGCCGATCTTCACCGCCTGCTCGGCATCGACAAGCCCGGTGAGGTTGAGTTCGTGCTCCTGAAGACTCTTGGCCAGAGCCGTGCGGTCCACGAGCGAGAACGAAACGTCGCCCGTGAGCATGGCCACAAGCGTCTCGCCGATCTGTTTGCCGAGTTCGGGATTGCCCGGAGCGCTCGCCTCGAAGTCGAGGATCGCCACGGTAACGCTCTTGGGCTCGGCTCCGGCCTTCGGGGCCTTCTCCCCAGCCATAACATCGAACATCAGGAACGACGACGCCAGAATCACTACAAGACCGAAAGACATTACCTTACTCATGGCTTTGCCTCCTTTTCAGTACGAACCTTGGCTTGAACCGGCTTCAGCAGGAAGTCGAGTGCCCCGGCCAGGACCATCTGGCTACGGGGGTCGCCAGCCCAGCCCCCGAGCGGCAGCTGCCAGTAAATCACCCGCCCCTTGCCCAGTGGTTTGACCGCGATCAGGGCGTCCACCTCGGACGCACGCTCGGAGCCATTGTCGCCAGGCCAGTATGCCACGGCCACGCCAGGCCCGCCGGCGTCCAAACGGATCGCCCCCAGCACCTGTTCCTTCCTGTCCACCAGCATGGACCCTACGTCGCCCTTGGATAGCTGCCCCAGCAACTGGTGTTCATAGCGCCATTCGAGCTTCTCAGCCAGGTGCTTTTGGATTACCGATGACTCCATGAGCCGCGCCGGGGCCTTCTGCGAGAAAACCACCACGCTGCTCCCTGCCTTGGCCTGTTCCAGCAACTCCGCCTGGCTGAAGACCGAAGCGTCGATCCGGTCCTCGCCCACCAGGATGATGTCCGCGGAGACCATCTGGAGCCCTCCGCCGCCCTTGATCTGAGTGTGGGGCATGCCGGCGCTCTTCAAGACCACCGGCAGTCCACCATCCTCATCCCAGACCACCAGGCTCTTCGTCCCCAAGGTTTCCACCCACGGCGCCAGAGGGGCCTTGGGATAAAGGACTATTGCCCTCTCCCCCCCACCAAGGTCCTCCTTGCCATCGGAACTCATGACTTTGTACACGAACCTGGCTTCCGTCTTCACTCGAACTTCAGGCAACGTCAGGCTCAAGGTTCCGCCTTTGTCCACAGCCTTGAGCACCAGCCGGCCCTTGCCCAGGGACGCCTTCTCGTAAAGCACCTCCCAGGTAACCACCGCATCCGGGACCTTGTCAGCATCAGTCCATTTGAAGGTGATCGTCCCAGCCTCGCCACCGAACCAATGCCCCTGCCAGAGCAGTGTCACGACAAGCAACGCAACCTTAACCATGGCCGCACCTCACAGCGTGCTGTGCGTCAGGGCCACGCTCAACTCATATCGGCCGGTGGGAGTGACGAGCTGGCCAACGGGCAACGCCTGGGCATTGGCCGCCACAAGGCTGCTCCCAAGAGCCGCAACCGGCTCCTCCCCGCCCTCGCCACGTTCCACCCGGACCCACACCGCCACCTCCCGCGAGCCGGGAACCGGCGCGGTCACCCGATACCTGAGCTTCTGCCCGTTGACGAAAGGAATGACCGGATCGGCATGCTGCCCAGGCACCATGACCAGGTCCGCCTGAGACACCACCTTCTTCCCGTCGGTCATGGTCAGTCTCAACAGCATGAGTTCCTTGCCGGCTCCGGACTTCTCCGCCACCCCCATGTCCGAGTCGGCATTGGAGATCAACATCCAGGCAGTCTTGCCCTCGAAGACCTCGGCGATCTTGCCGAAGGCCACGGTGTGCTCCGCGACTTCTCCAGCCGTGAACGGCCTGGCCAACTCCGGGGCACCGCCCTTATCGCCAACGGAGGACTTCCACTGCACCGCCCAGCCTGCACATGCCCCGACCAACAAAGCCGCGGCCGCAGCCGACCACATGGGCCATCTCCGGACCTTGGGCCGGACAGCACGCGCCGCCATCCGGGCTTCGAAGGCGTCCCACCCTCCAGTCGGCTCCACATCCTTCTTGTCCATCCCGCCCGTTAGCACGGAACGCACCTGGTCGTAGCCGAGCAGCACGTCCCGACACTCCGCGCATCCATCGACATGCGCGATGATCCGACGGGCCTTCTGCCAGTCGTCCCGACCCCAATTCAAATCCAAAGCGTCCTGGCGAATCGAATCACACGCCATAACCTGTTCCCTCCTTCGACACCGGCTGCTCCGTCAACATCTCCCGAAGCCGCCCCATCCCCTCGTGGAACCTCCTCGACACCTCCGAAGCACTGCACCCCAATAACGCCGCCACCTCGTTGCCAGACAAGCCCTGCATGGCCCGGAGCACCACGATCGCCCTTGTCTGCTCAGGCAGACGGTCCAAGGCCTTGCCCACAATCTCCCGGGACTCGATCACCTCGTGGACCGGGGCCGAAGGTTCAGCTTGCCACGCCTTCCTCTGCAGCAGACGCTGCGCAGTCTGCTGGTGCCGCACCACCTGCAAAGCCTCGTTGGTGATCGCCCGGACCAGCCACCCCTTCAAGGATGCCGCGTCGCGGATGCTGTCCCGGCACTCCCAGGCCTTCGTCAAAGCCGCCTGACAGGCATCCTCGGCCTCGGCGGCATTGCGGACTATGGAATGGGCGATCTTGAAGAACAGCCGGCTGTGCGCGCACATCTGTCGAGCCAGAAGATCGCCCCATTCCTGGGATCCATCAGGCGATCGCACGTGCTGCCTCTCTTGCTACGCAAACGTCCCCGGGCCACATCGTCCGGAAAGAGCTCCGTCGATTCACGATTGCCAGGCGAAAAGCATGGTATGTCGCCGATTCGACATTGTCAACGGTCCACCAAGTGCCTCCAACTGCCCCGAAACCCGAGATCTCACTCGCCTCGAAACATAGGTGAGCGCGCCGGCAGGGCTGTGACTTACCCCCATGGCCGTGACCATACATGTTTTCCGCCTGACTATGGCTCACGGCGCGCTCCCCATTCATACCCATGGGATGCTCAAACGCTCCCGCTTTTTGGAGGAAACTCAGACTTCGGCATGGGCGAGTGCCGCGCGGCCCAGGCATGAGCGCGGAGAGCTGGCCCTGGCGCTTGCACTGTCGGTGAGTGCGGAGAGAATCTGGGCGACGGGAGGACCGTACCTATGCCTGACCTGCCATCCAGGCTCGACGAAACGCTGGACGCCAAGCCCTACGAACCGCCACGGAAGCGACGGTTCACGCTGATAAGTTTCATGGTCGGGGTCCTGGTCGTGGCCGTGCTCGCCCTTGGGCTCCTGGTTTTCAAGACTCTCAGGAGAACTACTGCTCATGGCCCACGTGTGACCGTCGGGTTTCTTATCACCGATGTTCGGCTCGCCTGCGAAAACTTTCGGCTGGAGACAGGCCGCTATCCATGGGTGAAGGCGGATGAGGTAACTGCCGCCACCGAGATAGATATCCGAGATGTCTACGCAGAGCTTCGGGGCCTGCCCGAAGCCAAACTCAACACCAGCCAGGACTACCTTGGTGACGTGCGCAAGAGGTTCTTGAGGGATGGCATGCTGGTGGATCTCTGGGGCCACGCGATCATGATCCGGGTCGATCCCAAGACCGGCCAGGCAGTCATCTGGTCCTGCGGCCCCAACGGCGTGGACGAGACCAACGACGGCGGGTCGCCCGACCCGGCGAAACTCCCCAAGGGCTACTACTGGTTCGGCAAGAGCGACACCGGGGACGACATAACGACGTTGTGAGCCACGGGTTTGCCACGCCAGTCCCCTCGCGCCGCAGGGCGGGGAGAATGCTGTTGATCAGCCCAAGAGTCAGTAACAGCTGACAACTTGCTCCTCAATCACAACGCCTCTCCAAGCCCATGCCCGGACCGCGTGGGACTCGCCAATGCCGAAGGCTGGGTTTCCTCCAAAAAGCGGGCGCGCTTAAGCATCTCAGTGTCATAAATGGGGAGTTCGCATGCCCATTGGAGCGGCTGAACGATGCGCAGACTGACGCAACGGGCTATCATGATGGCTGCCCTCGCGCTTATGTCCGCCTCCTGCTCCGGTGGTGCCACTGGGACATTGTGGGAGAATACCGATCCCACAGAGCGAATCTATATCCCCTCCACGGAGATCACCCAGGCCGAACTTGAGCGCAGGGGTGTGAAGTACGAAACATATCACGGGACGCTGCTCGACGGCTATTTTGTGGAGAAAAGCAAACTGCAGAAGTTCCGCGACTACGCCTTCCGGGCTCTGGGCACGCCCGTTACGGTGACGCTCGATACGGCTGCTGGGGTCACCGTCGTTGGGGTGTTCGTGCTGCTGGAATCGGGCGTTTACTACACGCCACGCTAATGAATAGCCCGTCCTTGCGCCGGCAGCGGGGGCGGGGAAGATGGCGGGGGATCAGGCCCAGAGCCGGGCGGGAGGATGCCATGATCGCGTCACGGGTGCTTGTCCTGGCTCCGCTCGCCGCGCTCATTATGGCGGGATGTCGAGCCCCGGCTGAGGGCCCCAATGCCGGCTCCCCAGCTCGCGATAAGGCGCATGCGAATGGCAATGCCGCGCCTGTGGCTGCGGACGACGCCATGATCATCGCGTTGGTCAAGTCGCTGTGCGATCCGGACAGGGATGTCGGCGAGCAGGCTATTGAGACCCTCCGGGACATGTGGCCTGCCAAGCAGGTCTTCATCCCTGCGCTGGTTGACGCTCTGTGCGCCAAAAAGGTGACGGACCCGATTAGCGGTGAGCGGTTGCTCTGCGATATTCGCGAGGCCGCCGTTCCCGCTCTGGTGGAAGTCCTGCGCAAGGGCGACGAGGACTCGCGTTGCGAGGCGATGCGCATCCTTGCCCGGATAGGGCCTCGCGCCAAGGGCGCTGTCGCTGCACTGATCGAGCAGTTGCAGCAGCTCGATTCGCCAACCAGATTCGAAACCATTAATGCGTTGGCGGCCATCGGGTCCGATGGCGGGAAGGCGGCCGTCCCGGAACTCATCACTCTGCTTGGGCACGATGACGTGTCTGTGCGCCGGCAGGCGGCACACGATATCGGCAAGTTCGGGCCGAACGGGGCGGAAGGTGTCAACGCTCTGGTCAAGGCCCTGGATGATCCTGCGCGGTTGGTCCGCTCGGACGCCGCCGAATCCCTTGGAAGGATTGGCCCGGCAGCCAAGGCTGGCACACCGGCGCTGAAGACGGCCATGGAGGACAAGGATGCCTCTGTCCGCGGTGCCGCCGCGCTGGCCTTCTGGCGGGTGACGGGCGAGGCCGACGTCGTCATAGCAACCCTGGTGCAGTGCCTTGGCGACAAGGGTCCGCAGGGCGGAGGGTTGGCTCGTGCCTCGGCGGCAGAGGCGCTGGGGACCATCGGGATGGAGACGGCCGAGACTGTACAGGCGCTCCGCAAGGCGATGCAGGACGACGATTCGTATGTGCAGGTGGCCGCGGCGGCGGCTCTCTGGCGAATCACCGGCAAGACAGACATGACCATAGGCCCTCTGATCAACGCACTGCGGGCCAAACCTTCCGATCCGAACACGGCGCGACTGGTAACCAATGGTGCTCTGCAGGCTTTGGAGGAGATGGGTGCGGCGGCGAAGCCGGCAGTCCCGACATTGGCCGGCATGCTCATGGACGAGAAGAGACGATTCGACCACTACAGTGTTCTGAGTATTCTGGCGCGTCTTGGGCCGGCGGCAGAGGAGGCTTTGCCCAATCTGATCGCACTGCTAAACACCAAGGATTCGCCCGGTCGCTTCCGGGCAATTGCCGTGCTCAGATCCATAGGCCCTGGCGCCAGGGAAGCCGTCCCGGAACTCATCAGCGCACTGGAGGACAAGGAAGAGCGTCTCCCTCTGCCGGTGATGGATGCCCTGGCCGCAATCGGCAAACCCGCAGCGGGTGCGCTTCCCGAACTTCGGCGACGGCTCAAGAGCCCGGACGTGCGCGAACGAACCAGCGCCGGTCTGGCGATCTGGAGGATCGCAGGCCAGACCGAGGAGATTGTCCCCGTGCTGGTGGTGGCTCTGAAGGAAGCCCGCCAAGGCAAGAGCGCAGACGCCTGTGCGTACGTCGCGCAGGGCCTCGGGGAGATCGGACCGCCGGCCAAAGAGGCACTGGCCCTGCTTCAAGAGCTCCTGGCCGACCACAGAGCTTTCGTGAGAACCAGTGCCGCAGTGGCGGTCTGGAAGATATCCGGGAGAAATTCCGGGAGCATCGCGGCCATCCTGCCGGGACTCGGCTCCGCATGGTCCTATGAGAGGGCGAACGCAGCCCGGGCACTGGGTCGCATCGGGCCGGAGGCCAGCGAACACGCCTCGGCGCTCGCCAAGTTGATTGGAGACGAAGACAGCCTCGTGCGATCCGCGGCCGTCCGGGCGCTTGGCGACATGGGCCCGGGGGCCAAGGCAACCGTGCCGGAAGTCGAGAAGCTTCTCAAAGCTCCCGAGCGCTCGGTCCGCGCCGCCGCCGCCGAAGCGCTTAAGAAGATCAGGGGCGAGGAGCCACCGAAGTGAACGAACCGGTCAGCCAGCCAGCCAAGCACGGGCGGAGCCTGGTGGGCTTCTACATTGCGCTGGGCGTGGTGGCGGCGATGATTGGCTTGGCTGGCCTGCTATGGAAACCGGCCAGCGCGAGGCTGGCTTTCCGCCGACTATGGAACCGCGGCGCTTCCATGACCATCCTGGATCAAGCTCTCAACGATCCGTACCGGCGCACCGTCTACGGCCAGCTAATCAGAGACAAATCGGCGAGCCCTCTGCTCAAGGAGCGCCTGGAGGCCCACAAGTTGAGCGCCCTCCTCAGCGACGAACCTGACGCGGTCCTGCGCCGTATGGCAATCGATGATGGCTTCACCCGCGAAGTGCGGCGCTGGCTGTTCTCCGAGGGACACGACAGTACCGCCGTGGTCATTGTCGAGGTGGATCTCAGCCACGTTAGGCGGGTCATTGAGGTCCTCGGGCCAGAGGGCCTGAAACGTCAGGTCAGCTACAAGGAGGACATCCCGCACGAGATAAGAGGCGTAAGCGCCCACATCTCACTGCGTGACGGCGAGGAGTGCAATGAGGCCGAGCTAGATCGGCTGCGCCAAGGCCTGGCCCGCGATTTCGAGATCGATCCCGCGAAGATCGCCCTCGTGACTTGGCGACCAAGGAAGGGCGAGGAGTCACTGAAGTGACCGAGTCAGTCGAGCCTGTCGCCCCGCCCCTCCGCACCTGGCGGCCGATGGCGGCGTGGACTGCCGGCATCCTGCTGGCGCTGGGGCTGGCGTGGTTCATCTGCGTGCTGGCGGCTTCCTTCGTGCAGGTTCGGGCGGCGGTGGGACGTATCGACGCAGCGATAGAGCGTATTGCCTGTGGCCAGGGTGCCCCGGCAACTGAAGGCAAGGCTCCTGAGCTAGAAGTTGCTGCGCTTGGTGGGCCGGAGAAGGCAGCGGCCAAGTGCAGCCTGTACCTTCGCTGCCCGGAGTGGCTGGCGACTGATGACCAGAAGGGGACGGCCTTCATGATACTGTCTGCGTGTGGTCCGCCGGCGGTCCCCCGTGCGGAGAGCCTGTTGCGCTCCAGTAATGGTCACGTCCGGGCGGACGCAGCCCGGGTGCTGGGCGAGTTGAAGGACCCGCAGTCCGTGAAGTTGCTGACTTGCGCGCTCCAGGACCCCGAGAGCCAGGTCCGTTGGGCAGTGCTGGTGTCGCTTGGCAAGTTACGGGTTTCCCGGGCAGTGGCGCCGTTGATTGAAGCACTCAGTGATCCCTCCAGTTCCGCTTTTCAGCGCCAGGAAGCGGCAGGGGCCTTGGGTGAGTCAGGAGACCTTCGTGCCATCGAACCGTTGGTCAAGGTGCTCAAGGATTCGGATGCCTTCGTTCGGATGATAGCGGCGGATGCACTGGGCAAGTTCAAGGACCCCCGCGCCATCGAGCCGCTGAAGGAGCTCTTGGGGGACTCCGAGGGAGTTGTCCGCTCCGCCGCCGCCGAGGCGTTGAAGAAGATCAGGGCCGAGGAGCCCAAGCCGTGAGTGAGCCCGTCCCGCCCCTCCGCACCTGGCGCCCGATGGCGGGTCGAGAAGTGGGAAGGCAGCGATGAGATGAAGACGACCTGCGCCGCTTTGGTTCTCATGTGTGCGCTCGGGTGCAGGGCCACGCCTGAGCCCAACGAGATGTCTCTTCGCGTCGCGCAAGACTTCCACACATACATCCACCAGTTAACAGCACGTGAGGGCTACTGCTGTATGATGTTAGGGTTTCCGGAGTGGGGGACGCGGGGCATGGAGCCTTCCTTGGAGCCGGTCGGCAGGTGGCAATTCACGACTGACGACCTTGAATCGCCCCTTCAGCGCATAGTGCTGATCATTCGGCTTGTGCCTGCACGAGGCAACAAGTCAACGTCGTGTTTGTCCACCTGGCGAGGCTACGACATCGAGGTTGAGGAGCGCCGGGATCAGAAGGACGGGCACACGAGTGCCACGCCTCTGATCGAGGCCATCAGGCGTGGCAAGCCATGACCGTTACGCCTGGGTCCGTTCCTCCGACGCCGCGGCCGTGAAGAAGATCAGGGGCGAGGAGCAACCGAAGTGACCGAGCCAGTCGAGCAGGCCAACCCGCCCCTCCGCACCTGGCGGCCGATGGCGGCGTGGACGGGGGCCATCCTCCTGATCCTCGGCCTGGCCTGGTTCGTCGGCGCGGTGGTGGTGCCGGTGTGGCAGACGCGACGCGTGGTTTTGGCCGTGTACGCTGAGGAACCTGTGGGTTTCAGTATGATGTCTCGCCATGCGCAGGAGGAATGTCGCAAGAAAGCGATTGCGACACTCGGGGGTCCTGAGAGGGCAGCAACTCGCCTGAAGCACTTTCTCATGCTCCCGGAATGGGCAAACCCGAAACGCAGCGATACAATGCCGCCTCTGGCCATCTTCGATATCGGTCCGCGGGGGGAAGCACTGGAACTGTTAGGCCACTGCGGGAGATCGGGAGCAATAGTCTTGGCCGGAATCTTGGATGGCAACGATACAACTCTTTGCCCACTGGCTGCATTGGAGTTGGGCGAGATTGGCCCAGAGGCCGAGGTGGCTGCGCCTGCTTTGATCCGAAAGCTCGGTGATAACGCGGAGTCCGTCCGCTCCGCCGCCGCCGAGGCGCTGAAGAAGATCAGGGGCGAGGAGGCCAAGCCGTGACCGAGCCGATTGGCAAGCCCCTCCGCACCTGGCGGCCGATGGCGGCCGATGGCGGCGTGGGGGCGGTGAACTATGCCAGCCCTGCTGTTGCGCCGGCCGCGGGGGCGGGGAAAATGGCGGGCCGAGAAGGCCGGAGGTGCGCAGTGAAGATGCCCGTCGGGAACTATCGCGTGTTCTGTCTGGTCGCCTTGCTTGTACTGATGTCGGGATGCGGAAGGGATGCGGCCCCCGCGACCCAGCCCTCGCCCCCGCAGACGAGCCCGGCCGCCGGCGGAACCTCGCGATGGGGCCAGGCGGTCAATGGCCTCCAGGCTGGCATTACCATCAAAGTGAGCCGGGCAGCGGCACAAGGCGATCTCAAGGTTACTGGTCTGCTCAAGAACGTGGGGCAAGAGCCAGTGGATGTGAACACGTTTCCCCTGGGCTCTCCGGTGCTCTCTGTCAAAGTGTATCGAACCAGGGACGCGGACCCGGAGGACCACATCCTGACTTCCCCGCCGACCCCGCCACCGTCTCCCGAGACCGTGAAGCGCTGTGTCCAGAAGCTTAAGCCCGGAGACGTCCTGAGCTTCGACTACACGCTCTATATGTTCAGCCCTGAGCTTGCCCCCGGCAGCTATTGGGTTGAGTTCTGGCATGTTCAAGGCAAGGATCAACTGCGATCTCCTCGGGTAGAGGTTCAGATCGTCGCGCTGCCGAAACGCTGAAAGAGATCCGAGCGAGGAGCCGCCGAAGTGACCGAGCCGGCCACCAGACCCCTCCGCACCTGGCGCCCGATGGCGGCGTGGACGGCGGGGATACTGTTGGCCCTCGGCCTGGCCTGGTTCGTCGGGGCGGTGGTGGTGCCGCTGCTCCAAGTGCGCGCGGCCGTCGGGCGTTGCGCAGCCGAAGTTGAGTCGCCTTCCTCAGACCAGGTTTCTCTTGTCAGTGAGGTCGCGCCCAGGGAAGTGGCTCGCTTGGGCGGACCCGAGCGGGCTGCAAGGCTTCTTGGCATCTATCTGGCACTACCTGTGTGGATGACCAAGCATCGAGAATCCGCTGTCGTCATGCTCGGGTCCTCCTGCGATGGATACGCTCTGCCTAAGCTCGCGGAACTGCTCCAGGACGCCAACTGGCATGTCAGGGTCATCGCGATTCTCGCCATGAAGAATACGGCCGAAAGCGACAGCGGGGCTGCGGCGGCGCTGCCGAAGGCGCTGGAGGACCCCAATTGGGAGGTGCGACATGCGGCGGCAATGCCCTCCAGGCGGTTCCGCTATGAGACCGAAGCTGCCATCATCAGCCTTAGCAAGCTGCTGCATGATGACCATACGGTGGTGCGCAGGGATGCCGCAGCTGAGCTGTCAAGAATGGGAGCCAAGGCCGAGCCGGTCATCACTAGCCTGACCGCGGCTCTCAGTGACCCGGATCAGGACGTCCGTAGGCTCGCCGCCAAGGCGCTTGAAGGGATACGCGCTGCGGAGTTGCCGAAGTGACCGAGCCAGCAGGCCATCCTGCCCCTCCTCCCCGCACCTGGCGGCCGATGGCGGCGGGGACGGCGGGCATCCTCCTGGCCCTCGGCCTGGCATGGTTCGTAGGCGCGGTGGTCGTGCCGGTGTGGAAGACCCGTAAGGTCCTGGGGGAATGTGATTCCAGTGCTCTCACCAATGAGGAGGCCATTGTGAAGTTGGGCGGCAAGGAACAAGCGTTGAGAAGACTTTCGCTTTACCTCGATATGCCTGACTGGGTGGCCCCAAGAAGACACGGCGCAGTGGTCCTGTTGGGGAAATGCGGTGAACAGGCAGTCCCGGTGCTAAAGCGATCTCTGAAAAGCAAGAGCCCCGAAGTGCGCCTTAACGCCGTCTTCGGGCTGGCCCTGATGAACTTTGAACAGCCGCCGCGTCCCAGTCTTCCGCAGGAGATCGTTCCGGTGCTGTTGATGGCATTGGAGGATGACTCCGGAAAGGTTCGTGCGGCTGCGGCCACCACTTTGGGAGACATCGGACCAAATGCCGGTTCCGCCATCCTGGCCCTGGAAAAGATGCTAGGGGACAAAGACCCCGATGCGGCATACTCTGCGAAGGCTGCACTCCGGCATATCCGGGGCTCGGAGGCAGGGAAGTAGGCCACCAGCGCCCTTGCACCGGCCGCGGGGGCGGGGTAAGCTGACGGCGTGAGGAGGACCGCGCCTATGCGCCGCATGATTCTCGCCGCTGCCGCCATCGCTGTCACCTTGGGCTTCGCCGGCTGTCGGGGGCAAGTCCAGGAGCAGCACCACGTTCCAGGCGACGCAGTGATGGACGTCAGGGCCATAACCGAAGATTTCCTTCAATCTGGATTCCGGTCCAGCTATGTATCTACTCCCAAGGATGCAGGCCCATACATCGAGCGCTTGGGAGGCCCTGATGTTGGAGCAACGAAGTTGCGGCGCTTTCTTGAGTGCCCCAAATCGACCGCCACGAGTGGAACACTGGTTGACAATCGCGACCATCGATTACTCGCAGGTATGCTTCTCGGATACTGCGGCAAGGCGGGACTGCGCGAAGCCGTTGGCCTATTGGAGCGCGGCATAGAGGATGCTGCCATGGCCATCCTGGTGTTTGCCATGAGCAATTCTGACAAGACGCCGAATGCCATGGGTGATGTGCCGCAGGTTCTGGATCACCTTGCTCTGAATGACAAGGATCCGGAGGTTCGCGCTTTGGCGGCAAAGGCGAAGACACTGTACGGCTCCAAGAAGCCGCAATAGAGGAGAAGCTGATCAGTGAACACGCCCACTGACCGACCCGCCGCCCCGCCCCTCCGCACCTGGCGGCCGATGGCGGCGTGGTCCGCCGGCATCCTGCTGGTGCTGGGGCTGGTGTGGTTCGTCGGGGCGGTGGTCGTGCCGGTGTGGCAGGTGCATCGATTGGCGGCGACCTATGAAATGGTGCATGAGGTGCGGACGCCGACTAACGAGCTCGGCGACCCAAGCGAAGCGACGCGCAAAATCCGCCTCTACCTGCGGCTACCCAGCTTCGTAGCACGTCACAAGTTACCAGCCATCGTCGCTCTCGGCTGCTATGGAACGCCTGGTCTGGCGTCGCTTCTTGAACTGAGCTGCTCGGCCGATGAGGAGGTTCGCGCACAAGCCTATGTTGGCATCCTGCGCCATGCCGAGGGCGACGAGTGCCGCTTTCGCTCCGGCCTTGCCGGTGCCGCCGACAAGTCACCGTTTGTACGCTCCGAGGTGGCCTTCGAGCTCACCAGCATGGAGGCAAGACGGAGGATGGACGGTGCCGCTCCTCGCCACGATATCACTGAGACCCTCGTGGCGCTCATGGCCGATCCGGATGAGAAGGTTCGGGCGTATGCCGCCAGCGCCGCGTGGCCCGTTGGAGATACCTTCTGCACGACCGACAATCCCGGTGTGCTCCGGGCTCTCGCGCAGTTGCTGGCCGATCCTTCGCCCTGGGTACGGCGGGCTGCGACGGAGGGCGTTGGCTACGCCGAGAACGTCCCTCCCCAAACCGTTCAGGCTATCGAGCGGCTCAAAGCCTCTGATCCGGACGCAGAGGTCCGCCGGGCCGCCGAGTGGGTGCTCGATCACCTCGAAAAGAATGCCAAAGCCCAGGCCGAGCCCGACAGGCCTCAGCCGTAACGACTGAGTGGCGAGGAGGCGGGGATGTGGGCCACCCCTGGCCTTGCGCCGGGCGCGGGGGCGGGGAGAATAAAGGACGGCGGGGCTGCTACTGAAGGGAGCATCGGCGGTGAGACGGTCATTTCCGGTCCTGCTGGCGGCCGCCGTCCTGGCGGGCTGCGGCGATGGCGGCAAACCCGTTCAGAAGTCGAGTCAACCTCCGGCAAGAGCGCGGCTGGCCGTGGACCTGACCAACATCAAGATTCGCGACCTCGAATCCCCTGGCGGCCCATCTACCAAGACGATCACGCCCATCAAGGCCTTTAGCCTGTGTCTGCTGGAAGCGCCTGCCGGCGACGTTGGGCCCGACCTCAAGTGCAGTTTGGTGTTTGAAACCACAACGACCGAGGGAGAGTTCCTGGTCGTTCACGCTAACCCCCAGACTAGGTCATTCCACCAGCCCGTTAGTTTTCGCGGCAGGAGGTGGCTGGTTGAGAATGCCGACGAGCTGTTGGGCCTTGTGGGCCAAGCGCCGGGCAAGGAGCCTGCCGCAGCGAGTATGACTGGCCAGGCCGAGAAGGCCAACCCTTGGGAACTTCGCGAGGTAACCAGGGCTGAGGTATTGAGAGTCTATCAGCGCTGCGAAAGCGACGCCCGGTCGTCAGGCTGTCCGCCAGCTAGTATGGGCATGTTCGAGATTGCCATGAAGAAGGCCAGCCCCAAGGTGGTTCCGATCCTCGTAGAACTCATCGGCACCGCGCCTGTGTCTGTGTCGCGGCAGCATATCGTCCACAGCATCTACGCCATTGATGTTGAGCACGGCACCAACCACTACGTGGAACTGCTGATTTCCAAGAACGTGGACGAGAAGTATCGACTTATGGCGGTCGCGAATATTGCCGGGTACGGCCGCGGAACCGCCGAAAAGCTCGACCGGCTGGCTTCCGATCCTGAGCGGCCGGAAGACGAGAGAGCTCGGGCTAGGTCGATGGCAACCAGGATCGCCGAGGCCGTCCGGGAGGACCCGCAAACGACCGAGAAGGACAGGAGTTGGGCGCGCACGCGTCTGGTCGTAGATAGGGACAAAGCGAAGTGACCTCGTCTGCCGCCCATCCCACCCCGCCCCTCCGCACCTGGCGGCCGATGGCGGCGTGGACGGCGGCCATCCTCCTGGCCCTCAGCCTGGCATGGTTCGTCGGCGCGGTGGTGGTGCCGGTGTGGCAGACCAAGACGATTGTGACCGCCTACGCGACCCAGGGGATTGACGAGTCGACGGCCGTAGAACGCCTGGGCGGCCAAGAGAGGGCCGCCAGGCGCTTGGCGCTCTATCTGCGGATGCCCAAGAGTTGGCGGCACAAGCCCATCATCTGTGTGCCGACTGACGAAGCCGACGAGGCCGCGTTTCTGCTCTTCGCCTGTGGGCGTCCCGGCGCCCTCGTCGTACCCAGGCTCCTTGAGAGCCGGGATGCCGAGATACTCAGGGCCGTCTCCTGCTGGGGGCTTGGCGACCTGCGTACCCGCCATCCTGACGGGCAGCATCCCTGGCTTGACCCGGAACTATACACCCGGACTCTCGCTGGACTGCTCCGGGTAACGTCTGACCAGGAGATCGGCGATGAGGTGCTGCGCTGGGACGTCGGTGAGGGCCTCGTGGCGTTACTACGGGTCCGGCCTGTGCCCAGCATCCCCAGGGCTGCCGTTCCCTGCCTGGTCAGAGCGCTTGAGGCCGAGAGCATAGCCGCTCGCTGCGCGGCCATCGAGGCGCTGGCCGACAGCGGCGACCCCCGGGCCCGGCCGGCAGTGGAGGCCATGCTGATGGACGAGGAGAGAGCCGTCAGTTCCGCCGCCGCCGAGGCGCTGAAGAAGATCAGGGGCGAGGAGCCACCGAAGTGAACGAACCGGTCAGCCAGCCAGCCAAGCACGGGCGGAGCCTGGCCGGATTCTACATCGCTATAGGCTTGGTGGCAGCTGTGGTGGGGCTGGGTATATGGCTGTGGACTCCGCTCAAGATCCGTTATTGGGAACAAGAAATCCATCGAACTTGC
>JAKLDR010000124.1 GCA_022703445.1 Planctomycetota bacterium | reverse complement strand
GTCCCCGCCATACGAAAGGAATCACCGGCCATGAAAGCGCTCCTGGAGAGGCTGCGCCTCCCGCTGCTCTGCCTGCTGGCCGCCTCCGCGCCCCTCGGCGCCTGGGCCGGGTACCACCTTGAGCAGCCCGGGACCAAGACGGCCTTCTTCCTGGGGGCCTTCGACCTGGTGGTCTGGGTGGCGCTGGCCGCGGTGCTGCTCTCCAGATTCCTCAGCGCAGGGGTTCTCGGCGTGTTCCGCGCGCTGTGGCGGGCGCCGCTGGCCGGCTGGCTGCTGGCCGCCCTGGTGCTCTGGTCCGGGCTGGTCTGGCCGCGGATGGTCGGGGCGCGCTTTTCAGGCGATGAACCGGCATCGGTCCTGGCGGTGCTCAAGGAGCTGCTTCAGACCGCGGAGTACGCTGTGGCCGCGCTGGTGGCCGCGGCGGAGCTGATCCGCTTCGAAGATCGCGCCCGGCGCGCGGCGCTCGCCTCCGTGGCCGGCGCCTGCGTCCTGATCATGGCGGTGGGGGTCGTGCAGTACTTCTCGGGACGCAGCGACTTCCAGGTCGGCTCGCTCCTCGGCGGCCACAGCGGGGCCGGCGAGTTCCTGCCCAACCGCAACGCCTTCGGCGCCTTCCTGGCCGTGATGGTTCCCTTCGCGGCCACCATGGCCCTCGGCCGTGCGGGGGTCTGCTGCTGCTGGTGGAACCTGGGTTGGGCGGGGCTGGCCGCCGCCGGCGTGCTGCTGGTGCTCTCCGGCGGGGCGCTGCTCGGCGTCGTCGCCGGGTGCCTGGCCGGAGCTGCGGTCCTCGGCCGCCGGAAGCTGGCCCTGGCCGCCGCCGCCCTGGCCGTCCTGCTCGCCGCGGCCCAGGCGCTGCCGCGCCACGGTCTGTCGGCGGCCGTCGAATCGGTCCATCCGGTGCGCCGCAACCCGCGGGACGGAGAGCCGCTCCTGGCCGTGCGCTACCTGCGCTACGCCTCGGAGTTGACCGTGCTCTCCCGGGGCCTTTCCGGAGGGGAGGGCGCCTGGAAGCTCTTCTTCGGCCTGGGGCCGGGCGGCTACGGACGGGAAAAGAATCTCCGTCCCAACCTGGACTCGCGCTTCGCCGAGACGGTCGGGCAGACGGACGTGCCCGAGAACTTCGACGTCCTGGCCAACGAGCCCAACAGCTTCGACCTCTGGCTGGGGCAGGCCGCGGTGCTGGGACTTCCCGGCCTGGCCTGCCTGTTGTGGTTGTTCGCCTGGTGGGGCGGCGCGGCCCTGCGCACCTGGAAGCGTTCCGGGCTGGACAGCCCGGAACGGTCGGTGGCCGCCGCAGCCTTCGCCGCCGTGGTCGGGGCGGCCCTGGCCGGGATCTTCACCTCGCCCTGGATCCAGGGCGCCGGCCCCACGCTGGTCGTGCTGGTGGCCGCGGCGATGCCGCCTCCGGTCGGCCGCGGGCAGGAGCGCCCCGGCCCGGACCCGGCCGGGCCGGGAGGGGGCTCCGGTGCGGTCCGGGTTTGACTTCGGAGCCGTGCGGCTGTAGATTGTGGACGTGATCTGACCGCCCGAGACACGGGTTCAGGGAGGCCGATGTGGTGGGATTGAGCGATCATATGGGCGCCATCCGCGCCGGTCAGCAGCCCATCGACCTGGGCAAGACCATGGGCGACTTCATCGACCAGACCCTGCCCGACTTCACCCACCTGACGGTGCTCATGTACCTGGTGCGCAGGGCCAAGGGCCCCTGCGGGATCGGCGACATCGCCGGCGAGACCGGCGATCCCAAGAAGACCATCCAGGAGGTGCTCGACCGCTTCGAGAAGCTGGGTGTCGTGCGGACATCCTCGGGCTTCCTGTCCAGGAAATACGCGCTGGACCGCGAGGGCCCGCGGATGGAGCTGGTCGCCCGGCTGATCAAGCTCTGGGAGCACCCCCAGTCGCACGAGGCCGTCCTCCGCCGGGTGCTGGCTCCGAAGGGGCGCTGAAGGTGGCGCCGGGCGCGCCGGACTTCGACGTCGCCGTGGTCGGGGCCGGCCCAGCGGGATTGACCGCCGGGATCTACGCGGTCCGGTCCGGGCTCTCGACGGTCGTCTTCGAGTCGATGGCCGCCGGCGGCCAGGCCGCCACCACTGACCGGATCGACAACTACCCCGGGTTTCCCGACGGCATCGGGGGCTTTGACCTTGGCGAGGCCATGCGCCTGCAGGCCGAGCGCCAGGGCTGCGCCTTCCGCAACGTCGAGGTGCGGGCAGTCGAGTCCGTGCCCGGCTCGCCGGTCTGGACGCTGCGCACCGCCGAGGGCGCTGTGGCCGCTCTGGCGGTCATCGCCGCCGGCGGGGCTAAGCCATCGCGGCTGGGGATCCCCGGAGAGGATCGGTTCTGGGGGCGCGGCGTCTCCTGCTGCGCGACCTGCGACGGGGCCTTCTTCCGCGGCAAGCGCGTCGTGGTCGTCGGCGGCGGCGACACCGCCGTCCAGGAGGCCGCTTTCCTTACGCGCTTCGCCAGCCACATCACTCTGGTGCACCGCCGGAGTCGCCTGCGCGCGACCGCGGCCAGCCAGAGGCGGCTGGCCGCGGAGGGGCGCGGCAAGGTCGAGTACCTGCTCGAGACCCGCCCCATCGAGATCCTCGGTGGCGACAAGGTCACGGGGCTCCGCGTCGAGCGGAGCGGCTCAGGCGAGCGGATTGAGGTGCCCTGTGACGGAGTCTTCGTCTTCGTGGGTTTCACGCCGGCGAGCGCCTGGCTGCCGACGGCGGTCTCGCGCGACGAGCGGGGCTACGTCCTGACGGACGAGCACATGGCCACCGGCGCCCCAGGCATCTTCGCCTGCGGAGACGTGCGTCGGAAGGCTCTGCGCCAGGTGGTCACGGCCTGTGCGGAGGGCGCAGTCGCCGCCCACTCGGCGCAGGAGCACATCGACAAGCTGCGCGGCACGAGCTACGAATAGGAAACGACGAAGGGCACTTGGTCTTCGGCTCTCGGCATTCGGAACGGCCGTTGTTCCGAAAGCCCAAAGCCGATAGCCCAAAGCCGGCTGTTCGGCTCTACGGCGCGTTCCGCGCCCAGGCCTCCGATGAAGGCACGCCCAGCTGCCCCAGTTCGTCCACGGCAATGACGAAGTAGCAGCGCCGGTCGCCGCGCGGCCACTTCTGCCCGTCGACGAAGACCGTTGCCGGCGCGGGCGAGCCGGCCGAGCGGTGCAGCCAGTCGCCCTTGTAGGAATCCATGCGGTAGAGCTGTCGGCCGCGGACCGGGGCGGTTCCCTCTGCTCCGGCCGTAACCAGGACGCGGCCGTCCTCGAGCGGGACGGCCACGACCGGCCCGGGCGGTGCGGGGATCGAGAGGGTTGCCGGCGACGGGCCGCTCTCCTGTCCGAGCGAGTTCACCGCGCGCACGATGTAGACCAGGAAGGGCGCCCAGGTGCTCTCGCTGACTCCGGCGGCGGCCGGGGGCTCTCCGGCCGGGCGATCGGTGAAGGTCGTGCCGGTTACGATTTCGGCGTTGACCTTGGCGAACTCGCCGGGCTTCTCGCCCGGCTCGAAGCGCTGGCTCCAGAGATCGAGCTTCGGGCCGGCCGCGCGGTAGACGTTGTAGCCGGAGACACCGGCGCTCGCGCTCGGCGCCCAGGACAGGCTCACCGTGCCGTCGGCGTTGCGGGCGGCGGCCACCTCGCGCACCGGCAGCGGCTGGGTCCGAACGATGAGCGACGGCGGGCCCTCCTGCCCGTCGGCTCCGACCGCGGCCACGCGGTAGTGGATGAGCTTCCCCGCCTCGGGCTTGAGGGTTTCGCTGAAGCCGGCCTCCTTCAGAGGAGCGGCGGTGATCTTCTCGAAGGCCGCCGTCCAGGGATGCTCGCCTGTGCCGCGGTAGACGACGTAGCCGGCCGGGGCGACGCCAGCCGGCGCTGTCCAGGCCAGGCCAACTTTCCCGTCGGCGCCGAGCTCCAGACGAACGTCCCGAGGCGCACCGGGCTTCTTGGGATCTGACGCCGTCGCCGGGCGGTAGCGGTAGGTCCAGGTTTCGCGGATGGTGATCTCGCCCGAGCGGCCCCACTCCCAGCCTCCGGTCAGCACGGTCACGTTGTGAACCGGGTCGTAGGCCGCGTCGCTGTTATGGTAGCTAGGCGCCGGCCAGGCCGGGGGCGCGAGCTCCCAGCGGTTCTCGCGCAGGAGATAGGCCCAGACCTCGGTCCTGCCGGCGACCGGGTTGAAGAGCAGCATCACGTCGTTGGCCGAGTCGTAGACCATCGGCTGGGTCACGTTGGGCGGCGGACTGGCGGGCTTGAGTTCGGTCCAGCGGTCGGCGCGCAGATCGTAGGCCCAGGTCCGGCCGCGGCCCTTTTCGTCGCCATCGGACACGACGATGAAGCGCCCGGTCACCGGGTCGTAGGCCCCGGGCTGCTCGTTGTGGCTCCCGGGCTTGGCGCCCTGCGGCTTCATGCTGGTCCACTCGTTGGCGTGGGCGTCGTAGACCCGCGGCGAGTTGCCCAGGAAGATGGCCGCGTCGCCGGCCGGGTCGAAGCAGGATGCCACCATGCCGTGCGGCCCGGGGTTCTTGACCGGGCGCATCGGGTACCACTGCTCCTTCTTTGCGTCGTAGACCCAGGGGATCGAGTTGGAGGCGTTGCGCCTCAGGAACGACACCCACCCGTGGCTGCCCGTGCCCGACACCGGGGAGATGACCAGCCCGCGGTTGGCGTCGGCGGCGATGCCGCGCGTGAGGCAGATGCCCGGCGGCTCCTGCTTGGCGAGCGGCCGGTGCCACTCGGAGGCGCCGGTGTCGTAGACCCAGGTGCGGCCGGTCTGGGGGGAGTCCGCCCGGCGGCCGTGGGCGCCCCACTGGACCACCCGGCCGGTGACCGGTTCGTAGGCCACCGCCGACTCGTAGGTCAGGTCCTGGGCGGAGAGGTCGTCGTAGGAGGCCGGCGCCTTGCGGAGCACCCAGGAGTTGGACGGTTGCTCGCGGAGCCCCGGACCTCCGGGGATCCCGCAGTCGCGCTCGGTGCCGCGGACCCGGCCGAAGGCCTCGCGGACCGCCTTCAGGCCCGCAAACTCGTGCAGGCGCAGCGCGCGCAGCGCCTGGTGGGCCACGGCGGTGTCGGCGTCCTTCTCCATGACCTCGATGAGCGTCGCGGCGGCCGCCGGGTCGCCGCAGGCGCCGAGCGACTGGGCCGCGGCCTTGCGGACCGCGGAGTTCTCGTCGCGGCAGGCGCCGATCAGGGTCTCTATGACCTCGGGGTCGCGCCGGCCGCCCAGGCCCAGGGCGGCGCTGGTGCGCACGCCGCTGCGGCGGCTGGTCTTGAGCAGGTCGACGAGCTTGGCCCGCACCGCCGGGCTCGATGAGTTGACCAGCGGCCAGATGTGCGCGCAGCGGGTGTAGTTGTCGAAGACGTTGAAGCCGGCGGCGAGCATCTCGACGCCCTCGGGCGCCCCGAGTTCGCCGATCCTCTCGACGGCCAGGGCCTGCTCATCGCGGACGCCGGCGGTGACGAACCTGGCCAGGTATGCGGTGGTCTTGGCCGGGTCGCCGAGGTCCAAGTAGCGCAGCGGCAGGTTGGTCATCCGCACCGGCGGTTCGCTCTCGATGAGCTTGAGGAGCGTGGGTTGCCCGGCGCGGTTCGCCAGCATGGCCAGCGAGCGGACGGCATACTCTCGCAGGCGCCAGTCGGCGGCGCCGTCGAGGGCGACCTTGGCGAGGGCGTCGGCCCACTCCGGCGAGCGGCTCTGGCCCATGCCGATGGCGATGGCGGAGCGGACTTCGACGTCGGCCTTGGGGTCGGACAGGAGTCTGGTGGGCAACAGCATCGGGGACGCGTTCGTGGTGATCCGCTGCGGGCCGAAGCTGGCCAGTGAGCGTCCGATAGCCGCCAGCGCCCACCGGTCCTTTTCATCGTAGCTTGCTGTGGCCAGTGCTGAGTAAGCAGCCGTCCCGCCGAGGTTGCCCAGCGCCTCCGCGACCGCCGCGCGGACCTTGGCGTCCTTGTCCTTGGCTGTGGCGAAGAGCACCTCTTGGGCCTTGTCGTTGGAGACTCGGGCCAGCGCCCCGGTCGCGGCACAGCGGAGCGCCACGTCGGCCTTCTCGTCGGCGAGCAGCCCGGCGAGGGCCGCGGCCGACTCCTTGGTGTCCATCTCCCCCATGGCGAAGACGGCCAACTCCCGGACGCGGGCGTCAGGGTCGCCGAGCGCCTCCTTGAGGGTTTCCAGGGCCTTGGCGTTTCCCTTGCAGAATCCCAGCCCGTAGACCGCCGCCTGGCGCACGTCGGCCGGCTGGCTGCCCTTTTCCTTCCGGATGGCGTGCTCGCGGAGGGCGCCGACCAGCCCCAGTTTGCCCATGGCCGCGCCGGAGGTGTAGCGGTCCGCCGGCACGTTGGTGAAGGTCTTGCGGAGTCGGCGCTCGAGCACCCAGCCGGCGGCCGGGTCGCCGCAGCGGCCCATGGCCCAGACCGCGGGCATGATCGCGCCGGGCGCGCGTTCGTAGGCCGCGTCCCAGACGGTGCGGGTCACCTGGCCCTCGCGGGCACGGCCCAGGATCGAGAGCGCCGCACGCCACTCGGCGGTGCCGGCCGCGGCGGCGTCCTCCAGGACCCACATCAGGCTGTCGGTGTCGATCCGGAGGCCAGGCAGTTCGAAGACCGAGAGCCGGCCGGCCCACTGGGCGTGTTCGAAGTCGCCCTCGAAAGCAGAGAGGGCCATAAGTGCCGCGCGCCGGACGGAGCCGTCCTTGTCGCCGAGCATGCCCATGAGCATCGGAATGGCGTCGGCACGCAGGCTCTCGCCCAGCGCGAAGGCCCCGCGGGCGCGGGTCCGCGCGTCAGCCGACTTGGCGTCGGAGACCGCGCGCAGCAGGGCGGCCCTGCCGGCGGCGTCGAGCACCGGCTGCAGCAGGGCGACCTCGCCCTGCCAGGAGAGCTCCAGCCCCGCGGCCTTGGCCGCGCGCCCGAGAAGCTCCTCGGCGGTGAACTTCTGGCCCAGGGTCAGCGGGCCGACCAGGCCGTCGACCTCGCGGGCGGTGATCGCGTACCTGGCGCCGGCCCGCCGGCCGGCGAGGGCCAGGGCCTTCCCGGTTTCGAGCCAGGCGCGCGGGGCGTCCAGGGTGGGCTTCTGCACCGATCCAGCCGCGGGAGCGGCGGGGGCCCCGGCTGCCGGATTCGGCGCCGGAGACTTCGGGGCGCAGCTTGCGGCAAGGACTGCCAGGGTCAGAGACAGGGTTGTGCGAAGAACCGGCTTGTTCCCAGTCATGGCCACCTCCGGTAGAGGCTACACTCGTGAAGCGCGGCTGTCCGGCAGTATCGGTCCATGGCGGGTGCTTTTCAAGACCCGCGACGCCAGGAACCTCACATCTCACCACAGAGTGCCAGGAGTGCCCGGAGGACAACAAGACTGGTGTTGCCTGTCGTGCCGGAAGCTGATAGCCGAAGGGGGGCTCCCGAACCGCCACGCTCTCGCTTAGTGGCTGGAGCTGTCGCTATTGTTCAGACCGCCGTCTTGACGACGAACAGCCCCTCGGCCTCGCCAGGCGCGAAGAGCAGTGCCAGCCGCCCGGGGACGAGCAGCGTCAGGGCGGAAGGTTTGTGCAGCCTCGCGCCGTCGTATATTGCCGACAGGCAGGAGCTGACCAGTTCGTCCACGCCGGACAGATCGATGGTGCCGCCGGTCTTCCCCGAGCCGGTCATGAACCCGTGGATCGCCTTGGAGAACTCGGCGGACGCATCGTAGTCGACTGCGCCGCTGACGGTCAGCAGTCTGCCCTGGGTTCGTATGGCGGCCATGGGGGTCCTCCTGTCAGCCCTTGAAGGCCTGGCGGATCTCCAGCCAGGTCTGGAGCACTCCCTCGCCGCGGCGCTGCTCCAGGCGGTGCAGGCGCTCGATGATCTCCAGCGCCTGGGAGTCGCCCTGCGCCTGGCGTTTGAGCCTCTGGAGCTTCCAGGCGTCCGCGCGGTTCAGGGCGCGCTTGCGCAGGAAGTAGTCCATGGCCTCCCGGCTGATGCCGTAGCGGCGCATTGTGGCTTCGAGGAAGCCAGGCAGCCGCCGGGGCGACAGGCAGCACCAAGTGGCCTCGAGGGCCAGTATCTCGCGGATCTCCTCGGGAGTCAGCCGCATGGCGGCCGGTTCCGGATCCTCACCCCAGCAGTCAGGCATTGCCGCCCTTTCGTGGCTTGACGTCGCGCGCGCCGAAGCGCGTGATATATATATCGTCCGGGAATGGCGTGGCTTAAGAGTTTCAGCGGTGCCTGGCCGCCCGTCACTCCGAAAGGTTCTTCAGCTTCTTCTTGAGCAGCCCTCGCACCCTGCAGAGCTTCTCGCCGACCGCCGTTACGCTCATGCCCAGCATGTCGGCGATCTCCCGGTATGAGTAGTTTTCGACGTGCTTGAGGATGATTATTTCCCGGTAGTCTTCACGCAGGCCGGCCAGGGCGGAGAGCACGGCGTTCTCCTCCTCGGCGTCCTCCATGTGCAGCCCCGGGGGGGAGACGGGGGCGGAGGGCTCCGCCCCGGCCTCGGTCAGCTTGTCGATGTTCACCTCGGAGTGGCGGGCGCGGAGCCAGTCGGCGGCGCAGTGGCCGGCTATGGTCCGGAGCCACGCCCCGAACCGTTCGGGCTCGCGGAGTTCGGAGAGCGCCGAGTAGGCCTTGATGAAGCACTCCTGGGCGAGGTCCTCGGAGACCTCCAGGCGCCGGACCGAGGCGTAGATGGCGGCCATGACCACGCTGCGGTAGCGGTCCACCAGTCGCGAATAGGCTTCTCGGTCGCCCCGCTGCGCGGAGCGGACCAGGTCCGTCAGTTCAGCGCTGTCGATCGGTGCCGCCACCCTGATGCGCGCCTCCATGGCCGCCGGGAGGGTTCCCGCTCCGGACGCCTCCCCGGCGGCAACCGCCAGCCTCAGCCCCATCCGCCGGCCTCCTTTGGATTATACGACGCGCCGGGACAAATGCCGGGACAGGTCCTTTGTGGAAATCTTCTAAGAAGGAGTGAACAGTCCTCCGGTCCTGCGGCGACTACCCTTTCGACAGGCTCAAGGCTCGATGCCCTGAGAGGCAGAGTCGAAGGGTCTTGCGGAAGGGAGGGGCGGCAGGTACCTTGGTTGGGATGGATGCCAGCGCCATGCGCACCGATGCGGAACTCCTGGCGGCCTACGCGGCGACAGGCGACGAGCCGGCATTCGCCGAGCTTGCGCGGCGTCACGGCGCGATGGTCTACCGGGTCTGCCTGCGCTCGCTCGGGCGCCACCACGATGCCGAGGACGCCGCCCAGGCCGTATTCGTGATCCTGGCGCGCAAGGCGAGGTCCCTCAGTAAGGACGTCGATTTGGCCGCCTGGCTCCACGGTACGGCCCGCCATGCGGCCGGTTGGGCCGCGCGGAGCGAGGCGCGCCGGGAGCGGCGCGAGGAGGCGGCGGCCATGGCTGGGGCTGCAGAGATCGATCCCGCAGACGTAGGGGCACGGCATGCCGTGCCCCTACCGGGGGACGTCGATGCCGCGCTGGCCGCTCTGCCGGCCGAACAGCGCCAGGCGGTGATCCTGCGCTACCTCGAGGACCGCACCCAGGAGGAGGCCGCGGCGGTGGCGGGCTGCCCCCAGGGGACCATGGCCCGGCGGGCCACGGTGGGTCTGGAGCGGCTCCGCGAGCGGCTGGCGCGGAAGCGCCCCGAGCTCGGAGCCGCGGCCCTGGTTGCGGCACTGGCGGCCGACGCAGGCGCGGCGGTGCCTGCGTCGCTCCTTCCTTCCATCCTGGCGGTCCCGAAGTTCGCGGCGGTCGGCGCCGCGGCGGGGGCCGTCGGAATCGTAGGGGCGCAGCATGCTGTGCCCGTACAGATTGCGGAAGGAGTCATGAAGGCGATGTTTTGGATGAAGGTGAAACTGGCTGCGGCGGTGCTCGCCGCGGCGGCGGTGGTTGGGGTGGGGACCCCCTTGGTCTATGGGGCGGCGGCTGGCGACGCGCCAGCCGCGACGGCCCAGGACAACGCCATCCGCGGCAAGGTTACCAAGGTGGAACTGCCGGAGCGGATGCCGGTCTACGAGGTGACCGTCGACGCCGGCCGAGAGAAGGGCGTGCGCAAGGGTTTCGTCTTCGAGTTCCGCAAGGGCGAGGAGCCCCTGGGCGCGAGCGGTCCGGTCTCGGAGGTCGGCGAGGACTGGAGCCGAATGGTGGCGGATTTTGGCGCGGACGGCCGCCTCAAGGCGCTGGCCGTCGGCGACCTGGCCGTCACCAAGCTTACCGAGATTGGCTCGAAGCCGCCGGCGACTCCGGCCGCAGCGCCGCTCGCCGCGGCCGAGGCGGTGAACGGGCTGTGCTTGGTGCTGGCCGCCTCGGCTCCGGCGGGCGACAAGCTGGCGGACGGCTGGGGCCTTGGCGAGGGCCAGGGCCTGATGTGCCCCAAGCACCGCGGGATGGAAGCCGACGGGTGGCCGAGGAACTGCGAGACCTGCAGGGGCAAGATCAGCGGCCGCACCTGGGGTAAACTCTGCAACGAGTGCGCTGCAAAGTTGAAGCGCTGTGCGGGCTGTGCTCTGGAGATGCCGGGCGTGGCCAAGGGCTACACCCTCCGCTGGGAGAACGTCGGCAAGGAACCGCTGGTGCTCACCCGTGACCGTTGCTGCGATCTGGACGGCCGCGCAGGCAGAGTCTTCCTTAGGGGGCCCGATGGCAAGTTGGCCGAACCGATCTCGCATCGGGACAAGCAGCTCCGCCGACACGCCGGGCTGCAGCCGGTCCGCATCGAAGCAGGCAAGGCTGACCAGGAAGCATTCGATCCCTGGTCCTGGGTGGTCAAGCCTGAGGCCGCCGGGGAGTACACCTTGTGGGTCGAGTTCGAGCAGAAACTGCAGGGCAACGACAACCAGCGTCAGGACATGGGCAAGGGCTTCTGGACCGGCAAGGTCCGCTCCAGCGAGGTGAAGGTAAGCGTTGGCGCCAAGCCCGGGGTGGAGACTCCCGGGCAGCCCGAAACGTTCTGAGCCTTCTTCTGCTCCTCGGTCTTCCGGCTGGGCCTTCGCTGGTCCAGCCGGTTCTTTCGGCCCCACCGGTTTTCGCTTTGCATCGCCCGCCGGCCGGCGCTAAACTCTGTTCCGTCGCCACCGATGGGGAGCATCCCCGCGGGGGAGCGATCGGCCCGGCCCGCAGGTAACCGGCCGGGTTGATGCCGGACCTGAGCGCAGCGGGGACTCTTGATCTTGCCAGACAAGCCTTCCGCCTCCGGAGCCCCCGCGCACGACCGCGATGACCGCCTGATCGGCCTGGCTGCAGTCGTCGCCCATCAGCTGAAGAGCCCCGTCGCCGCGGCCAGCACCCTCATCCGCACGGTGCTGGGCGGCTTTGCCGGCGAGATATCCGACCGGCAGCGGGAACTGCTGTTGGCGGCCGACCGCAAGTGCCTGGAGTCGCTCGAGACCGCCCAGCGGCTGCTGGTCATCCACCGGGTGGTCACCGGTAACTCGCAGCTCGAGGCGGTCAACCTGGTGCCGCTGCTCGGCGACCTGGCCAGGAGATTCGCAGACCGCGTTCGGGGGCGCGGCCAGGAACTGGTCCTCGAGTGCCATCTGGAGAGGGCCGTTGTGCGGGCCGAACGCGGTGCCCTGGACGAGGCCGTCCAGGCGCTCCTCGAGAACGCGCTGCGCTACACGCCACCTGGCGGCAGGATCAGGGTGGAACTGGCCCAGATCCCGGGGCGTCGCGGCCGGGTGCGCCTGTCCGTCGGCGATTCGGGGATAGGTGTGCCCGAGTCGGACAAGGACCGGCTCTTCGAGCCGTTCTTCAGGGCCTCCAACGCCCGGACCATGTCCGCGTCGGGGACAGGCCTGGGCCTGGCCCTGGTCCGGTCGGTGGCCGAGGCCGCTGGCGGCAGCGCCGCCGTCGGGCGCAGCGCACTGGGCGGTGCCGAATTCACGCTGGAACTGCCGGCCAGCACCCAGGAGTCGGTCAGGGTTGGCGGGGGAGAAACGCTCATGCTCAAACCGCGCAAGGTGGTCATAGTCGGCGGCGTGGCCGCCGGGCCCAAGGTGGCTTCGAAGATCATCCGCCTGGAGCCCGACGCCGAGGTCACGGTGGTGGACCGGGGGCGGGTGCTTTCCTACTCGGGCTGCGGGTTGCCTTACTACGTCTCGGGGGTCGTCAAGGATCAGAAGGAGCTCTTCTCCACGCCGGCCGGGGCGGTGCGCGACCCCGTGTTCTTCCAGAAGGTGAAGAACGTCAAGGTCCACAACAGCACCGAGGCACTGGAGATCGACCGCGCCGGGAAGCGGGTGCGGGTCAGGTCGCTGATCGACGGTCGCGAGGAATGGCTGCCCTACGACCAGCTGGCGCTCTGCACCGGCGCCCGGGCGGTGCGCCCCAAGCTTCCGGGAATCGACCTCAAGAACATCTTCAGCCTCCACGGGGTGGAGGACGCCGAGGGCGTCAAGGCGGCCCTGGAGGAGGGCCGGGCCAAGGACGTGGTCATCGTCGGCGGCGGCCTGATCGGAGTGGAGATGGCCGAGGCCCTGGTCGAGAAGGGCTGCCGCGTCACCCTGGTCGAGATGCTGCCCCGGATCATGCCCATCCTCGACCCGGAGTTGGCCATGCTGGTGGAGCAGCACTTCGAGGCCAAGGGCGTCAAGGTGATGACCGGCACGGTGGTCCAGGAGTTCCTGCCCGGCGCCGGCGACGCTGCCCGGGTGGGGCGACTGAGGACCTCACGCGGGGATATCCCCGTGGACATGGCCATCCTGGCCATGGGCGTGCGGCCGAACTCCGACCTGGCCCGCGCGGCCGGCCTGGAGATCGGCGTCACCGGGGCCGTCCGGGTGGACGACCACATGCGCACCTCCGACCCGGACATCTATGCCGCGGGCGACTGCGTGGAGTGCTTCGGGCTGGTCTCCCGCAGGCCCTGCTACGTGCCGCTGGGTTCGACCGCCAACAAGCAGGGGCGAGTGGCCGCGATCAACATCTGCGGCGGGGACGAGTCCTTCCCCGGCGTGCTGGGCACCACCATCTGCAAGGTCTTCGACTTCTCCGTCGCCAAGACCGGGCTGAACGAGGTTGCCGCGCGCGAGGCGGGCTTCGAGGTGGAGACCTGCCTGGTGCCGGGGCCGGACCGGGCCCACTTCATGCCCGCCGCGCGGATGATCATGCTCAAGCTGGTCGCCGAGCGCGGCACCGGCCGGCTGCTGGGCCTCCAGGCGGTGGGCCCCGGCGAGTGCGCCAAGCGCGTTGACGTGGCCGCCACGGCCATCACCGCGGGCATGACTGTCGACCAGGTCTCGAAGCTCGACCTGGCCTATGCGCCGCCTTACTCCGAGGCCATGGACAACATCATCACCGCCTGCAACGTGATGAAGAACAAGCTCGAGGGCCGGGTGGTCGGGATCAGCCCGGCCGAGGTCAAGGCCCGGCTCGACTCCGGCGCGGACTTCACCTTCCTAGACGTCCGGAGCCCGGCGGAAGTCGAGCAGGTCCGCATGCCCGGCGCAGTCAACATCCCGCTGGGTGCCCTGCGCGGCCGGCTCGGTGAGCTCGACAGAGAGAAGGAGACGGTCGCCTTCTGCAAGATCTCGCTCCGCGGCTACGAGGCGGCGCTGATCCTGCGCCAGGCCGGCTTCCGGAACGTGCGGATGATGGACGGCGGCGTAGCCATGTGGCCGTATGCCAAGTCCGGGAAGGGCTAGCAGGCCGCCTGAAAACGGCTCTGCTAGAGCAGGAGAGCAGGTGAACAGGCGAGCGAGGGAGACGGAAGCAGCCTCAGGTGAAGGATGCCGCTCTCCTGCGGTCTACTGCTCACCTGTTACCCTGTTCCTCCACGCAAGATCGGTCGTCACGAACCGTTGACGCCAGCGGTCTGCCCGGACAGAGCCTCAGATCTCCCCGGCGGCCGGACCGTCCGGGCGTTCGTTTCGCGTGCGCCACATCCGCCAGACCAGAAAGCCGCCGGGGATCAGGAAGAGCAGCATGGTGCCCGTCGCCAGGACTCGGGTGCAGGCGGCAAGCTGCCGGTCGTGGACGAGGAGTCCCAACCTGCCCAGCAGGAAGTTCCAGTCGTGGCCGACCGTGTCGTCGCCCGGCTCGACCGCGCCGACTCCCGGTGCCACCAGGGGCAGCTCCCGGGCACGGGCGTCGGCCATGTAGGTGGCGACTTCGAAGAAGTTGATGCCCAGCCAGCCCAGACACAGCAGGATAGCGAAGTAATCGCGCTGCCGCCAGAAGACCGCCATGGCGATGATCGGCGCCAGGCACTGCAGGATTGTGCCGCCGGCGACACACAGGAACTCGCCGAACGGGCGGAAGACGAAGTGGCCCCATTCGTGAATGGCCAGGTTGATGCCCCCGAAGAGGCCGCGGTAGTCCTGGTCTCCGAGGTGGCGCGCCAGCATGTAGGCGAAGAAGACCAGCAGCGGCAGCCGCGCCCACCACCACCGCCCCCGGCTCCAGGCCACGGCGTCATCCAGGATGCGCCGGGCGAGGTGCGGCGTCGCAACCGTGTGCGCCGCAGCGGGTTGGGTGGGGCGGGGTGGGGCGGGTGTCAGCCCGGAGGCCGTGATCGGGTCTTGCTTCCGGGCCGCCCTGGATGCCGCCGCCTGGCAACTCGGGCACAGAAGCTCGCCGCCGACGGCGGCCAGATCGGCCTCGTCCATGCTCCGGAGGCAGCGCGAACAGAGTTCCTGAGCCATGCTGGCGGATACTTCTACCAGCCCCGCGGCGGTTAGTCAAACCGCCAAGGCGGCAGTCCGTCAGGGCAGCCCGGCCCGCCGACAGCGTACGGTCGCCCCCTTTGCCGGTTGCCCGAGGCCGGGACAGTGGTTATTATCTCCCACGAAACGGAGGTCCTCATGCGGATTCCCGGCACAGCTTTCCTGGCGGCGTTGCTGGCTGCGGCGGCCCTGGCCGGAGATGCCGCACCGCCCGCGGCGGAGCCCAGACCGCCGGCGCCAGCCGCCGCGGACAGGGCGGAGGAGGGCGGTGGCGCCGCCAAGGCTCCGGCCGAGATCGCCGCCGCGGTGGCCAAGGCGCTGGAGGGCGCGGACAAGCTCTCCTCCGACGAGATGCTTGACCGCATCGACATTCTGGTCCAACTCGGCGCCGACGCCTCCGAGGAGGTCCGCAAGGCCCTGCCCGGCGCGGGGGAGCACGGCCGGCTGATCCTGGCCAGGGCGCTCCTCGAGACCAAGGTCAAGGAGCCCCAGGCCGAGGCGGTCGCCGCCCTGCTGGTCCTGGCCGGCAAGGCCGGCACCCCCGAACTGCGGGTGCTGGCCGCCAACACCCTGGGCCAGTCGCGGCTGCTGTGGGGCGCCGCGGACGCCGCCGCGGAACTGGGGAAGCTGGCCGAGGCCGAGAAGGACCGCCGGGTGGCGGTCGCCCTGCACCGCGCCAGGGGACGGCTCGGTGACGGCCCGGCGGCCGCCGACGCCCTGCTGGCCAT
>JAKLDR010000123.1 GCA_022703445.1 Planctomycetota bacterium | reverse complement strand
ACGTCGCTCTGGCGGTCGACTCGGTGCGGGTCATGTATGGGGCCTATGTGTCGGACGAGAGGAAGGGGGCGGAGGTGGAGTTGGCGGAGTTGGACGAGCTAAGACCTTGAGCCCACGATGAGCACCGACGAACCGATCCACGGCGGCCCCACCAGAGCGCGCGGCATCGAGAAGGTCTTGACGTGGGCTGCCATTGGGCTCGTCCTGGCGTTGGTCGGCGGAGCGGCATGGGATTTCTTCGACCAAGATGACGGCTTCCGAGGCCGTATCAGCAGGCGAAGATGGGACGTCGTCATAAGGGCGCTGGAGAACTTCAGGCACGACAAGGGAGCTTATCCGTCATCCTTGGATCAGCTTGTCCCCAGCTATCTGCACTCCATTCCCAAGCCTCTCATCGGCAAGGCATTCGAGTACTCGGTCTACAGTGGCGGAGAATCTTTCAGCTTGGAGTTTCCTGCTGAATGGGGATACTACCACATCTATCATAGTTCCCAGCCTCACTGGGTGGTCCCTTTCGAATAGGCAGAGAGATCAAACGGCGCATCAGGCCTTTTCGGCCACCTCAAGTTTCTGTTTGAAGAACCTCGCCGCCGCCTCGACGTCGTCCTGCATGGTGACCCCGGTACAGACCGCGATTCGCCGGGCGCCGGCGGCCAGAACCTGGTCGACGGTCTGCTCGTTGACCGAGCCGATGGCGAAGCCGGGTATGGCGATCTCCTTCTGGCAGAAGGCGACGTATTCGAGCCCCACCGCCGTGCGGTGCTCCTTGGTCCTGGTCTCGAAGACCGGGCCGACGCCGATGTAGTCGGCGCCCTCGGCCTCGGCGGCCCGGGCCTGGGCAGGTTCGTGGGTCGAGCGGCCCACTATCCTCCCCGGGCCGAGGATCTCCCGGGCGTCGGCGGCCGAAAGGTCGCCCTGCCCAAGGTGCACGCCGTCGGCGCCGGCCAGCCGCGCCACGTGCGGCCGGTCGTTGATAATCAGGAGCACACCGAGGTCGGCGCAGAGCGCCGCGAGCTTCCGGGCGTTGGCCAGGAACTCGCCGTCCTCCATCTCCTTCTCGCGGTACTGGAATAGGTCCGCGCCGCCGGCCGCCGCACGGCGGGCGGTCTCGAAGACGTCGCCGTTCCGGCAGAACTCGGCGGTCAAGAGGACGTAGAGCCGGGCTCCCTCCAGGCGCCGCTTGCGCGCCGACGGCCCGGCGGCGACCTCCCGCTCGACGTTGTAGAGCCGGAAGCGCAGCCTGGCGAAGCGCTCGGCGGCGGCCGGGGCCAGGAGCGAGCCGTACTCCTCGACCGACCGCAGGGCCTCCGAGGCCCGGGAGAGCGCCGCGCGAGCCACCGCCGCCTCGTCCGGACGGGCCGAGGTGGGCGCGGCCGCACCGATGTCGCCCGACGACTCGCGCGCGGCGGTCAGTTCGTTCCACTTGAAGAGCTCGGCAGCGGCGGCGCCCAGGTCGCGCCGGAGCGCCCGGAGCGCCGCGGCCTGCCCGCGGTCGGAAAGCGCGAATCGCGCGTACTCCTCGGCGACCCGCAGGCCCTCGCGGGCGCGGTTGAGATTGGCGTCGACGATCCTGGCGGCCGAGCCGGCAGTCCGATTCACGGCGCCTCCTCGACCGCCTGGCGGATGGTCCCGTAATCGTACTCGTCCAGAGTGATGACCCGGAAGAACTCCCCGTAGTACGAGTAGCCGCGCCCCCCGGAGGAGTTCCCCTGCCCCGCGGCCTCGTACTCCTGTCCGGTCTTGCCGGCGGCCAGGAACTTGCGGTCCGCCACGATGGCGTGACGCTTGCGGTCGCCGTCGCCGAAATCGTGCGTGCCGGTCTCGACGACCAGCACGCGCTCGTTGCCGAAGAGCACCTCGCTGCCGCCGAGGTATCTGAAGCGGTGGCCCCGCGGGCACCTGGCCGCATAGGTCCCCAGCGGCACATCGCCAGCCGGCGGCAGCGCCTTGCGCGACTCCCAGTCGGTGAAGAACCAGGAAGCCAGGCCGTCCATGGCCGCCCGACACACGTGCTTTTCGTTCTTGCGGGCCCGGTCCTCGCCGATGGCCTGGCAGCTCCTGAGCAGCAGACCGCCGATCAGGGTGGCCAGCACCAGCAGGACGCCGGAGACCACCACCCAGGGGACGAAGGCCGGCTTGCGCGGCGCCCCCGCGGCGGGCTGCGGAGCGCCCTTCTGCCCCTCCCCCTCGCCGGAGGCCCTGGCCAGCTCCTCGCGCTCGCGCAGCTTGGCGCGCACCAGCACGACCAGAACCACGCCGAGCACCCCGGCGACGCTCAGGGCGGCGAGCAGCAGGACGATGCCTATCATGGATCAGGCCGGGCCGCCGAAGCCGTGTCAGGCCGCGGCACCGGAGGCGCCGGGATCAGTCCCCGGCAACCACGCTCGACGAGTTGGCCGTCCACCAGGCCTGCCAGGCCTCGGCGGTGCGGGCGGGCATCTCGCCGCGGTAGCCGGAGCGGTTCTGGACGATGAGCAGAAGCGTGTCGTGGGCCAGCTCGCCGACGGACTTGACCTTGGCGCTGGGAATCGGCCCGGCGGACGCGGCCGAGGGCTCGGCGCTGCCGACCATGGCGATCAGCGACGGGCCGGCATCGCGCCCCAGGGAGACGAGCGCGTCCTGGGCGTGCTGCCAGTTGACGCCCTTGAGCGCCACCAGGGCCTGGGCCAGGAGGTCCTGGCGCTGCTCCGGGGTGAGTTTCTGGACCTTGTCGCGCGGCCACATGGCCTTGAAGGTCTCCGCCTGTGAGGCCTGCGAGCCTTCCTTCTTCTTCGCGGCGGCGGCGTTGTCGCAACCGGCGGCGGCGAAGAGGACAACGAGCAGAGCGGGCAGCGCGATCCTGATCATGAAAGATCCCCCTGTAAACGGCGGCCGCACCGTGCAGCCCGGCGGCCACCCGTCCGGACTGTGAGGGAGTCTAATCCCGCCCCCGGGGCTGTCAAGGCCGAAAAGCCGGCCGATGCGGCACTTGCGCGGCCCGGGCTCGACTGGTTAGAATCCACCCGCCCGGATCCGCCGGGCGACGGAAGGAGCCATCCATGAAGGCATTCGCCTGCGAATCCCTCCTGAAGGAACTGATCGGACTGCCCACCCCGGGCACCAACGAGGACGCCGGCCAGAAGCTGGTCCGCAGGCGCCTGGCGGCCGTCTGCGACCGTGTGGAGACGGACATCTACGGCGACGTGCTCGGCGTCGTCAACGGCAAGGCCCCGACCCGGGTCCTGCTGGCCGCGCACGTCGACGAGATCGGCCTGATGGTCAGCCAGGTCGACGCCCAGGGCTTCGTGCAGGTCAACCTGCTGGGCGGCAGCCGGCCGGACGCCCTGGTCGGCCAGCGGATGCACATCCACACCGCCAAGGGCCCGGTCCTGGGCGTCATCGGCCGCAAGCCCGGCGAGGCGCCCAAGGAGGAGATCAAGACCGCCGACCTGTACCTCGACATCGGCGCGGCCAGCCGCGCGGAGGCCGAGAAGCTCGTCCGGCCCGGAGACACGGTCACCTGCACGTGCGGGTTCGACCGCCTGGGCGGGGACCGCGTTGCCGGCCGCGGCCTGGACGACCGCGCCGGAGTGGCCGCGGTGGTCCGGGCCATGGAGATCATCCGCAGGGAGCGGCGGCGCCTCAAGGTCGCCGTCTTCGCCCTGAGCAACGTCCAGGAGGAAGGCGGACGTTTCCGCGGCGCGGCGGTCAGCGCCTTCCAGGTCATGCCCCAGGCCGCCCTGGCCGTGGACGTCTGCTACGCCCGGGACTATCCGAAGATGGAGACCAGGCTCTCCGGCGACTGCAAGCTCTCCGGCGGCCCGACCCTGAGCCTGAGCCTTACGGTCAACCGCGCGGTCAACCGCATGCTGGAGGCCGCCGCCAAGGCGAAGAAGATCCCGCTGCAGTACGCGGTCGAGCCCACATCCACCGGCACCGACGGCGACGCCATCGCCTCGGTCGGCCCCGGCGTGGCCACCGGCGTGGTCTCCATCCCCTGCCGCTACGTGCACAGCCCGTCGGAGGTGATCTCGCTGGCCGACCTCGACCAGACCGCCGAGCTCATCGCCGAGTTCGTGCTGCGGATGCCGGCGAAGCCGGACTTCAAGCCGATCTGACGTCGGACCCCTGCCCCGTCGCCGCCGCCCGGTCCAGCGCCCGGTTGTGCCACCACGTGAAGGCCGCCCAGGCGGCCAGCGCGCCGAGCACCCCCTGGAGCATGTCCTGCTGGGCATCCCAGGGATCGCCCTGCATACCCAGGTAGTCGGCGGTGAGCTCGGGCTTCGCCGCCACCATACCCCACTCGAAGAGCTCCCACCAGCCGGCCACCGCGCTGATCACGGCGATCGAGAAGAAGCAGGCCCAGCCGCGCGCGACCCTGGCCACCCTGACGATGAACTCCCGGATCGGAACGTACAGGCAGAAGCCCAGGGCGAAGTGCGCCAGCCGGTCGTAGTGGTTGCGGAGCAGTCCGAACCGCTCCTGGAGCCATCCGAAGGACGGCTCCCGGCCGTAGGTGAAGTGACCGCCCCACAGCTGCACCAGGATGTGGACCAGGATCAGGACGTACGCCAGCCGCGTGAAGACCAGCCAGCGGCTGCCGACCGCGCAGGCCGCGACCATCAGCGCGGGCATGATCAGCTCGGCCGCCCAGTCGGCGCGGCTGCGCGGGGCGATGCCCAGGGCGACGCCAGCGGCCACGGCCGCCAGCAGGAGTATCAGGCGTTCCGTGCGGGAGGGCATGTCTGAACGACCCGGCGGCCCAGGAACTGCCCGATGACCAGAAGGGCGATGCCCGGCAGCAGCCCCGGCGTCCAGGAGGCCCCGCCGTGCAGGGCGGACCAGGCGGAGGCGAACGGGCACAGACCGGAGAACCAGCCCAGCGGGAGCTCCAGCTCCGTCCCGAAGAACCCGACCAGGCCGGGAAGCGTCATCACGGCAACCCCGACAGCCAGCCCCCGGACTCCGAGGGCCGCCGCGGCCGCCGCGCAGCCGGCGCCGGCGGAAGCAGTCAGCGCGCAGCCGGCCAGGATCACGCCGGCGGGCACCGGGGATGCGATCCTCGCCGCCAGGCAGAATGGCAGCGCCAGCGCTGCCAGGCAGAGGCCCCGGGCCAGTCCGGTCAGCGCCGGGCTGGCCAGACCGCCGCCCGGAGCGGCGAAGGCCGGCAGCGCGAAGCAGGCGAAGACCAGCGCCGTCTCCACGACCAGCAGAGGCAGCGGCATGGCCGGCAGATAGCCGCCCAGCCAGGCGGGAAGCGCCGGCAGCGCGGCGGCCAGGCCCAGCGGCAGCATCAGGAAGGCCGTCGCCGCCAGCACCAGAGCGGGGCCCGGGGCGGGGCTAGGGACGGGGGCGCCGGCCTTCGTTGCCGGACCATGCGCTGAGAGACTGTCTGTCTCGGTCGAGGGGTCCAGGGGCCGTCCCTGCGCGGATGGCTCCGCCGGGCCGCCCGGGGATGCTTCCGTCACGGCACCATCCCGATGGCTCCGGCCGCCAGCGGCTCCTGCCGCCGCACGATCACCCCGTCGCGGAAGCGGACGCGGATGCGGCTCACCGCCGAGAGGTCCGGGATCAGGTCGAGCTGGCGCTCGAGTTCGGCGCGCTTGTCGCTCACCGAGGGGAACTCGCGGGTGCGCTGCTCGTTGAAGCTGCCCCAGTCAATCTCCGCGCCGGAGGCCGTGCGGGCGATCATCTGCGGGCGCAGATCATGACCGCGGGCCGGCTTGGAGACGTCGATGAGCGTCAGCCGCCCGCCGGGGCCGCGCCTGGAGAGCACGTCGGAGAGCAGCTCCGCCAAGCGCAGCGCGTCGCTGACACACTCGTCGTTCCAGACCTCGCCGGGCGCCGGCGGGGCGGTTTTGGCGCCCTCGATCAGCGGGTACCGCGCATCCGGGCGGGCCGAAGGCGCCACCGGCAGGCGGCAGCCGCGGATGTCCACCAGGTGATAGAGGCCGTCGCGGTGCACCACGGCGTACGGCTGCCTGACCACCAGCTCGACCTCCACGCAATCCGGGAAGCGCCGGCGGACGGCCACCACCCTGTCGACCCAGGGGCTCTCGCGGTAGGAGCGCTCCACGCGGCTGCACAGGTCGCGGTCGAAGAGCGAGCCCCGCGCGGCGGTTTCGACCCCGGAGTTGATGGCGGCGGCGTCCGCCGGAGTGAGCCACGGACACCGCCTGGCGTCCATCTGCGGGACGGTCGGGCGCGCGGCCCGGCTGCCGGCCAGGTGCCAGAGCCCGATGGCTGCGGCGCAGTATACGGCCAAAGCGGCCAGCGGCAGCGCCGCCGCAAGCAGCACCGCCCCCGGGTCGCGTTCCCTGCCGGCGCCGGCGTCGCGCTGGTCGGCGGCCGCCCGGCTTTCAGATGCCATGACCATGCCCCCCCGAGAAGTCCCCGAGGGCCATTGCCGCGATGCGCTCGACAAGGGCCCGGAAGTCCAGTCCGGCAGCGGCCGCGGCCTTGGGCAGCAGGCTGTGGCTAGTGAACCCGGGGATGGTGTTGACCTCGAGCACGCTCAGCCGGCCCTCCGGCGTCAGCCGCAGGTCCACCCGGCTGAAGTGCCGGCAGCCCAGCGCCCGATGAGCCGCCAGGGAGAGCCTCCCGGCCTCGGCGGCCACCGCCGCATCCACCGGCGCGGGGCAGAGGTACTCGGTGCCGGCGTCGTCGGCGTACTTGGCTTCGTAGTCGTAGAACTGCTTCCTGGCCCGGAGCTCGATGACCGGCAGGGCCGCATCGCCCAGGATGCCGACGGTCAGCTCGCGCCCGGGTATGAACTCCTCCACGAGCGGCACGCCGCTGTGCCGGCCGGCCTCGGCCAGCGCCGCGGCTATCTGCCCGGCTTCCCTGACGATGGTCACGCCGATGCTCGACCCCGAGCAGCTGGGCTTGATGACCAGGGGCAGGCCGTAGCGGCCGGCCAGGTCGTCCGGCCGCGCCGAGCGCGGAACGCCCTCCCAACGCGGAGTGGGCACGCCGGCGGCGGCAAACTCCTTCTTGGCCAGGGCCTTGTCCATGGCCAGGCGGCTGGCCTGCGGACCGCTCCCCGTGTAGGGGGTGCCCCACCCTTCCAGGATCTCCTGGATCTCGCCGTCCTCGCCGAACTCGCCGTGCAGGACGATGAAGGCCAGGCCCGTCCCGGCCAGCAGGGCGTTGCCCTCGCTGGCGAAGCCCTTGTCAACGTCGACCCGCACCACCCGGTGCCCGGCTCCCTCCAGCGCCGCCGCCACCGACTCGCCGGAGACCAGCGAGACCGGCCGCTCGTTGGAGAAGCCGCCGTAGAGCACGTGGACGGGCCGGCCGCCCAGGAGCCGCTTCAGGCTTTCGTTCGCCATCTTCAACTCCAGATCTCGACCTCGAGCTCCAGCCCGATGCCCCGCTCCCGGGAGGCCGCCTCCCGGATGGCTGCGATCAGTTCAAGCACTTCCGCACAGCGCGCGCCGCCGAGGTTGACGATGTAGTTGGCGTGCAGATCGCTGACGGCCGCCCCGCCCACCCGGCGGCCCTTGAAACCCAGTTCGTCGATCAGCCGGCCCGCGGGCAGATCCGGCCGGGGGTTCTTGAAAACGCAGCCGGCCGACGGCCGGTTCATGGGCTGGGCGCGCCGCTTCTCGGCCCGGACCTTCCTGGTCCGCTCGGCTACCGCCTCCGGCCGGTCAGGCGTCAGCGCCAGCCGCGCCCCGGTCACGGTCAGGCCGCGCAGCTTCGAGGACCGGTAGCCGAAGCCGCACTCCGCGCGGCCCAGCACCAGCGGCCGCCCGGATGACTCCAGCGCCCTGACTTCCTCGACCACGTCGCCGATGTACCCGTACTTGCCGCCGGCGTTCATGACCAGCGCCCCGCCCACTGAACCCGGAATGCCGGCCAGATTCTCGACGCCGGAGAGTCCGGCGGAGGCGGCCTCGCGCACCAGACGCGCCAGCGGCACGCCCGCGCCCGCGGAGAGCCCCGCCGGGGCCTGTTCCAGTGACGCGAAAGCCTTGCCCGCCAGCCTCACCACCAGACCCTTCACTCCCTCGTCGGCGACCAGCAGGTTGCTGCCGCCGCCCAGCAGTCGCACCGGCAGACCCTCGGCGCCCGCGGCGGCCAGCAGCCGGCCAAGCTCCTCAGCGGAGCGCGGCCGGGCCAGCATCTCGGCCGGCCCGCCAATGCCGAAGGTGGTGGCCTTCCCCAGCGGAAAGCCCCTGGTTACTATATCGTCAAAGTCGCTTGAGAAGCTCATCGCCAAGCTTCCAGATGTCGCCGGCCCCCAGGAAGAGCACCACGTCGCCGGGTTTGACCACCGAGACCAGGTGCGGCACGATGCTCGACCACGCCGGGATGTACTGCACGCTGCGGCCTCCTGCGGAGGTCACCTCGTCGACCACCTGGGCGGAGCTCACCCCGGCAATGGGCGGCTCGTTGGCCGAGTAGATGCTGGTGACCACCAGGTGGTCGGCGTCGCCGAAACACCGGCCGAACTCCTTGAGGAGCGCTGCCGTCCGGCTGTAGCGGTGGGGCTGGAAGACCGCCACCAGCCGTCCCCGGCCCGCGGACATCAGCCGGGCCGCGGCCAGCGTCGCGGAGATCTCCGTCGGGTGGTGCCCGTAGTCGTCGTAGACGGCCACCCCGCCGGCCTCGCCACGCTTCTCCATGCGGCGCTTGACCGCCCGGGCCTCGCCCAGCGCGCGCCGGAGGACGTCGTCGCCGATGCCCAGGCGCCCGGCCAGGGCCACGACCGCCAGGGCGTTGAGGACGTTGTGCCTGCCAAGCAGCGTGACCCGCAGGCCCTCGATCCGCCGCCCGCCGGCCTCGGCGTCGAAGCACGACCCCAGGGCATCGAGCCGGATGTTGACCCCGCGGACCGCGGCGTGCCCGGTGAACCCGTAGCCGACGGTCTGGCGGCCCGACCCGGCCATCACCCGGCGGACGCGCTCGTCGTCGGCACAGCCGATGATGCAGCCGTCCTGGCGGGTGTTGCCGGCGTACCTGGCGAAGGTGGCCTCGATCTCGTCGATGCCCCCGGTGTAGTGGTCGAGGTGATCGCTGTCGATGTTGGTCACGATGGAGACCGACGGGCGGATCTCCAGGAGCAGGCCGTCGCTCTCGTCGACCTCGGTCACGAACCACTGGCCCGACCCGGCCCGGAAATTGGAGCCCAGCGCCGGCACCACGCCGCCGACCATGATGGTGGGGTCGAGCCCCGCGTCCAGGAGCAGCTTGGCCGCCAGCCAGGTGGTGGTGGTCTTCCCGTGAGTACCGGAGATGCCGATGCCCTGCTTGGCGTCCATCAGCCGCGCCAGCATGTTGCTCCGGGAGATGATCTCGATGCCCGCGGCGCGGGCCGCGGCCAGCTCCGGGCTGTCCGGGGGAACCGCCGAGGAATAGACCAGCAGGTCCGGCCGCTCCCGGAGGTGCGCCGGGCTGTGGCCCAGCAGGCAGGTGATGCCCGCGGCGGTCACCCGCTCGCTGTTGTCGTTGGCGGCTATGTCGCATCCGCTGACCAGCGCCCCGCGCCTGGCGGCGATTTCGGCGATGGCGCTCATGCCGATCCCGGCCACGCCCATGAAGTGGATCTTCCTGCCCCGGACGTCCATGATCAGGCCCGTCTCCTCGCAGCTATCTCCAGGACCCGGCGGGCGATGGCCGCGCCGGCCCCCGGACGGCCCATCGACCTCATTCTCGCGCCCATCTCGGCCAGCCGCGCCGGCGCGCCCAGCAGCGCCCTGACCTCCCCGGCCAGGCGCGCTCCGGTGAGCGACCCCTCCAGAAGCACCGTCGCAGCCCCGGCGCGCTCGAAGCTCCGGGCGTTGGCCTCCTGGTGGTTGTCCTTGGCGAACGGGAAGGGCACCAGCACCGCGGGGATGCCGCAGGCCGCGATCTCGGCGAGCCCCGTGGCCCCGGCCCGCGAGAGGACCAGGTCGGCCTCGGCGTAGAGCGGCCCCATGTCCTTCTCGAAGGCCAGCACCCGCGTCTCGACCGGCGAGGCCGCGGCGCGCGCGGTGGCCTCCGCGAACTTGTCCGTTCCCGACAGGTGCACCACCCGCAGTGATCCGGCCAGTGGCGCCAGGTCCGGCCCGGCCTCGGCGAAGAGCTCGTTGAGCCTCCGGGCTCCGAGGCTCCCGCCGATCACCAGCAGGTTCAGGCGGCCGCCGGAGCCGGGCTGCCGGCCGGCGCGCCGGCCGGCGGCCTCCAGGATGGCCCGCCGCACCGGGTTGCCGGTGGCCGCCACACGCTGGCTGTCCGGAAAGAGCCCGGCCGACTCCGGGAACTCCACGTGCACCTCGGCGGCGAAACGGGCCAGGAAACGGCTGACCCGCCCGGGAATGGCGTTCTGCTCGAGCACCACCAGCGGCACGCCGAGCCGCCAGGCCGCCAGGCCCGGGGCCAGGGAGGCGTACCCCCCCAGGGTCACCACCGCGTCGGGCCGGAAGCTGCGCAGCAGCCCCCGCGCGCGCCAGAAGGCCCGCGTCAGGGAGAACGGCAGCCTGGCCATGGCCACGAGGCCGCTGGCCTTCACCGACGGCAGCAGCTCCAGCCGGTGCCCGGCCTCGGGAACCAGCCGGGCCTCGAGCCCCCCGGCGGCTCCCGCGAAGAGCAGCTCGCTGCCTGGCTCGGCGGCCGCGAGCTCCTCGGCCAGCGCCAGGGCCGGGAAGATGTGCCCACCGGTGCCCCCGCCGGCCAGGAGCACCCGCGGCCCGAGACTCATGGGCATCCTCCCACTCCGCAGGCTCCCTACTGGGCCAGAGGGTTGGGGGCCGGCTCGCCGGGGTCGACGACCATCTCGGCCAGCTCGTCCTCCCGGGCCTCTACCGAATCCCCGGCGCGGGCCACGCTCATGATCATGCCCAGGCTGAAGAGGCTGACCAGCAGTCCCGAGCCGCCGTAGCTGACGAAGGGCAGGCTGATGCCCTTGGTGGGCACCGAGGCGGTCACCACCGCGATATTCACCGCGGCCTGCACGCCGATGAAGAGCACCAGCCCGAAGACCAGCAGGAAGCCGAAGCGGTCCGGCGCGGTCTGGGCCACCTTCATGCCATGGTAGACCAGCCCGATGAACAGCCCGATCACCGTCAGGGTGCCGACCAGTCCCAGCTCCTCACCGATGATGCTCAGGATGAAATCGGTGTGGGCCTCCGGCAGGAAGTGCAGCTTGATCTGCCCGGCCCCCAGGCCGGTGCCCAGCGCCCCGCCGGACCCCATGGCGATCAGCGACTGCCACGCCTGGTAGCCGGAACCGTGCAGAGTCTCCGGGCTTGGGTTCCAGAAGGCGTTGAGGCGCGCCTGCACGTATTCGAGGTGGGTCAGCACCCCGACCGCGAAGAGCAGGGCCACGGCGGTGCCGATGGGCAGCAGCATGCGCATGCGGATGCCGCCCACGAAGAGCATCATGAAGGCCACCCCACCGATCAGCAGGGCCGTCCCGGTGTCCGGCTCCAGCGCCACCAGCAGGGCCACCGCCCCGACGACTCCGGAGACCGGCAGCAGACCCCGGACGAAGTTGTTCAGGCGGTCGTGGTGGCGCGCCAGGTAGGCGGCCACGAAGACGGCCAGGCCGATCTTGGCGAACTCCGACGGCTGCACCCCGTACCCGAACACCCGTACCCAGCGCCGGGCGCCGTTGAAGCAGGAGCCGACCCCGGGGATCAGCACCAGGAGCAGCGCGCCCGCCGAGACGCCGAGCACCAGGCGGTAATGGCGCTCCCAGAAGCGGTAGTCCACCCTCCAGGCGATGATCATCGCGGCCAGCCCCATCCCCAGCCACACCGCCTGACGCAGCAGCAGCTTGGTGGGAGACCCGAAGCGTTCGCCGTGGACGGCGCTGGTGCTGAAGACCATGACCAGGCCGAGCCCGACCAGGGCCGCGGCGATCACCAGGATCCAGCTTCGGCTCGATTTCATGGCTCTTGCCCCCTACCTGATCTTCAGCGTGGCGATGCTGGCCAGGGCCAGGACGATCCCGGCTATCCAGAAGCGCACCACCACCTTGTTCTCCGGCCAGCCCAGGAACTCGAAGTGGTGGTGCAGAGGAGCGCACTTGAAGATCCGCCTGCCGAACAGCCGGAAGGAGGCGATCTGCAGGAGAACCGAGACGGCCTCGGCCACGAAGACGCCGCCGACCAGCACCAGCAGGAACTCGTGTTTCACGACCAGCGCGGTGTAGCCGATGAACGCGCCGATGGGCAGCGACCCGGTGTCGCCCATGAAGACCTCGGCCGGGTGCGAGTTGTACCACAGGAAGCCCAGGCAGGCCCCGCCCAGCGCCGCGGCGCAGACCGCCAGCTCACCGCTGCCCTGCACGAAGGGCACGCGCAGGTACTCGCACCAGCGGGCATTGCTGGCCACGTAGGCCAGAATGGCGTAGGTCATAGCCACCAGCGCCGAGCAGCCGCCGGCCAGCCCATCGAGCCCGTCCGTCAGGTTGACGGCGTTGGAGCTGCCGACAATGACCAGCATGGCGAATATCAAGAAGACCGCCCCCAGCGACGTTGCGCGCTGAGGGTCGTATCGCAGGAAGGGGATGGAGAGGTTGCCGCGCTCTGATCCATCGATACAGTAGTAGATCACCACCGCCGCACCCAGGGCGATGACCACCTGCCAAGCCAGCTTGGTCCAGAGCCGGAGGCCCTTCTTCTTGAGCAGCTTGTAGCGGTCGTCGACGAAGCCCAGCACAGCCGTGGCCAGGAGCACGCCCAGCCCCAGGAGCACGTAGTAGCCGCCGTAGCGCTCGGCCATGTTCCGCGAGGCCAGCGCCGGCGTCGTCGAGCCGTGCTGCTGCACCGCGGCGGCCGCCGAGACCGCCGGGTTGTCCTGCCCGTCCCGCGTCTGGAAGAAGGCCCCCGGCCAGGCCGCCCAGAGCAGGATGGAGAGGACCGTCCCGCCGATGATCAGCAGCCCGCCCATGGTCGGGGTCGAGGCCTTGCCCTTGTGCATCTCGTCGAGCTGCTTGCTGTCGTTCTTCTCCGGGCGATCGGTGATCTTCATCTCGCGCAGGCGCCGGATGATCCGCGGGCCGATCAGCACGGCGATCACGAAGGCGCTGAAGGCTGCCCCCGCGGCCCGGAAGGTCACGTACTGGAAGACGTTGAAGGGGCCCAGCCACTCGGAGCCCGTCTGCGACAGGAGGTAGAGGTAGTAGAACACCTTTCAGGTTTCCTTCCGTTCCGCGAAGCGACGTTCGATGGCCTGGCTTACCGCCTCCAGGCCGGCGACCCGCGAGCCCTTGACCAGGACGGCGTCGCCCGGCCGCAGCATGTCCGGCACCGCCGCCGCCGCGGCCGCCGCGTTCTGGTAGTGATGGCTCTCCAGGCGCGCCGAGCTGCGCGAGGCGGTCTCGTAGACCAGGCGGGACTCGCTCCCGACGGTGACCAGCAGGCCAACCCCGCGCCCGGCGATCTCCTCGCCCAGCTGGCGGTGATGGGCCTCGGAGTTCCGACCGAGCTCGCCCATGTCGCCGGCAACCACCACCTTGCGGCGTTCGCCCAGACTGTCCAGGGCCTCCAGGGCCGCCAGGAAGCTGGCCGGGTTGGCGTTGTAGCAGTCCTCGAAGAGCAGCACCCCGCCCAGGCGCACCAGCCGCGAGCGCATGTGCAGCGGACGGGCCTCGGCCAGGCGCTCGGCGATCTCGGCCATCCCGGCGCCAAGCCGGTGGGCCACCGCGGACGCAGCCAGGGCGTTGCGCACGTTATGCATGCCGGGCAGCGGCAGGCAGGCGCGGAACCCTCCGGGCAGGAGGAACTCGGTCCCCTCGGGGTTGAGGACCACCTCGGTGGCCCGCACCTCCGCCCCTTCCGACAACCCGAAGCTGACCACCGGCCCCCGGGCCCGCCGGCGGAAGAAGTCGAAGTACCGGTCGTCGGCGTTGAGCACGGCCAGCCCGCCCGGCCTCAGGCCGTCGAGGATCGCCGACTTCTCCTCGGCAACCCCGTCGAGGTCCCCGAATCCGGCCAGGTGGGCGGGAGCCACGCAGGTCACCACGGCCACGTCGGGCGCGGCCATGGCCGCCAGAGGTGCGAGCTCCCCCTTGTGGTTGGAGCCCAGCTCCACGACCGCGAAGCGATGCTGCCTGCCGGCATCGAGCAGGGTCAGCGGCACGCCCACCCGGTTGTTGAAGCTGGCCTCGGCCTTGAGCACCGGACCGAGCATGCCCAGGAGAAGGGAGGCCAGCTCCTTGGTGGTGCTCTTCCCGCAGCTGCCGGTGATGGCCACCCAGGGAAAGCCGAAACCCAGGCGGTGCTCCGCAGCCAGCCGGCCCAGCCCCCCGTAGGTGTCGCCCACGCGCACCAGCGCCCGGCCGCGCGGCGCCTGGTCGATGCGAATCTCGCTGGAGATCATGGCCCCGGCCGCGCCGGCGGCGAAGGCCCGCCAGACGAAGTCGTGGCCATCGAAGCGCTCCCCGGGCAGGGCGACGAAGAGCTCGCCGCCGGCTATCCGGCGGCTGTCCACGCACACCCCGCGGATCGGACCGGACGGCTCGCCGGTCTCCAGGCGGCCTCCGCACATGCGGGCGACTTCGCCTGCGGTGCTCTCAAACATGCTCATCCCCTCCCTGGGATGATCTCACTTGGCGGCTCTCTCCAGCGCCGCCCGGGCGGCGCTCCGATCATCGAAGTCGAGCCTGCGGTCTCCGACGATCTGGTAGGCTTCGTGCCCTTTCCCGGCGATCAGGACCACGTCCCCGGGCCGGGCCAGACCCACCGCCTTGCCGATGGCCGCGGCGCGGTCGGGCTCGACCACCGCCCTGCCGGGGTCCTGCAGTCCGCTGAGAATCTCCCCGATGATCGCCTCCGGACGCTCGCTGCGCGGGTTGTCGCTGGTGACGACGGCGACGTCCGAGAGCTGTTCCACCACCCTGGCCATTTTGGGGCGCTTGCCGCGGTCGCGGTCGCCGCCGCAGCCGAAGACGGTGATGATCCGGCGGGGATAGAGTTCGCGAACGGCGTTGAGGACCGAGCGCAGTGCGTCGTCGGTATGGGCGTAGTCCACCAGCACCCGGAAGTCCTGACCGCAGTCCACGGACTCCAGCCGGCCCGGGACTCCCTCGAAGGTGGCCAACCCCTCCACGATCCGGTCCATGCCCAGGCCGAGTTCGGCGGCGGCGGCAGCCGCAGCCAGGGCGTTGTGGACGTTGTGGGCGCCCAGCAACGGCAGGTGCACCTCGGCCTCGAAGCCGCCGCGCCGCAGCCTGAAGACCGTGCCGACCGTCGAGAGGCTGAGCACCTTGGCGCGCACCTCCGCGGACTCGGACAGGCCGTAGGTTACGACCCGGGCGCGGGTCATTCCCGCCAGGCGCGCGGAGTGCGGATCGTCGGCGTTGAGCAGCGCCACGGCCGAGGCCTCCAGGCCGGAGAAGAGCAGCGCCTTGGCCTGGAAGTAGTTCTCCATGGTGCCGTGGAAGTCGAGGTGGTCCTGGGTCAGATTCGAGAAGACGGCCGCGGCGAAGCGCAGTCCCGCGGTCCGGCGCTTGGCCAGCGCGTGGCTGGATACCTCGCTGACCGCGAAGCCGCAGCCGGCCCGGCGCATCTCGGCGTAGAAGCGGTAGAGGTCCAGGCTCTCCGGCGTGGTCATGCTCGCGGGCACCGCGCCGGCGCCCAGGTCGTACTCCACCGTGCCGGTCATGCCGCACCGTTCGCCGGCCTGGCGCAGGATGTAGCGCACCAGGTAGGCGGTGGTGGTCTTGCCGTTGGTCCCGGTGACCCCCACCAGCCGGAGGGCCCGGCTCGGCCAGCCGAAGAGG
>JAKLDR010000122.1 GCA_022703445.1 Planctomycetota bacterium | reverse complement strand
GCCACCCCGGCCGGCGAGTTTGTCGTCAAGGACGGCGGCAAGGACAAGAACCCCAACTGGACCAAGACCCTCGAGGACGGCTCCAAGAAGGTCTACAAGTTCGGCGACCCCGAGAACATCCTGGGCACCCGCTGGATGGGCCTGGATGAGAAGGAGGGGGCGGTGGGCCTCGGCATCCATGGGACCACCAAGGATGAGACCGTGCCCGGACGCAAGTCGGCGGGCTGCATACGCATGCACAACCCCGACGTCGAACTGCTCTACGACTTCACCCCGTCCGGCACCAAGGTCACCATCAGCAACAACTGACCGGCCGGCGGAGTCCGGTCGCGCGGGGCGGATCGTTCAGGATCCGCCCCGCCTTTTTCTGGTAACCATTCCGCCCCCCGGGACGTATAATATTCGAACGTCACGGGGGCGCACTTGACGGGGACATCCCCGAGGAGCAAGACGATGAGGCATTTGGTCGCGACTTTGGCCCTGACGGCCCTGGCCGCCGGGCTTTTCCCGGACTCGGGCCAGGCGAGGGAGCGGCGCAAGCCCCGTCCGGAGAGGCCTTCGGTGACGGTCCAGCCCGGGATCCCCGACGCCCAGGAGCCGATCGAGTGGCTGACCGACAGCGAGGAGGCCTTCAAGCTGGCGGCCGAGGGCAACCGGGCGCTGCTGATCCTCATCTCCACCGCGGAACTGGAACGCAGCGGGCAGGTCTGCCGCTTCGCCGCCAACTCCGTGCGCAAGGCGGTCCGCGACGCCAAGGTGGTCCCGCTCAAGATCCTGCCGCCTCCGGCCCTGGACCTGAACGGCCTCAAGCCCGAGGAGGCCAAGCAGCGCCAGGAGGTCTTCGCGGCGGGCGCGAAGAAATACGAGGAACTGGCCAAGCGCTACGGGGCAAGCTCGGTGCCCAGCCTTATCTGCGCCGCTCCCGACGGAGCCAAGTTGACCCTCCAGGCCGGCCCGGCCGATGATGCCATCCTGGCCTCTCTGGCCAGGCTTCCGGAGATGGTCAAGGCCCACGCCGAGGCGGTGGCCAAGGCCGGGCCCAAGCCCGGTCCGGCCCCCGGCGCCCCGGCCAGTCCCCCGGAGGTCAAGCCGCCGGAGCCCAAGGAGCCGCCCAAGGGCGGGGTGGATGACTTCTAGGCCCGTCGAAAGCCCACAAATAGCGAACCGGCCGCCTGCAAGGGCGGCCGGTTCGCTTTACGCGCTTCGCCCGGACGCGCCTCAGCCCGGCTTCCCCGCCTGGGCCTGCGGATCCTGCCACTCCACCCTGGGCGCATCGCCCCAGAGTAGTTCCAGATCGTAGTAGCCGCGCACCTCCGGCGTGAAGGCGTGGACCACGACCGGACCGTAGTCCATGAGGGCCCAGCCGCCTCCGGCGGTACTGGCCCGGCCGGTGAGCGGACGGCAGCCCAGTTCAGCCAGCCGCTCGGCTATCCCGCGCACGATGGCGGCCAGCTGCTGTTCGACCTTGCCCGTGGCGATCACGAAGTAGTCGGCCACCTGGGACCGGCCCTGCAGGTCCAGGACCATCACCCCATCGGCCAGTTTCGCATCGGCGGCGCGCGCCGCGGCCACGGCCATCTCCAGAGCTCCGGCCTGCACCTCGCGCTCAGTCGGGCGCGGGGGCTTGCGGTTCATTCCCATGGGGTCCTTCGATTTGGGTTTCAGGGTGCGCTCCTTTTCTTCCCTATCAGCCGATCATGCCCGTCAACAACGCCGCGACCCGCCCGAGCAGGCTCCCGGTGCCCGTCAGTTTAACCGTCAAGCCCGCCGTGACCACTGCAAGCACGGCGGTCAGCTTGGCCAGGCCGGCCAGGCCGGGCCCGGCCAGCTCGCGCAGCGGCTCGCCCAGCAGACGCCCAAGCGCCGCGGAATGGTGCTGGACCGATCCGCGTACCGCGCCGGTCCGCCCGCCCTCCAGGCCGCGTCCGGCCGAGTCCCAGATCCACCCCGCAGCGCTCAGCGCCAGCGCGAGGAGCGCCCCGGCGGCCATGACCCCGAAGGTGAAGCCGGCGGCCCCGGCGGCCCCCAGCAATGCCCCGACGGCCGGGGGCAGAAGCAGAGCCGTCAGCAGCACCGGCACGGCCCGGTGGCGAATCTCCGGTTCGGTGGCCAGGACGCAGCCGGGGGCATCCGGCTCTGCACCGGACTTCAGCTCGGCCAGTCCGGGAATCGTCCGCCACTGTCTCCGACACTCCTGGGCCATGCGCGCGGCCGACCGGACCGCAGCCCTGAGCAGCATGGCGGCGACCAGGAACGCGGCCGTGGCGCCAGCCAGCACCCCGGCGGCCAGCGCGGGGTTGGCCGGCCCGAGCGAGAAGGCGGCCAGCAGGGCCGCCGTTCCGTCGCCGGGTCGGCCACCCGGAAGCGCGGCGGCGAGCGGGGCGCGCAGCGCCTCGAGGAAAGCCGGAACCGCAGCGAGCGCCGCCAGGGCCGCCCCGCTGACGGCGACGCCCCTGGCCGAAGCGGCCAGTTCCGCCCCCCGGGCCGCGAGGCCATCCATCGTCTCGCGGGCCGCCCCAGCGGGGAGAGAGTCGCGGGCATTGGCCGCAACCGGCCAGCAGGCCCCGGCTGCGGCGGTCACTCCGACCGCCGCCAGCATTCCCGAGGCGGCCAGGGCCACGCCGTAGAACCCGGCCGCCAGATCCCGCCCCCCTCCCGCGAAATGAAAGGCGCACAGGGCGGCCGCGGCGGTAACGGCGGCCGGGAGCCAGGCGGCGCGCATCCCCGAAGCCAGGCCGTGCAGCAGGAAGACGGCGGGACCGGCGTCGGCCTGGTCAGCCGTCTCCCGCGCCGGCCCGGCCGTCGGGAGGGAGCCATGTTCGGCGCACCGGCCGGAGACGAATCCGGCGATCAGCCCGGCGACCACGGCGCCCCAAAGCCCGAAACTCTCGCGCGGCAGGAGCAGGGCCACCGCCGCAGCCGCCAACACCGCCAGGGAGACAGCGGCCGCCAGCGCGGCGCGGCCCAGCACCCGGCGCAGGTCGGACGACGACCGGCCCCTGGCCGTAGCCGCGGCCCTCAGACAGCCGAGGGAGACCAGCGCTCCTAGCCCGGCCAGGACCAGGGGCAGAGCGGCGGCCGCCAGCTGCATCGCGGGGCCTCGGCCGTCCCGGTCACCGCCGAAGGCGGCCGCGCCCAGCACGGCAGCGGCGGCAACGGCCAGGGACTGGCTTTCGAAGAGGTCCGCAACCCAGGCACCGGAGCCGGAAAGCAGCCGCCCCAACTGTGAAGCAGCCAGCGCCGGACTGCGGGAGTCGGTCTCGGGCACGCCGGCCTCCGACCGCAACAGCTGGTCGCCGGCCAGGCCGGCTGAGCCGGCGAAGAGCCCGCCGGAGGTTCTGGCCAGCAGGGCATGCAGCGAGCCGCCCACCGCCTGGCAGAGCAGTACCAGGGCCGCCTCCACAGGCGTGCAGGGCATTCCCAGGAACGGAGCCAGCCAGAAGAGGACCGCGAACCAGGCGCACAGATCGAGCAGCCCCAGGCCCGCGACGGCCAGTCCAGCCGCCGTCGCCACCCGGAAGAGCGTCCGCCAGGCCGCTCCGGATGATTCCCTGGCCGCGGCCGCCGTCCTGGCAACCGCCGCCGCAGCCAGGCCGGTCACCAGGCGGGAGCAGAGCCAGGAGAGGGCCGCGCCGCTCAGGAAGGCGAAGGGCACCACCCGCGGCAGGACGCCCAGACCGAAGGCCATAACCGCCAGCACGGCTCCGACCGACGCCACTGCCGTGAAAACGAACCGGCCCTGACGCCGGTGCCAGGCGTCAAGGCCGGTCGTGATTCGCAAGGCAGCCGGACCGCCCTCGCCCTCCGCCGTCGACTCCAGGACCCGGCGCCTCAGCAGCCAGGCCCAGGCCAGCGCCGCCATCGCTCCCAGCGGCGCCAGACTCCAGAGCAGCGGCGCGCCCAGACGGCCTCCGGCCGGCCGCGGCCTACTCGGCCTTGGCCTTGCCCTTCTTCAGCTGCATGCCCTCGTCGTCGGGGATGCGCATGCCGTAGAAGGAGCGCCAGACGAAGAACAGCGCCACCACGAAGAGGGCGATGCCGATGCCGTACCGCAGACCCTTGTTGGTCATGGTCACGGCGATCTCGGTGGCCAGCAGGCCGAAGAGCGTCGTGAACTTGATGACCGGGTTCATGGCCACCGAGGAGGTGTCCTTGAAGGGGTCGCCGACGGTGTCGCCAACCACGCTGGCGGCGTGCAGGTCGGTGCCCTTGGCGCGCAGGTCGACCTCCACGATCTTCTTGGCGTTGTCCCAGGCGCCGCCGGCGTTGGCCATGAAGATGGCCTGGAAGAGGCCGAAGAAGGCGATGGAAACCAGGTAGCCGATGAAGAAGTAGGAGTCGAACAGCGCCAGGGAGAGGGCCAGGCAGAAGATGACCACGAAGATGTTGGCCATGCCCTTCTGGGCGTACTGGGTGCAGATCTTGACGACCTCCTTGCTGTCGTTGATGTCGGCGGTAGCCTTGTCGAGCTTGATGTGCTCCTTGATGTACTTCACTGCCCGGAAGGAACCGGTGACCACCGCCTGGCAGGAGGCGCCGGTGAACCAGTAGATGGTCGCGCCGCCCATCAGCAGGCCAAAGGCAATCTGCGGCTGCACCAGGCTGAGATTGGCGATGACGTCGCCGTAGGCCCGGTCAAGCAGCAGGATGATGCCGAAGATCATGGTGGTGGCGCCCACCACGGCGGTGCCGATCAGCACCGGCTTGGCGGTGGCCTTGAAGGTGTTGCCGGCTCCGTCGTTGGACTCCAGGAAGTGCTTGGCGTTCTCGAAGTCCGGATCGAAGCCGAAGTCCTTCTTGATCTCCTCCTTGATGTTCGGTTGAGCCTCGATCTGGGAGAGCTCGTAGACCGACTGGGCGTTGTCGGTGACCGGTCCGAAGCTGTCCACGGCGATGGTCACCGGGCCCATGCCCAGGAAGCCGAAGGCCACCAGACCGAAGGCGAAGATCGAGGCGGCGAAGGCGTACTTCGCGGGCATCAGGGTGGTCACGGCCTCGAAGGTGGAGAACCAGTAGGCCAAGGCCATCAGGCCGAGAATGAGCAGGCCCTCCCAGAAGGCCGAGAAGTTGCCTGCCACCAGGCCGGACAGAATATTGAGCGAAGCGCCGCCCTGCCTGGAACTCTTCACCACCTCGTCGACGTGCTTGGCCTTGGTCGAGGTGAAGATCTTGGTGAACTCCGGGATGAGCGCCCCGGCAGCCGTGCCGCAGCTGATGATCGCCGAAAGAATCCACCACAGCTCGCCGTACTTGGAACCGAGCAGCAGGTAGCTTGCGCCGAAAGTCACGCCGATGGATACGATCGAGGTCAGCCACACCAGGTGGGTCAGCGGCGCCTCAGCGTCGAAGGACTTCATCTTCCCGTACTTGGCGACGGTGGCCTTCTCGATGATGTAGTAGGACACCAGCGAGGTGAGGATCATCAGGACGCGCATGACGAAGATCCAGATGATCAGCGTCGCGCCGATCTCGGCCTTCTCCCCGACGGCACCAAGGGCCAGGGCCAGGAAGGTGATCAGGGCCACGCCGGTGACGCCGTAGGTCTCGAAACCGTCGGCGGTCGGGCCGACCGAATCGCCGGCGTTGTCGCCGGTGCAGTCGGCGATGACGCCCGGGTTCTTGGGATCGTCCTCGGGCAGCTTGAAGATGATTTTCATGAGGTCGCTGCCGATGTCGGCGATCTTGGTGAAGATGCCGCCGCAGATGCGCAGCGCCGAGGCGCCCAGCGACTCGCCGATGGCGAAGCCGATGAAGCACGGGCCCACCATGTCGCTCGGCAGGCAGACCAGGATGCAGATCATGAAGAAGAGCTCGACCGAGACCAGCAGCAGGCCCACGCTCATGCCCGCCTTCATGGGGATGGTCATGGCGTTGATGGGCGCTCCCTGGAGCGCGGCGAAGGCCGAGCGGGAGTTGGCCCGGGTGTTGATGCGGATGCCGAACCAGGCCACGCCGTAGGAGCCGAGAATGCCCAGAATCGAGGCAGCCAGAATCACAGCCACCTTGCCGAAGCCGAAGCCGTCCTGCAGACCGCCGAAGTAGTAGGCCACGCAGATGCCCACCAGCACCCACAGCAACATCAGGAACTTGCCCTGCTGGAGCAGATAGGTCTTGCAGGTCTCCCAGATGGTGTCGGAGACCGCCGCCATCGACTTATGCACCGGCAGTTTCTTCACCTGGAAGTACTGAACCAGTCCGAAGAGCAGTCCGATGACGCAGACGATCAGACCCAGGTACATGAGGACCACGCCCTGAATCGTCTTGGGCTTGCCGGTCTCGTCCTTGCCGAGAAGGCCGCAGAAATCGAACCGGACCGGCTCCAGCGCAGGCAGGTTGATGTTGGCCTCACCGCCGCCGTGGTGGGCGACAGTCTCGCCGGGCACGGCCGGCGGGGTCGGGGCCACCGGCGGAATGGCCGCCACTGGCTTACCGGCCTCTGGAGCCGCGGCAGGCGCGGCGGACTTGGCCGGCGCCGAACTCTCCGACGCCAGGGCCGCCGGCGCCAGGCCGAACAGGCCCAGCATCAGCATCCCGACACCCAACGTCAGCCAACCCCTCAGACTGGATCCACTGAACATCCGGATTCCTCCCGAAAAGATTCCCACGCTAAGACTTCACTTCTCCCGTCTCCCCGGTCGCGGCCCCTCCGGCGGAGCAGCCGGACCGGTGATCTCCTCGTAGCTCCGGGTCTCCGCGGGCTCCACGGCCAGCAGTGCGGCGTGGAGCAGCTTCGCCCGGTCCTCCCTCCCGGCGGACCGGGCGGCCCGGATCTCGTCGGCCAGAAAGTCGCGGTAGGTCGGCTGGACGCCCGGGAAGTAGCCCCGCATCCGGCCGAACGTCTCGCGGGACTCCCTGACCCGGCCCATCAGGAGCTGCTCGCAGACCACGCTGCGCATGAACTCCTGGAAGAAGCGCTGCGGATCCTGCCGCCCCAGCTCCTCGTACAGCGCCAGCCAGGAGCCCTCGGCGGCCGCCCAGTCGCCCATCCGCTCCTGACATCTTATCGCCATGCGCCGGCAAAGCGACTTCTGACTGGCGGAGGCGTCCGGCTTGGCGACGGCCTGGAGGAAGTGCCAGCGGGCCAGTCGCAGGGCGGTGTAGCTATCCGGGGGCGGGGCCTGACGGCCGTCCAGGGCGGCCAGGCCCTCGAGCTGCCGGCGCATCAGCCCGGCCAGTTCGGCCGCCTCCCGCCCCGCAGCCGAACCGCGCCCGGACACGGCGTCGTTGAGCAGCCCGGCCTGGATCCTCCACTCGGGATTCGGTGACGCCGGCGAGAGCTTGTACAGGTAGATCTCGGCCAGACGCTTCTCGAGCATCGAGCTCGAGGGGTTGCGCGCCACGCCGCGCTCCATCACGGCGATGCCCCGCTCGATCCAGCGGTAGGCCTCCGCCGGATCGGGCTCCACGGTTGGCGAACCGAAGTCGAAGGCCAGGACATAAGCCTGGAAGAACCACACCGAGGTGAAGTGCGGCTGCATCTCGAGGAGCCCGTCGAGCAGCGCCACGATCTCGTAGTAGCGGCCGGATTCCTGCATGCGCAGGGCCCGCATCCAGATCAGGTCGGCCAGGATGCCGCGCAGCCCGCCCAGGCAGCGGACAAACGCCGCCCCGGCCCCCCCGGCCCCGCCGCCGGTCCCCGAATAGGCCTCCAGCCCCGAGGAGCGGCGCATCTCCGCCAAGCGGGCCTCGACCGGCCGCGCCGCCGCCAGGCAGACGGCCGCCAGGCAGAGGTAGAGAAGCGCCGTGCGCCGGGGGCTCACAGTCCGGGCCCCCCCATGCACGTCACCTGCCCACCTCCCGCCGGGTGAAGGCCAGCGCGCCGACCAGCGCGGCTGGCAGCGCCCTGGCCACGAGCAGCGACAGCACCCCGGCGGCCAGCAGGCCCCAGGGCACGAAGTCGCCGCCGGCCAGGGAGTCGGCCGCGCTGCAGCGTTCGAAGTCGGGCAGCAGCGACAGCGCCCCGGCGGCCAGCTTCCTCATGAGCTGAGCCACGGCACCTCCGGAGGCATCGCGGGCGCCGGCCTCGACGGCCTGACGGAGCAGCCCCACGGCCAGCCCGGAGAGCAGCCCGAAGACCGCCGTGGCCGCTCCAGCCACGGCCGCCACCGGGAACGACAGGCTTCCGGCGGCGGCCAGGGTCACGGCGGCCACGACCATCAGCTGCAGCCACAGGCAGGCCAGGGCCTTGGCCACGGCGGTTTCGAGTCCGTCGCCGGCCACCGCCAGAGCCACCGCGCCCCGCGGGTGGGTCAGCAGCGGATGGACGTTGCCGGCCGTGTCCGGCTCCGGCGCGACGCTCACCGCCAGCAGTCCGTCGCGCACCGCCGAGACCGGTATGGGCACGCTGGCCGGGCGGTCGCGGAGCACCGTGGCCGTCTGGCTCCACTCCCCACAGGTCAATCGGGCCCGGGCAGCGGTCATCAGCGGGTCGGCCGGCTGGGCCTGCAGGCGCAGCACCAGCCATCGGCCGCCGAGCTCTTCCCTGGGCACCCGGAGAACCGTGGTCCGGCTCTGGCCGCGCACCAGCCGGACCGGGCGGAGGCGCCCGTCCGGGCCTGCCGCAGCCCGATCCGCCTGGTCCGGGAAGACGTCCCTTCGGAAGGTGAGGCTGAGCCCGACGATCTCCGGGTCAGCCGCCCTGCGCGCCTCCGCGGCCATGGCCAGCCGCGCGGCGGTCGAGATGCCGGCGCCCATGAGCGCCATGGCGGCCGCCAGCGCCAGGCCGACGCCCAGAAGCTTGCCGCCGAAAACCGCCCAGCGCGGGACCGGCTTGGTGGCGATGACGAAGATGCTGCGCGTCTCCGTTTCCCGGCTGAAGGACAGGGCCGGCAGGACCACGGCCAGGAGCATGCCCACGAGGGTGGCCGCGCCCAGCCCGGCGGAGAGGATGATCTTGAGCCGCTCGGCCGGACCGCCCTGGTAGTCGAGCATCGGCGCCCCGGCGGCCACGGCCGCCGCCGCGATCACCGCCAGCCACAGGGCCCCGCCCCGGCGGGCCTCCGTGAACGAGGTCCGGGCCACGGCCAGCAGCCTGCGCCCGGGACCGGGCAGGGCCGCCAACAGCGCACCGGCCAGCAGCAGGACGCCCAGGAAGACCAGCGCCCCGGTCTCGCTGGCGGTGACCGAGGCCACTGCCGACTCGCCCGCGGCCACGATCCCGGCCAGCGCCGGCAGCTCGGAGTGGAACCCGGCCAGCATGGCCGCCGCCGCCAGCAGCGCGGCGATGCCGGCGACGATGAGCAGGTTGCCCGACGAGCGCCGGGCCCCGGACTCGAAGCTCAAGCGCCCCGATCCTCCCGCGCCCCTCCTTCCGCGGCGGCACCGCCCGTCGGCTGGCCGGCCCCGATGGTCTCGAGGAAGTATTCCTCGAGGGTCCTGCGGGGGTGCCGGACAGTCAGAACCTCTCCGCCCCGGCGCGAAATCTCGGCCTGAACCTCGCCGCGCGCGGCCTCGGACAGTCCGCGGACCCGGATGTCCGTGGCGTCGGCGCGCTCCAGGAGCTCGTCGAGCCGCCCCACGCGCTTGAGCTTGCCGTTGTGGACGATGGCCACCCGGTCGCAGACGTCCTCCATGTCGGCCAGCAGGTGGCTGGAGACCAGAACGGTCCGGCCCTGGGCCTTGAGGGAGAGCACCAGGTCCTTGACCTGCCGGCAGCCGACCGGATCAAGCCCGCTGGTTGGCTCGTCGAGGATCACCAGCTCGGGGTCGTTCACGAGCGCCTGGGCCAGACCGGCGCGGCGGAGCATGCCCTTGGAGTACTCCCCGAGCCGGCGGTCGGCGGCCGCGGCCAGGCCGACCATCTCCAGAAGCTCGGCGGTCCGGCGGCGGCGTTCGGCGCGCGGCAGGCCGAATATCCGTCCGTAGAAGTCGACGGTCTCCCGGCCGGTCAGGAAGTGATAGAAACACGATTCCTCGGGCAGATAGCCTATGCGCTGCTTGGCGCTGACATCGTCCGGCCGCCGCCCGAGCACCAGGGCCTCGCCCCGGGTGGGCCAGAGCAGCCCGAGGAACAGCTTGATCGAGGTGGTCTTGCCGGAGCCGTTGGGGCCGAGCAGCCCGAAGATCTCGCCCCGGGCCACCTCCAGGTCCAGGCCGTCCAGCGCCAGGACCCGCGGGCGCCCCCAGAAATCGGTGTAGACCTTGGTGAGGCCCCGGGCCTCGATCGGGCGGCCATGGGCTTCGGTCATGGCGGGCTTCCTCTCAAGCACGAGGGGGGACAGCCGGCCGTCCGGGCCAACCATCCCCCCTGGAGCCGCTCCGCCCCCGCGCTGCCGCGGGGTTCGCGGCGGTCAGCGCTCGCGCCTCTCCCGGCTCTCGCGGATGATGCGCTTCATGGAGTTGCGCTCCCTCCGGCGCATCTTGTCGCTGGGCTTCTCGTAATAGGCGTTCTTCTTGATATCCTTGGCCAGGCCTTCCTTCTCGCAGGCCTTCTTGAAGCGCTTGAGCGTCTTCTCCAGGGGTTCGCCGCTGCGGGACTCGACCCGAATCATCTACTCTCACCGCACCTTTCCGACACGACATCAGGACCCGGCCGGGCGCGCCTCGCCCGGCCCTAGACCGCTCGGAATGGTAAGCCGCCACAAGGCGAAATCAAGGTACTTTCAGGGGCACCGCCCGAGGGCCGACAAGGGCCGGTGGACCTACAGGGCTCCGTACTTCAGCCCGGCTTCAATGTACCTTATGGCGTTGGCCGTGAAGCGCGGCGTGTGCCGCTCGTGCGGGGACGCCGAGGGGAAGAGCACCATGTGGCCCTTGCCGCCCTCCTCGATGGCCCGACGCACCGCCGCCTCGATCTCGTCGGGCGCGCCCAGGTCCAGCCAGCAGAACTCAATGTTGCCGTACAGCACCATGCGCCCGCCGACGCGCTGCTTGGCCTCGGCGAAGCCGATGTCGCCCTGCGGCGGAGGCTCCACCGGGTCGGTCGAATCCACGCCCAGGGTCAGCCACGAGTCCAGCAGGGTCCCCACCCGTCCATGGCAGTGCACGTGGATCCTGGCTTCCGGATCGCGCGCCTTGATCCGGCGCATGATCTCGCCGTCATAGGGCAGCACCAGCTCCTCCCATTGCCTCGGACCCATCATCGGCGGGGAGGCCCGTTCCACACCGTTGAAGTGCCAGAAGGGCCCCACGCCCTGGGAGAGCAGGAAGTCCACCTTGGCCCAGGTGCGCTCCAACCACGCGTCGGCCAGCAGCTTGATGAGCGTCGGCTCGGACAGCACCCACTCCAGGACCTGCTCGTACTCCATCATGCCCACCAGCATGGCCACCATCGAGTTGATCCCGGCCCCGCCGATGCAGTCGGGACCCATCTCCCGGCGGTGGGCGCGGAACGGGGCATAGAGCGTCGGATCCGGCTTCCGGAAGCTGAAGGGGACGCTGAGCAGCTTCTCGACATCCTCGGGACGCTCGATGGTCTTCTTGACGTCCCACGAGGTTTCGATGCCCTCGTCCTCCTCGTAGGCCCAGGTCAGGTCGCCCTTGGGCGTGGGCAGGACGTAGGTGTGGCGCCGCCGGATGCCGCCGACGTTCTCCACCGGGCGCTCTATGACCAGGTCGTCGGAGACCTCGCAGAAGCGCTGGTAGCCGAGGCGCGAGAAGACGTCGGGGAACTTCACGGCGTTGTACGGCGGCCGGGGATCGCAGTGCTCCTGGACCATTCTGGCCACCCGGACGAAGTCGGGGTCCGCGCGCCAGCCGCCCGGCTGCTCGGCGTCGATGTCCCGACAGGGGTGCCAGCTGATCGGGGAACACATCGGAACTCGATCAGACGGCTGGCCGCGATAGGCGGCCATGATCCGGCGGCAGGAAGCCTTGAGGTCGGCCATGGGGAAGGGCTCCTTTGTGCCTGCGATTATGGCGGCATCCGCCGCGGCGGCAAGGGGCTTTCGGGGGGCCGATGGGACGCATGGGACCGATAGGACCTATGGGTCGTATTGGTCCTATCGGTCCTATCGGTCCTATTGGTCCTATCGGTCCTATGTTCCTTGCGGGATGACGTGCACCGCTTCGGGGCGGACGACGGCCAAAAGCTCCGCACCGTCAGCGGCACCGAGCTCAGCGAAGGCCCGGGGCGCCAGGTGGGCAACCAGGTGGACCGCGCCGTCGAGCTCCAGGCGGACGTAGGCCCCGCGGTCCACGGACCGGGTGAGCCGCACCGGCAGGACCGCCGCACCGGCCCGTTCGCGGCGGTCGCCGGGCCGCTCGACCGCCAGATTCTCGGGGCGGATCGCGAACTGGATCTGTCCGCGGCGCTCGCCGGGCAGGACGAACTCGGCGCCGGAGGCCTCGGCCCGCGTCGTATCCGGACCCGGGCCCGGCCCGCGGCACGCCGCCAGGAAGATGTTCTCGCAGCGCATGAAGCGGGCCACGAACTCGCTGGACGGCCGGCGGAGCAGCTCCTCGAGCCGCCCGACCTGGCGGATGCGCCCGCCCTGCATGACCGCGCCGCGGTCGGCCACCGAGAAGGCCTCCTCCAGGTTGTGGCTTATGTGGATGGTGGTGAGGCCCAGCTCGCGCTGCAGCCGGCGGAGCTCGCCGCAGACGGACTCGCGGGTGGACTCGTCGAGCGCGCTGACCGGCTCGTCCAGGATGAGCACGTCGGGGCGCACGGCCAGCGCCCTGGCGAGCGCCACCCGCTGGCGCTCGCCGCCGGAGAGCCCCTGCACCCGGCGGCGATCCAGCAACCGCTCGATGTCGAGCAGCCGGACGGCCTCGCGGACGCGGCGGTCGATCTCCTCGTCGGGCAGGCCGCGCACCTGCGGACCGAAGGCGATGTTGTCGTAGACCGAGCGGGTGGTGAACAGCGCGTAGTCCTGGGGCACGTAGCCCACGCCCCGGTCGCCGGGCTCGGCCGCGGTGACGTCCCGGCCGGCGATCTCGATGCGGCCGGCCGAGGGCACGCGCAACCCGGCCAGGCACTCGACCAGCACCGACTTGCCCGCGCCCGGCGGGCCCATCAGCACGAAGTACTCTCCCTTGGCCATATCCAGCGAAGCGTCCAGCGCGAAGGCGCCGACCTCGAAACGCAACCCTTCCAGGCGGATCACGAGACCGGACCTCCGGTCCCGGCCGGCCGGCGCAACGCGAACTTCAGACAGATGAGCACGGCCATGGCGATGCCGGCCATGATCAGGGTCAGGGCCAGGGCCAGTTCCAGGTGGCCGACGGTGATCTCCAGGAACGTCCGGGTGGGCAGCACCCGGGTGCGGCCCTCGATGGCCCCGGCGAATATCTGCACCGGGGCGAAGAGGCCGACCGAGTAGGACCAGCACATCACCCCGCCGGCCAGCACCCCGCTCCAGGTCTGGGGCAGGGCGGCGCGCCAGAAGGCCCCGAAGCGCGAGCAACCCAGGGTCAGCGCCACGTCCTCCACCCGGCGGTCGGCGGCGTCGAAGGCCGCGCGCATCGCCCGGATGGCCAGGGCCGTGCCCACCAGAAACTGGGCGAGCACTATGCCCGGGCGCTGGTAGACGAAGAAGTCATAGAGCCACTGGACCAGGAAGTTGGGCCGGCCCGGCTCGCCGGTCAATGCGTCGGGCGGGGTTCCCAGAGCCTCGCCGGTCCTGCGCAGCGCGCTGAACAGAACCAGCAGGCTCACGCCCATGATCAGCGGCGGCAGGACTATGGCCGCGTCCACGAAGGTGTCGACCACCACCTTGCCGGGTATGCGGTGGCGCGAGAGCGCGTAGCCGGCCGGCACGGCCAGGACCAGGGCCAGCAGCGTGGTGACCGTCGCGCTACCCAGGCTGAGCAGCAGTTCCCGGACAGTCTGACCGCCGAGCACCGCGGCCCAGTCCCCGCCGCCCAGCAGCTCCCGCCAGAAGCCGGAGGCCTCCCCGGCCGACGACCGGGCCAAGAACGCGAGTATGTAGAGGAGGTCAACCACCAGCAGCAGGGCAATGACCGCGGCGAATGCAACGGCGGCAGACGACGTCAGGCCCCGGAACAGCCTGCCGCCCGGGGCGGGCTTCATCTCGGAGCGTCCACCGTGAAGTGCTTGGAGCTAAGCACCGCCCGGCCCTTGTCGGAGAGCAGGTAGTCGAGGAAGGCCGCCGCGCCGGCCGGATTCCTGGCGCCGGCCAGCGCGCAGGCGGTCACCTGGCCGATGACGTTCTTCTCCGTCGGTATGGCCACCGTCTCCGCCTCGGCCGGCGCGAATCCGCTGAGCGCGTCCCAGATGATCCCGGCATCGGCGGTGCCCAGTTTCACGGCCAGGGCCACATCGGTGACCGTGGCCGGGCTGGCGACTAGGTTCCTCTTCAGGGCTTCCTCGTCCACCGCGTTCTTCCTGAAGAGCTTCTCCTGGATCTGGCCGACCGCCGAACTCCTGTCGGCCAGGACGAGCTTGAGGCCGGGCCTGGCCAGATCGGCCACCTCACGTATGCCCCTGGGGTTGCCCTTGCGCACGTAGATGGCCGGGACAAAGAAGCAGAACGGCCTCGGCGCGCCGGACAGCAGCTTCTTCTCGGCGGCCTTCTCGGCGAAACCCACGTCACCGGGGATGTAGACGTCGCCGGTCCGGGTGGTCTCGATCTGCCCCAGGAGTTGCCCGGAGTTTGCGTAGGTGATCTCGACCCTCGTGCCGGTCTCGGCGGTGAAGCGTTTGGCGATCTCCTCGACCGGCTCCTTAACTCCGGCAGCGCAGTAGACGAAGACCGCGCCGGACGGCCTGGCCCCGTCCGGTGCGCCCGGCCCGGGCCGGGCCTCGTCCCGGCCGCAGCCGGCGGCTGCCAACAGCGCCGCGGCGGCCAGGACAACGGCCCGGAAACGACCGGAGGCTCCTGGTTTCACTTCGCAACCGCCGGAGCCGGAGTGAATCCCTGCTTGACCCAGATGGCCTTGCCGCGCTCGGACGTCGCCAACTCGGCCAGCTTGCGGGCGCCCTCGATGTCGCCGGCCTTCTTGAGGGTCATGAGCACCACCTTGGCGCAGGACATGTCCTGTTTGCCGTAGGTGGCGCTGGAGGTCGCGTCGGCGGTCGGGTCGGGGCGGAAGGTCGGCTCGATGTCGATGGCGTCGAGGGCGTCCTTGCGCGCGAAGACCACCGCGTTCCAGACGATGGTGGCGTCGACCGTGCCGATCTTGACGGCGTTGGCGGACTCGCCGCCGCCGCGGGTGCGGGGGATCTCCTTCTTGGCCATGGCCTCGGCGATCCCGGCCTTCTTGAACATCACGTCCACGATGTGGCCGGTGGTCGAGTACTTGGCGTCGGTCAGCCCGACCTTGACGTCGTCGCGGGCCAGGTCCTTGAGGCCGGCGATCTTCTTCGGGTTGCCCTTCTTGACGGCGATGACCGGGGTGACCACCGCCACGGTGAAGCTGGCCTCCACCAAGCCGTCCTTGGCGAGCTTCGCCGGGAACGGGTCGTGGACCACGATGACGTCGCCCTTGCCCATCTGCTGCAGCTTGATCATCAGTTCGCCGGAATCGCCGTAGTTGACCTCCACCTTCCGGCCGGACTCCTGCTCGTAGAGCTTGCAGATCTCCTCCATGGCCGGGCGCATGGTCCCGCCGACGTGGACCAGGAGCGGAGCGGCGGCGACCGGGGGCACGGGCTTCTCCGGCTGGGCCGGCGTCTGGGCCGGAGGTTTGGGTCTGCTCCCCGCACCGGCGCCCGGAGCGGCCCCCGGTTCGTCCTTCCCGCAACCGGCGGCCAGGACCACGGCAAGCACCAGAGAAGCGGCCAACCCGAATCTGCGAATCATGATCGTCCCCTGTTCAGAACCCACAGCGTCCCCGTGCCCGGCTGCCGGTCGACGGCGGGCCGGAGCGCGCAGGGAACATCCCTGCGCATCAGTCTATGTACGCGCCATCCGGCCGCAAGGGACATAAAAACGGGCGGCGCCGATGCGCCGCCCCGGACGCCGCCTCGCTGGCGGTCAGAACTTGAAGCAGAAGTCCAGAATGTACCGGCG
>JAKLDR010000121.1 GCA_022703445.1 Planctomycetota bacterium | reverse complement strand
CCCTCTCGCACAGAGCGCTTTGACCAGGTCAGCCGGACCTGGTCGGGGTGTTCACGTGAGGCGGGGGAGGCAGACAGGCGGCACAGACCGGAGCCCCCTGGCCCCACAGGTCCCAGGACCTGGCCGACGGATGAGCCTGGCAGACCGCCGCCCGGATCGTCTCGGGGTGCTCCTGGCGCATCCGGGCAGCCAGGGCGGAGGCGCGGACCGGGTCAGCCCCGCGAAGGGGCGGAGCGGTTTGCAGTCTCGAGGCTCTCAGCATGGCCGGCTCCTGATGTGCTCACTATGAACCTACCGCAAACACTCGCCCTTGTCAACCCCTTTTTCGCTTCCCTCCGGAGGCCCCGCCGGTAGAATCCGGCGCTATGCCTGGACGAAAGATGACCACGAAGCTCGACGCGCACGTCAGCCTCCGGCTTCCCCGCAAGCTCCTGGAGCGCTTCCAGAAGATGGCAGATGAGGAAGGCCGGTCCCTCAATGCGCAGATGCTCAGCGCGCTCGAGCACTTCATAGAAACGCTCGATGAGATGGACAGGGAACGGGCCGAGGCAGAGAAGATCTTGAAGGCTGCGCAGCGACTGCGCGCAGCGGAAGAGCGGATAGCCCAGCTGGAATCCCATGTTACTGAGCTCCAGAGGAAGAAAGCCTGAGCCTCCGCACCGACATCCGGAGCCGCACCGACAGCCCGTCCCCCTCGAGCAACTCCCTGATCTTGACCAGGCCGGCGGCCAGGCGCTGCCGGACGGCGCTTTCGGAAACCTGCATGCCCTGAGCGATGTCCACCACTGACCAGGCTTCATCATCCAGGAGGCCGAAGCGCAGCCGCACCGTCAGGCGCTCCGGAGCCGGTAGGCACTCGACGGCGGCGAGCAGCTCGTTAACCTCCGCTGAGTTGTAGCGCTCGCGGGGCGCTTCGGGCGAGCGCAGGGCGGAGCACTCGTCTGCGCCGTCATCGTCCGCGGCAACTGACGCCGACTCGAAGCGCAGCCGCTTGCGCCAGTGCCAGCTGGTCCTCACCGCGTCGATGATCCGCATCCGGATGCACCGATTGGCCAGCGGCTCGAAGGGCTGACCGCTCGCAGGCTCGTGGCACTGCAAGGCCTGCAGCAAGCCCAGCCGGCCCTCCTGGCGGAGATCCTCCAGCTCGAGGCCCGCGGCCCGCTCGCGATAGCGCTGGACGCCACGCTCCACCAGATGCGAGTACTTCAGCAGGGTGAGTTCCCAGACGGCCGGCGGTGATGTGGACAGGTCATCAGCCACCGAAGGCGATCCTCTTCAGCGGCTCCCAAAGTTTGCACATGTTGCGTCGCCGGTAGATCTTCACCAGGTGCTTGGCTATCTGCCGGTCGACCATCTCGCGGAGTTCCTCATAGGTCCTTGGCCAGCCTGGCATAGGGCCTTCGGTCCGCGGCAGACGCCAGAGCTTGAGGATGGTCTCCCAGTTGGTGTACTCGTGCCGAACGTAGCTTATGAACCCATTTACTCCGGGATGGTTGCCCCCCGTGCGCTTGCATATCGCCTGGCGGGCGGCCGCACGCAGAGCCTGTCCGTCCGCAGGAAATTGACGGGTGATGACCAGCGCAAGCCCGGAAGGCATGTCGGAGAGTTGCACCCGATCCTCGATCATTATCCGGTCCTCCGGAGCAATGCCAGACGCCCCTCAACCTGGGCGCGCTCTTCGCCGGCGAGCGTGGGCAGAAGTCGCCGGAGCCGCCTTTCCGCCGCATCCCGCTCCGCCTGGGCGGCCGCCTCGAGCTCCGCCCGGCGCCGGCGCCAGGCGGGGACCTCAGCCAGAGCGGCGGACTTATCGGCAGCCAACGCGCGGACCTGGCAGGCCCAGCGGTGCGCCGGCATGGATCCGCGCGGCAGCTCCTCGCCGGCGGCGCCGCGGAGCAGCCGGTCTGCGGCGACCAGGTCGACAAGGGCGGGCTCGCCGCGGCTGCGGCAGCCCCACCGGAAGAGCGCGCCAGGCGAGCGCAGCCGGCCGCGCTTCCGCGCGATCGCCAGGAGCCAGGCCAGGGCCACCTTCGGCGGGCAGCCGGCCAGGACTTCCCGGGCCGCTTCACCAGGCGACAGCCCAACCGCCAGGGCGGCGGCCGCCAGCGGCCTGAAGGGGCCGAAGGGGACCAGGTCCTGGCGGGTGTCCAGTGCCCGGCCGGTTGACGCCGGCAGGGGCGCCTGGCCATCCTGGACAGCCGGAGGGCCGGACGGAGCGGTGATCTCCGCCTGGTGGGCAAGGGGCGCGGCTGGGGGCCCCGCCGGCGTCGAGGCCTCGGCTGCCGGCCTGGACGGCGCGCCAGGCGCCACTTCGGGGGCTGGGCGGCCGCCGCCCGGGCCGATCGGCGGGGGGGGCTCGGGGTCGTCGTCGGGCCGATCAGGGGCCTGGGAAGCCTCACCGGAGGGGCTCTTTGCCCCTGGGAGGCCGGGGTCCGCGGCCGATTGCGGGGAGGCGCTGGCCGCCCCGGGCAGCCCCACAGCGGACGCGCGCGCGCACGCGCCTAAGTCACTCAAGACCGGAGGCATAACAACAGCAGCCCCGGTCCGTGCTTCTTCACTGGAACACCTTTGGCGGACACCGGTGTCCGCTGACACCGGACACTGGTGTCCGTAGTCATTTCCTACACTCCGGCCCCGGGAGCTCGCCACCCGCCGCCGTTCAGACTTCCGGGCATCCCCCGCCGCCAGCTCCGCCAGGACATCCGCGGGCAGCCCTTTGGCGAAGCGGCCGGCGCCGTCTATCTCCAAGTGGTAGAGGTTGACCCGCCCCCCCGGCCCGCCGTGAACCTCCACCTGGATCAAGCCGATCCGCTTGAGCCGCTCCATGGCCCTGCGGACTGTCCGGTCTGTGACACCCAGGTCCGCGGCTATCGTCCGCTCCGATGGCCAGGGGCTTGGGTTGTCAGGCCCACGGCGCGCCGCCAGGTTGACCAGGACGTCCCGGACAGGGCCCCTGAGCGCCGGGCATCTGGTGATCCAGACCGGGATAACGGACTGCCCGGATCCGGACAGTTCATTGCGCTCCGTCGAGCCGCCCTTCTGTGGTTGCCGTCCCATGCGTTCCTCAGCCTTCCAGCCATGCCAGGCCACCCGGGCGTCCCCGGGCGGCTACCTTTGACGTCTACGTCGATTCGATCCCAGGATGATCCTGGGCCGACGGAGGCTCCCCCCGTGCCCCCGCCGGCCCCTTCTGCGACTCATCGAAGACCGGAACGGTCAGCCGCAACCGGCCATCCGGACCGGGCTCGAGGTCGATGTCTCCAGACGACGCCAGCTCCAGGAGAGCCGCGTTGATCGTGACCTTCGAGGCCACGCCTTTTCGCACCAAGTCATCCACGAACTTGTCCGCGTCCAGGTCCTGGACACGGTCATCGTCGAGCCGCAGAATAATCAGAGAAATCATGCCCCAGGCCTCGAGAGAGCGCTCGGGCCGCAGCCTTAACCGGCGGGCAGAGCGGCGCGGGATCATGTCTTCTGCGCCCCCTCCGCGCCGGCGGCCAGGCCTGGAAGCTGGGGGTGCTCCTGGCCGGCCGCATCTCGGAGAGCGCGTTTCTTCTTGGCGCGCTCGCGGGCCAGCGCGTTGAACCGCTCGATGTTGGCCAGGTAGTAGGCTCGCTTCCTAGCCTTAGCCTCGGGGCGCTGTTCCGACTCGCGACGGATGGCGCGGTGCGCCTCCAGTTGCTCCGGGGTCATGCCCTGGATCTTCCGACGCACAGCCTCCCGGGCCTGAATCCTCCGCCGCTCGCGAACCTCCGGCCGCATTTCGTAGAGGCGACGGCGCTCCCGCTCGCGCCGCAACCGCGCCGCCACTTCATTGAGAGTCAACGGCTTCCGCGGCAGACGGCGGTATGGCTCATAGGTCAGCCCGGCGGCTGCCAGAAGAGCTGCACGCGCCTTGCGCTTCAGCTCACGTGCGCGTGCCCGCTTTTCGTCGGCGTGCTTTGCGCGCCAACGTTTCATCCGTTGCACGGCCTGGGCACGTTGAGCTTCTGTCTGGGGGTGCGATGCGTTCCAATGTCGCTGATATTCAGCACGGCGACGCCGGCGTTCGGCCAGGTCAGCAGTCGCAACCGGAGTTGCTTGCCGAGTCGTATCAAGTCCGCTCACGGGCGTACCCTCTGGCCGGCCGAGGCCTGGCGTTGAATCCGTCGACGTTCAGCGATCGCCTGGCGATGCTTCTCATAGTAGCGTTTGCAGTTGGCCCTGTTCCTCTCTGCGGCCGCGGCCGGCTGCCCTTCCGTCGTCGCCCGGAGTTCTACACTGGTGAGCATTGCGGCCTCCCGGGGATCACGGAGGACGGATATCAAGGTGCCGCGATGAGTGGGTTCGACTGAGACCCATCCGCCACGCGCAAGACGGTCAAGCGCTCTGTCAACCACCGCCGCCGGACAGCCGTAACTGCGCGCGCACTCGACCACCGAGATCACCGTTTGCCTCTTTGCCAGGTTGAACACGCCCTGCTTCGAGCGTAGACGCCGATCCGGAGCGTCAGCCGCTACTGAGAGTCGATACAGCAGGCCGAGCTCGAAGAGATCGAGAAAGGGCCGGAGCCCTTCAGCACCCACGAGAGCAAGCGCTCGCGTCAAGAGCGCCTCGCCGGCCGCTGTCACGTCAGAAGCTTCCATTCAATGTGACCTCCCACCCCAATTCGCCCCCCTCGTGCACGCGAGAGCCCAAGCTCGCAACCGCGCCGGCAAAATCTGCCGCTCGGAAGGACCCGTAAACGCTGGGGTTACGCAATCCAGACGCATATTCCATTTCTGCAATTGAGCACGGATGCGCACAGATCGCGCAGGAGACGCGAGCGCACGCGCGGCGGCCCGAAGGGCTTGGCCCGACATCCTCAAGTAACCAGGGGCAACGGCACACACAAGCGGAGCGACAGCCGAGCCGCGCGGGCGCGGGGTGATACACTCAGCCATGCGGGCGTAGCCCATGATCCTCAAGTAGCCTTTCTTATCTCGGGTGCTGGAAGGCAGGGAAGAGAGCACCCTGTCCAGCAGTGTTACAGACGGGAGGCACGGGCGCTGGCGATGCGGGCTTGGCAGTCTCGGCTGCCTCACGCGCCTTGCGCACCTGGACCTGGCCAGCAGCTGCAGGAATCTCGAATCCCTCGGGAAGCAGCCCAGCCTGCCTGGCCACCTCGTAGTAGGCTCGAGGAGGCACGCGAGTGCCTGCCTGGATCTGCTCTAGCCTGCTGTCAGGAGTCAGCCCGCCCTCGCGCAGCGGCTTCTCGTAAGGCACGCGACCACGCGTCCAGGTGTGCTGGTAGATGTAGACCAGGTGGCCATCCCGGTACTTGCGCGAGCAGCTGATCCACTCCACGCGCGGGTCGATCTGCTCGCAGACGCCACGCTTCCTGGTACTGGCATTGCGATCACCATGGATCTCGCTGATCTCCGTGTCCATCTTCATCCCGGAGATCTCGAGCCCGTCGCGCTCGCGGAAGTAGGCCAGCAGTCGGCCGCAGGCCGAGCCCGCCACGCCCTTGCCAGCCCAAGGAGAGCCATTGGGGCCGATCGCAGCGCCTTCGTTCATGGCCCTAAACCTTCGCCCGCCCGCTGAACACCGCGCGGATCCGCGCGTCGACCAGGTCGGGCAGACACCGCGCCTGACTTCGGCTTTGACCACGGCGCTGGCCAAGCGGCCAGGCCGGGAGTGAGGGCGCGTCCGTCCACGCGCCGCCCAACATCCCGGCCCAGCCAACGCAGAGTGTCCATGTCAGCCGGCCACCCGTATACGTCGCGGCGGAAAGTGCTTGCCTCTTCCCCGCAACTCGACTATGATTTCCCTGCTTGGTGGGCGCACCTGGGTGGGGACGCCAAACCAACAACGAACGGCGGGGGGTGCTCTCTCCGCCGTTCTCTCTTGGCGGGCCCCGTCGGGTTGGCGCGGTCCGCCGCTGGCTGCGGGGGCTCTCGGTGCAGATGGTCCGCCTCCCATTCCCGGAGGTCGCGCGCGCGTGTCCCGCGAGGCGCTGACCGCTGACTGCGTCCTGCCCGGCGCGACGGTCCCCTTCGAGCTGGGGGGGCTGCGCGGCGAGTGCGTTCCGCTGCTCTCGGGGCTGGCGCTGGAAGCCCTCCCCTGGCATCTGCGCTGCGGCCAGACCGCCAGAACGTCCTGCGGCCTGAATGTGTGCGGGGCCAAGTACTCCCAGTCCCGCCAGGTACTGCTGGTGGAGCTGCCCGACCTCGGCGGCGGCATGCAGCGGGTGTACGTGAAGCGCTACCTCAGCAGGGGGGTCCTGAGATCCTCGTTCGCTTCGCTGGGGCACTCCCGGGCCAGGAGGGAATGGACGCTGGGCTGGGAAGCGATTCACCGTGGCGTGCCCACCCCCGAGCCGGCCCTCTGGGCCGAGCGGCGGATCGGCGGTCTGTTGCGCGAGTGCTACTTCGCCTCGCGGGAAGCGGTGTTTCCGGGGTCCTTCCGCAGTCTCTGGGGTTCCTCGGACCGGGACGATGCCCGGGTCGGCCTCCTGCGGGAACTGATGCCGTTCATCCGCCACACCCACGACCGTGGCTTCGTCCATGTGGATCTGCGGGCCAAGCATGTCCTGGCGGCTCCGGCCCCGAGCGACTCCGGCGCTGGCGCCTTGCGTTTCATGCTGATCGACCTCGACCGCGGCCGCCTGGCCCGCGGGGAAGCCGGCATCTACGCCCGCATGAGCAGCCTCTACTGGCTGTTCAGCTCGCTGCGGCTGGAACGCTGCGCAGGGGAGTTGCGCGAGGCCTTCTTCGACGCCTACTTCGGGGAGGGGTGGTCTCTTGCCCGGCGCAGGCTTGCGCTGTGCGCCGCCTGGGTCGCCTTCCGCGCGAAGGAGTTGCGGGTCTGGCGGCGGCGTCGTCGTCGTCGCGCGCTTCGGGCCCGCCGGCGGCTGAAGCGCGAGCTGGCCGCGGCCAGAAAGGTATCTGGCGGTGCGGGGTAGGGCAGGGCGGCCCCGTGCCGGGAGAGCGGTGGCTGCCGCCGCCGCGGTGGTTGTTCTGGCCGCGGGGCTGACGGCGACGGCGCTGGCCTGGTGGCCCTACGGGCACTGGACCGTGACCCGGGCGGCGGCCGAGGCGCTCCCGCAGGATGTGCCGGAGTTCTTCCGGAAGGCCGGCGGCACGCTCGCCTTCTACACCAACGACCCGGACCTCTGGACCGAGGGCAAGCTGCCGGTCAGCCTGCGCCCGTCGCAGATGCCGGAGCACTTCATCGACTACGACCTGCTTCGGGGGCGCAAGCTGCCTGTGGGGCGGGCGGAGTTTGGCGCGCTCTGCCGGGAACTCCAGCTCGACCCCGACAAGGTGGGCTGGCTGCCGTACGCCATCCGCGACTGGCACGACCGGCTGACCATCGCCTTCGCCGAGCATCGCAAGTGGCCGGCGGACGAGCGGGTTAAGGCCAAGGTGCTCTACATCGGCGGGATCCTATCGCACTTCACGGCCGACGCGGCCCAGCCGCTGCACTCCACCGTGCACTTCGACGGGAAGGCCGGGCCCGGCGGGAAGTCGCCGCGGAGCGGGATCCACTTCAAGGTGGATGCGCTCCCCGACCGCGCCGGCCTCAAGGCCGGAGAGTTGGCCAAGGACCTGGATATCCCTGAGCTGCCCGACGCCTTCGCTGCGGCGGTTGCAGCCATCGAGGAGTCGGCTGGCAAAGTCGACAAGGTCTACGAACTCGAGGCCGCGCTGCCGGCGCCGACCGGCCCGCCTCCGGAGAAGCTCGACCCGGCCGTGCGCGAGTTTGCCCTGGCGCGCTGCCGCGCCGCTGTGCGCCTTACCGCCGGGTTGTGGCTATCCGCCTGGCAGGCCTCCGCCAAGGTCAAGCTGCCGGAGTGGCATCAGGTGCCGGTGGAGAAGTAGTTAGCACGCAGCGGATTTGGTTATTTTAGCCAACAGCGCGGGCCTCCCGGTGTATAAGACCGCATGAATACCACGCAAATACCGCAAGGCGCTGCTGAGGATACCGCATGAATACCGGTCGAAGGGACTTGGCTGGCCAGGTCGCCGATGCGATTAAGGGCATGCTCGCCGCCGGCGGCATTGCCAGCGACTCGTACCTGCCGCCCGAACGCGACCTCGCGACTCAAAACAAGGTCAGCCGGGTTACGGTCCGGCGGGCGCTCAAGCGGCTGGTCGGCGAGGGGCTGATCGAGGCCATTCCTTCGCAGGGCTACCGGCCGGTCGCGGCTCGTCCCAAGGCGGCGAGCCCGGGGCCAGTCGCCTACGTCCTCGCCCAGGCCGAGCCATCGGCTCCCTGGGACTTCACCCACGAGCAGATCCTTTCGGCCTTCAATCGGGCGCTGATCTCGGGCGGGCGGCACGCGCTGGCCATCGGCTGCCGGGGCAAGAGCGCCGGGCAGACCATGCAGGAGGTCCGCGAGGCCGGCTGCGCGGGCGTGGTCCTGGACACCAGCCTCGTGGCCTTCGTCGACGCGGCGGCGGCCTGCGGGCTGCCCTGTGTGATCGTCGACGCCTACGCGGATGTCCCGGGCGTGGACGTGGTCATCCAGGACAACTTCAACGGCGCGCGCCAGGCCGTCGGGTATCTGCTCGGGCGCGAGCGCCGGCGGCTGGCGTGGCTGGGCTCGGCTCCGCGCACGCCCCACAGCCGCGAGCGCTTCGCGGGCGCCAGGGCCGCGCTGGCCGACGCCGGCCTGGACTTCGCCCCGGAGTTGACCGCCGAGTTCGAACACGGCAACGTCGAGCAGGCCCAGGCCGCCGCCGGGCGGCTGCTGGCCGCCGCCGAGCGTCCGGACGGCATCGTCTGCATGTGGCTGGAGGCCGCGCTGGGCGCGGAGCGCGCCATCCGCGCGGGCGGTGCGAAGTGCAAGGGCGTCGAGCTCGTCGCCTGGGCCACCGAGCGCGAGTACCGCGAGGTCCTCGCGCCGGAGTTCCTGGGCGGGACGGTTCCGGCTGCGGCGGTCTGGCGCCCCGAGGAGATGGCCCGGGTGGCGCTGGAGCGGCTCGAGGCGCGCCGGCTCAATCCGGCCGCCCCGGCGGTGCGCGTGGACATCCAGGTTCGGCTGGTCGAACCGGCCGGCGCCGAGCAGGTGCTCAAGAACGGCAACGGCCTCCGGAATGGGAGGAACTGAGGCGATGGCTAGCAGATTGGGCGTAGTGGTGGTGGGCTTGGCCGGCTTCGCGGTCCTGGCCTGCGGCGGGACGGGGCTCGGCGCCGAGCCCGCCAAGCTCGAGGTCAAGGGGCCGCTGGCCGGCCTGCCCTCGGCCCCCGGGCCGCACATGGAGAAGATCAAGGCCCTCGGCGACGGCGAGTGGGTCAACCTCGGCAAGCCCGCGCCCGACCCCAAGTGGGGCCAGGGCCGCGGCCGCTCCTGGAGCCACAAGATGGCCTACGCGCCGGAGTTCCAGGGCGCCTTCATCTGCGGCGCCGGCCCGCACGCCTTCATCAAGCCCGACGGACACTACGACGACATCTTCTTCTACGATCTCAATGCCCATAAATGGATCTGCATCTTCGAGGGCGTCAACACCAAGACCTTTGGCGAGGACTGCAAGACGGGCGTGCTCAAGGTCAACGACGACGGCCAGCTCGTCGACAAGGACGGGAACGTCGTGCCGCTGGCCGCGCGCAGCCACAGCGGCCAGACCCACACCTACGACCCGGACAGCCACAAGTGGATCTACAACGGCTGCGCCCCGGGCGGCATCGACCCCGACTGGTGGAGCGCCAAGAAGGAGTGGTATCTGGCCGGGGCGGAGCACCTCAAGGCCCAGGGCAAGCCCGACAAGGTGGCCAACCAGCCGCTCTATTTCAACACGGTCACCGGCAAGTTCGAGCGGCCGGCGGGCAAGAAGCCCGCGCGCGGCGGCGGCGCCCGCGGCGAGGCCACCTTCTACCTGCCCACCAAGAAGGCCATCTGGACCTACAGCAGCGATGCCGGGCAGCAGATCGGCAACCCCGTCACCGGCGAGTGGGTCGTCAACAAGAAGCCCAAGGGCGCGCCCAAGGGCGGCGACTACGGCGCCTGCTACGACACCAAGCGCCACCGCATCTACCTGAGCACCGGGGGCGAGCTCGGCAAGGACGAGGGCTACGTCTACATCTACGACGTCGCCACCGACAGCTGGTCGAACCCGCCCAACAAGGAGAACGCGCTGCCGCTGCCGCCGTCCAACACGGGCGTGCTCAACTACGACTCGGTCAACGACCGGGTGGTGGTCTTCCGCGCCGCCGAGTACGTGGCGTCATGGAACCCGGACACCTACGAGTGGACCCCGAAGGTTCCCATGCCGCCCAAGTTCCCGGGCGTCGGCTACCCCGGCTACCACGGTTTCTACTCGCCGGAGGTCAACGCGCACTTCGTCTACGCGGCCGCCGACGGCGGCGACAACGGCGCGATGTGGGTCTACCGCTTGAAGAAGGCCGCGAAGTAGGAGGGCGGGGCGATGAGGACGATCCTGACGCTGACGGTACTGGCGGTTCTTGGCGGCGCGGTGTGCGCCGCAGAGCCTGCCGGAGCGCCCAACCAGTGGACCAAGGTCTCCGACGGCGACCTCGGGCCGGGCTTCTCGCCTGGGCTGGTCTGGTCTCCTGAGCTCAAACGCTTCATCTTCTTCTGCGGCAGCATCACCCACCACTTCACCGGCGAGCGGCCCTACGACGTGATGAGCCTCGACCCGGCCGAGGGCAAGTGGAAGAACGACCTGCCCAAGGGCGCCGAGGACCGCGGCGGCGAGACCGGCAACGTCAAGGACGTCAACTTCAAGTCGCCCTACTTCGAGATGGCCGACACCGGCGGTCTGGTTCGCCCCAACCGCCGGCACACCTACATGTGGTACCACTACGCCGCGCCGCCCTGGGAGGGGAAGGTCTACGCGCTGATCTGCGGGCACACGCTCTGCTACGATCCGAAGGAGCGGACCTGGAAGGATACGAAGGCGGCGGCCGGCCCCATGCCCGAGGTCGGCGGCCGCGGCGGGCTGAGCTGGTCGGCGATGTGCGCTGACCCGGTCAACAAGGAGATCCTGCTCTTCGGCGGCTGCGGGGTGCTCACCCCGGACGGCTCGCCCGGCACCTGGGTCTACGCGGTCGAGAAGAACGAGTGGCGGAAGCTCGACCTCAAAACCGAGCCGCCGCCGCGAGCGCTCGCGCCCATGGTCTACGACCCGGCCACCAAGAAGATCGTCCTCTTCGGCGGCGACCGCCTCGACCAGCTCTATGCCGACACCTGGGTCTACGACTGTGCCAGCCGCACCTGGGAGGAGAAGAAACCGGCGCTCTCGCCCTCGCCGCGGTTCGGTCACGCGCTCCTGCGGCTGCCCAAGAGCGGGAAGATCGTGCTCCTCGGCGGCAAGTGCTACAGCTCTGCGACGTCCTACTGCGCTGATCTCACCAAGCCGCTGCCCTTCGAGATGTGGACCTATGACGTGGCGGCGAACGAGTGGAAGCTGATCCGGCGCTACGATAAGGACGGCCCGGCCGACTACGTCGGGCGCGGGGGCGCGGACAGCGCCGCGGCGGCCGCCGCAGCCGACGACGACACCGTCGTCTGGATCGGCCCGGGCGTGACCAAGGGCAGCGCCCACAGCTCCTGGCTCTGCCGGCTGGACGCCTCGACGGTTGACGCCGAAGGCGCCGCCAAGTACGGGGCCAAGCCCGGGACGCTCACGTTCCGCACCGGCTCCTTCGACCCGGAGTGGTATACCAAGGACGTCCCGCCGCCCGACCCGGCCGCAACCGAGGCGGTGCTGAAGGGCCTCACCGCCAACTCCTGGACGGCGCTCAAGTGCCCGCGCTGGCCGGAGAACCGCCAGGGCGGCGGCTGGAGCACGGTGGCCTTCGACTCCGACCGCGACGAGATCCTGCACATGGGCGGCGGGCACAGCTCCTACTTCGGCAACGACATGGCCCACTACGACATCAAGACCGGCCGCTGGAGCATCGCCTGCCGGCCGCAGTTCGCGCTGGAGTACAACTACGACCTCAACGGCCCGGGCCTGTGGGCCTTCAACGGCGCGCCCTGGGGCAACCACAACTACCACGCCTACGCCTACGACCCCACGATCAAGCGGGTGGCCTACATCAAGGGCCACATGACCATGCTCTACGACCCGGCGACGCGTACCTGGCCGCACGCCGAAAAGTTCGGGGACCTGCCCTTCAAGACCAGCAAGTACATCAACTACCTGGTCTCGACGCCCCAGGGCGTGCTTTGCTGGACCCAGACCAAGGAGAGCCAGTCCAAGCACGGCCTGTGGAAGTTGGAGGGCGGCAAGGCCTGGAAGGAGATCAAGACCTCCGGCGAGCCGCTGCCCGCGACCGTCTGCGACAGCTCGACGATCACCTACGACTCCAAGCGCGACCGACTGGTCTTCACCACCTCCGTCAGCAAGGACGGCCCGCACGGCCAGGTCTGGTCGGCTGATCTGAAGACCGGCGAGGTCAAGAAGCTCAATCCCGAGGGCATGGACGCGGTCAAGGGCGGCCGCTTCGCCCGCGAGTCGGTCTACCTGCCCAAGAGCGACATGGTCATGTTCGGCTTCCTCCTGCAGGGGGATGGTGGGGTGGTGGTCCCGTTCTACGACTGCGAGAAGAACCGGTGGCTCGGCGCCAAGATGCCCGGCGCGGAGTTCATGAACGGCGGCAAGCCGGGCTCGAGCGTGGACCTGGGGCTGCTCTACGACGCCAAGCGCGACCTGGTCTGGAGCACGCTCTGCGCGCTCCGGCCGGGTTGCCTCCAGGTGGTGAAGGTCGACGCCGCGACGCTCGGCGCGACGCCGCTGAAGTGAAGGAGCCCTGGACCGTGAGAATGCACCTGCTCAGCGCGGTTGTCCTGGCGGTCTCCTGGTCGGCAGCGCTCGCCGGCGAATTGCCCGCTAACCAGTGGACCCCGCAGGGCAGCGCGACATTCCCCCTGCCCAAGGACAGCAACTACCCCAGCCTGATCGGCTGCAAGCTGGTCTGGGGGCCGTCCGAGAAGGAGGCGGTGGTCCTGCCGGGCTTCGACATCGTCCAGGCCGACTACTGGAGCTTCCCGCTGGAGAAGGGCGCCTGGGAGCGGCTGAAGGGCAAGGTCCCCAAGGACCTGACCCCCAACCGGGGGACCGACCCCCAGGCGTACTGCTACATGCCCGGGCTTAAGAAGGTGCTGGTCCTCAAGGGCAAGTGGGGCGGCAAGACCGCGGTCAGTTCCTGGCTCTTCGATCCGGCCGACGGCAGCTGGCAGAACCTGCCCGACGTTGTGGCCATGTCCGACCGTTCGGCGGACTTCAACCCGGTCCCCGGCAAGGACGGCTGCACCACGCCGCTGTGGGGGCAGCTGGTCTACGATGCTCACAACAAGGAGGCCGTGCTCTGCGGTGGCGGCTGCACCTGGGGGCGGGTCGAGCGCGAGAAGAGCGTGGTCGGTCCCGGCGACTGGATCTATGACGAGTCGGCCGAACCCAAGCGCTGCCGGCGTCTGACGGACGATGACAAGGGCAAGGTCACCAGCGCGCGCCGCTGGTTCCCGGCCCACTGCGGCACCTGGACGTTTTCGGAGGAGTCCAAGAAATGGACGGCCATCGAGCAGCCGCTTGGCCAGCAGCCCTCCGGCCGGATCCTCCCGGGCATGGCCTGCGACGCTGCCGAGAAGAAGATAGTGCTATTCGGCGGCGACGACCTGGCCCGCTGCTTCGACGACACCTGGCTCTACGACTGCGCCTCGCGCAGGTGGGAGAAGCTCGACCTGCCGGTGCGCCCCGCGCCGCGCGCCGGGCACGCCATGGTCTACGACCCCGAGGGCAAAGTGGTTCTCCTGGTCGGCGGCTACACCGGCGGGTGGAAGGCGCTCAAGGACGTCTGGGCCTTCAGCACCAAAGAGAAGAAGTGGACGCGCCTGGGCCTGGACCTCGCCGCGCCGGCCTTCTATGCCTCCGCCGAGTACCTGCCGTCGATGAAGGCCATCGCGGCCGGGTTCTACGGCCGAGGCAGCGGCAACGGCGGCATCGCCGTCAACCTGCTCAGACTGGAAGTCGGCTCGGCGCCCAAGGCGCAGCCCGAGGCGGTCAATCCCAAGAGCGCCTACCACTGCAAGAACAAGGGCGGCCCCACCGACCTGCCCGGCGAGTGGCTGACCGGCAAGGGCGAGCCCGAGAAGAAGGAGACGGTCCTGGCGGGGCTCAAGGGGCTCGCGGCCAACAGCTGGAAGAACATGAACCCGCCGAAGCTGGCCCCCGAGCGCAACTGGGGCAGCTACGTCTACGACACCAAAACCCACCGGGGCTTCGCCTGGGGCGGCGGGCACAGCGCCTACGCCGGGGCGGAGATGTCCACTTATGACCTGACCGTCAACCGCTGGGACGGCATGGCCGACCCCACCAACTACAACCCGATCTGGCTGCACGGCATGGTCGGCGGCCCTCCGGGCGTCAGCTTCGGCGGCTGGTCGCTGCTCCTGAGCCACGCGCGCAAGAGCTACGGCGTCGACCCCCGCTCGGATACGGTGGTCAACTACGTCGGCGACGTCTTCAGCATCAAGCACCGCATGTTCACCGCCAACATCGGCATGTGCCCGGGGAAGTACAGCTACTCCGACCAGGTGGCCTTCGCCACCGCGCCGCACGGGCTCTACGCCTACAGCCCCGGGCTGCTGGCCCGCGCCGACGTGAAGGCCGGCCGCTGGGAGGAGATAGCCAAGGGCGGCCCGCCCAGGCACGACGAGCACAGCTTCCTGGCCTACGACTCCAAGCGCGACCGGCTGGTCTACTTCTATCCGGACGCCCGGGTCTGGGTCTTCGACTTTGCGGCCAAGGCCTGGAGCGAGGAGAAGCCCGAGGGCAAGGCGCCGCCGGCCGCCTACGGCGACGCCACCTACGTGCCCGGAATGGATGCCGTCCTGATGGTCTTCGCCACGGGCAAGGAAGGCCCCGAGAAGCTCTGGTTCTACAAGTGCGCCGAGAAGAAGTGGTACAGCGCGCCGAGCGAAGGCGACAAGTTCGCCGGGGTCCACGCCGGCCCGCGCGACTGGTCGCCGCACTGGGACCCGGAACTGGGCGTGGTCGTGCGCATCACGCCCACCGGATTCGCCGCCTGGCTCAACGTCCACGTCATGCGCCTGGATCCGGCGAGCCTGAAGCTTTCGCCGGTCGAATGACCACAAGGGAAACGATCATGAGAAACGCCGCCGTCATCCTGCTGGCCGCCGCCGCGCTGTGCGGCACGGCCCTCTCCGCCGAGCCCGCTGCGGCCCCGGCCAACACCTGGACGCCGCTCGGCGACGGCACCTACCCGCCACCCAAGGGCAGCTGGCCGAGCATGACCGGGCCGGCGCTCTGCTGGATCGCCGACCGGGACTTCGGCCTGATCGCGCCGATCCTGACCGAGACGGAGGGCCGGGAGGGGCCCGGATACCGCAAAATAGCCTTCGAAGAGTCCAAGTGGTCCTTCGTCCCCGGCAAGATCCCCGCTGTGCCCGACATGTGGGACAGCCCCAAGGGCTACGTCTACCTGCCGGGCCTCAAGAAGGTGCTCTTCGTCAAGCAGGAGTGGTGGTGGTCCTCGAAGAAGCAGGCCACCGCCGGCTGGCTGATGGACCCGGCCGACGCCACCTGGGAGCCGCTGGTCTCGCCGCTCTCCATGAGCGACAAGTCGGCCGAGTTCAACACCGCGGTCGTCGCCGGCGGGCCGGCGATCGAGTCGGCCCAGAGGGACGGGCTGCGCCTGCCCATCTGGGGCGCGATGGCCTATGACGCCCACAACAAGGAGGCCGTCTCCTTCGGCGGCGGCGGAGTCTGGGGCCGGGTCGGCAAGGAAAAGGAGAAGGTCGCCGCCGGCGACTGGATCCTGGACGAAACCGCCAAGCGCGTCCGGCGCCTCACCACCGACGACGGCGGCAAGATCACCGAGGCCCGCAAGTGGTACCCCGGCCACTGCGGCACCTGGCTCTTCTCCGAGGCGGGGAAGAAGTGGTCTGCCCTCGAGCAGCCGCTCGGCCAGCAGCCCTCCGGGCGCATCCTGCCCGGGATGGCCTACGACGCCGGCGAGAAGAAGATCGTGCTCTT
>JAKLDR010000120.1 GCA_022703445.1 Planctomycetota bacterium | reverse complement strand
TGCCGCGCGCGAGGAGCTGGCCAAGATCGAGGCCAAGATCGGCCAGCTCCAGGGACAGCTGGCCTCGGCCGACATCATCGACCGGGCCAAGATGGCCTCGGGCGCGGCCTCCGGCACAGTGGTCTTCGGCTCGACCGTCAAGGTCAAGGACCTGGACTCGGGCGACACCGAGACCTACCAGCTGGTCGGCCCGGGCGAGGTCGACCTGCTCGAGAACAAGATCCTGACCACCAGCCCCGTGGGCCAGGCACTGATCAGCCACAAGGTCGGCGACGAGGTCCTGGTCCCCGTGCCCCGCGGCAAGCTCCGCTACCGCATTGAGGAGATCTCCTGAGGTGGGCCCCAGGAAGAAGGCCCGCCGCAAGGCCAAGGCCCAGCCGTCCGCACCCGCCGTTGCCGCCGCCCCCGAGCTCGTCGAGCTCCGCCGGCGGATCGACGGGCTCGACGCCGAGATCGTGCGGCTCATCAACGAGCGCGCCAAGTGCGCCGGGCGGATCGGCGAGCTCAAGCGCGCCCAGGGCGCTCCGGTCTTCGTGCCCGCCCGCGAGAAGGCGGTCTACGACCGGGTGCAGGCCCTCAACAAGGGACCGCTGCCGGCCGAGGCCATGAAGGCCATCTACCGCGAGATCATGTCCGGGTCGCTGGCCCTGGAGCGCTGCCCGCGGGTGGCCTACCTCGGCCCGGACGGGACCTTCAGCCACAAGGCGGCGCGGGGCAAGTTCGGCAGCTCGGTGGAGTACCACCCGGCCAGCTCCTTCCGGGACGTCTTCCTGGCGGTCTCGCGCGGCCACGCCGACTACGGGGTCATCCCGGTGGAGAACTCCACCGACGGCGGCGTCAACCCGGCCATGGACTGCTTCATGGAGACCCGCCTGAAGATCTGCTCGGAGATCTTCATCCCGGTGCACCAGAACTTGCTCTCGCGCTCGGCGCGCGGGGCCATCAGGACCATCTACTCGCGGCCGGAGGTGTTCGGCCAGTGCCGGCAGTGGCTGGGCGCCAACTTCCCCGAGGCCGCCCTGCAGGACAGCGCCTCGACCATGGCCGCGGCCGAGCGCGCCGCCAGGGAGCCGGGCGCGGCGGCCATCGGCCCGGACACCGCCGCGGAGGCCTGCGGCCTGGCCATCCTCGAGGAGGCCATCGAGGACAACCCCGAGAACGTCACGCGCTTCGTGGTCATCTCCCGCGACGCCGCCGAGCCCACCGGCCGGGACAAGACCTCGCTGATGTTCTCGATCAGCGACGCGCCCGGCGCACTCCTGGGCATGCTCTCGCCCTTCAGCAAGCGCAGGATCAACCTGACCCGCATCGAGAGCCGCCCCTCGAAGAAGAAGGCCTGGGACTACTACTTCTTCGTGGACCTCGAGGGCCACATCAAGACCCCCGCGGTGGAGGCCGCCATCAAGGAGCTGTCCGGCCGCTGCCGGCACCTGGCGGTCCTGGGCAGCTATCCGGCGGCGGAGGTCTAACGGTGGTTGCGGGTTGCTAGTTGCTGGTTGCTGGATACGACAGAAAGGGACGGGCTCCGATGCCCCCGGGCAATACCAAGCTCTGCTATCGCGATCTTGAAGCTTGGCAGAAGGCCATGGATTTGGCCGAGGCAGTGTACTCTGTATGCAGGAAGCTTCCTGAGCAGGAACGCTTCGGACTTGCCAGCCAACTGCAGAGGGCAGCCGTCTCCATCCCATCTAACATTGCCGAAGGCCAGGGGCGCAAGCATCGCAAAGACTTCTGCCGCTTCCTGCTCATTGCCCGCGGCTCACTCATGGAACTCGAGACCCAGCTGCTCCTGAGCGAGCGACTGAAGTACGCTTCGAAGGCTGAGTTGCAGCCCGTTTGGGATCTGTCTCAGCAAGTCGGCCGGCTGCTGGGCGGCCTGGTGCGCGCCATGGAGAAGGATCCCGGGCGGGTGCCCCACGTTCCAGCAACCAGCAACCAGCAACCCGCAACCGAGGTGCTCCCATGATTTTCATAATGAAGCCCGGCGCATCCGACACCGAGATCCAGCACGTCGTCGAGCGCATCGAGAAGAAGGGGCTTTCGCCCCACGTCTCCAAGGGCACCGAGCGGACCATCATCGGGGCGCGCGGCGACGAGCAGAAGCTCGCCGAGCTGCCCCTGGCGGCCATTCCCGGCGTGGAGCGGGTCATCCCCGTCCTGAAGCCCTACCGGCTGGCCTCCCGCGAGGTGGCCCCGAGCGGCACGGCCGTGTCGGTCGGCGGGGTGAAGATCGGCGCCGGCCACTTCATGATGTGCGCCGGGCCCTGCACGGTGGAAAGCCTCCCGGTGCTGGCCGAGACCGCCCGGCTGGTGCGCGCCGCCGGCGCCCAGGCGCTCCGCGGCGGGGCCTTCAAGCCGCGGACCAGCCCCTACGCCTTCCAGGGCCTCGGCGAGGACGGCCTCAAGTTCCTGCGCGAGGTCGGCGACGCCGAGGGGCTCCCGGTGGTCACCGAGGTCCGCGACCTGCGCCACGTGGAACTGGTCGCCCGCTACGCCGACTGCCTCCAGGTCGGCGCCCGGAACATGCAGAACTTCGACCTGCTGCTCGAACTCGGCCGGGTCAGGAAACCCGTGCTCCTTAAGCGCGGGCTCTCGGCGACCATCAAGGAGCTGCTGATGAGCGCCGAGTACATCCTGGCCGAGGGCAACCACGAGGTCATCCTCTGCGAGCGCGGCATCCGCACCTTCGAGACGGCCACGCGCGGAACGCTGGACATCTCCGCCGTGGCCGTGCTCAAGGCCGAGAGCCACCTGCCGGTCATGGTCGACCCCAGCCACGCCGCCGGCCGCGCCGACCTGGTCGAGAGCCTGACCCTGGCGGCGGTGGCCGCCGGCGCCGACGGCATCATCGTCGAGGTCCACCCCTGCCCGGAGGAGGCGGTCTGCGACGGCGAGCAGGCCCTGCTGCCGGCCAAGTTCACGGAGATGATGAAGAAGGTCAAGGCCATCCGGAAGGTGGTTGCATAGCGTGTGCGCTGTCGGCGCACGGGGACCAAAGGAGACCTGACTGACGGAATGGGATCAAGAGAGAACATCGTAGCCATCGTGCAGGAACTGGTCGCCTACAACCTGGCGCAGTACATGTACCACCTCGGCGCCAAGACCTATGCAAGCAGGATCTCTGATCTGGGCTTTTCCCAACTGAAAGAGATGGGAGCCGCACATGGTCTCGACGGCATCCCGTTTCACGGCTATCGCTTCCTCGAGTGCAACTCCATAGGTGGACGAGCCATCAATTGGGACAGCAAGTTTGCTCTCTGCGCGAGCCCGGTCGTCTACGGCAACAGCGGACACCTGACATTCATCATGCGAGAGGATAACCGCATTTGGCACAAGGACCTCGGCCGGTCCGAGTTCGTCGCCGACTTCCCCGCCGACCCGGCCGCGGCGGGCTGGACCCTTGCGGAGTGAACCCATGACCACCGAAACTCCCAGTCCCCTTCAGAACCCCGCCGACCGGCTGCGCTCCGAGGTCGTCGGAGAGTGGCGGCGCTTCCGCCGGATCTTCCTGGTTTTCGCGGCGCTCGGCGCGGTGATGATCGGCGTGCCCCTGGCCATGGGCATCGTCCGGTACCGCCGCGAGGCCGCCGAGGCCCGGATCGTCGAACAACTGCGCGCCTACAACAAGGTCCAGGGGGCCTGGCACAGCAAGGCGCGAGCCGGCTCCTCGAAGCTCCGCTACTGCGACGACCTCGCCAAGCTCGTCGACCTGGCCGAGGCGCCCGAGGAGGCCCGCAAGCTCGTCGACGCCGCCTTCGCCGCGGCGCGCGGCTCCGACGGGACGCCCAAGGACGGCTACCGCTACCGCGAGATGCGCACCATCTTCGGCGCGCCCATCAACTGGGACGGCGACTTCGCCATCTGCGCGACGCCGGCCGTCTACGGCGAGACCGGCCGGAAGACCTACCTGCACAAGACCGACGGCGACGTCTGGGAGAAGGACCTGGGCAAGTCCGAGTTCCTCACCGACTTCCCCACCAACATCGAGGGCGCGGGCTGGAAGAAGTCAGGCGACAGGAAACCGTAGGCCGCAGAGCCGCGCCGCGCGGCGCCCCCCCAGTCCGGCGGGCGCTTCCCCAAAACGCCTTCATAACCTTGTGGCCGGGGCCTCCGTGCGTACAATAGGTTCTCGATCCCCTTGTACATTTGGAGGAACGCGGATGCCGGACGACGCCAATCAGGCCAAGAAGACCCCGGGCTGGGTCTGGGTGCTGCTGGGCTGCGGCGGGGCGCTGCTCCTGGTGATGATCATCGCCATCATCGCGGCCATCGCCATCCCCAGCCTGCTGGCGGCCCGGCGCAGCAGCCAGGAGACCGTCGGGGTGGCTTCCTGCCGCGCCTACTCCATGGCCCAGGTGATGTACAAGAAGAATGACTGGGACGGCGACAAGGTGCTGAGCTACGCCGCGCCCAACGCCAACAAGCTCTCCGGGCCGTCCTTCTACGTCCTCTACGCGACGCCGGACCCCGGCGGCACGCCCGTCGGGCTGCTCGACGGAGTCATGGCCAACGCCAGCTCCCCGCTGGCCGCCAAGCAGGGCTACTACTTCACGGACATGAAGACCGTCGGCGGCCAGCCCATCAACTGGGTCAACGACTACGCGCTCTGCGCCTCCCCGGCCATCTACGGGCGCACCGGATACCGCACGTTCATCGTCTCGACCGACGGAACGGTGTACGGCAAGGACCTGGGCGCCGGGGCCCCGCCGCCGACCGACTACCCGGCCAATCCCATGGCCGAGGGCTGGATAATCGCCGAGTAGGGGCGCCCGGACGGCGCCCTCGGACAGAGGAGAACCCCATGCGTCGCAAGTTCATCGCCGGCAACTGGAAAATGAACAAGACCGCCGAGGAGGGCGCGGCCCTCGCCCGGGAGCTGGTCAAGGCCCTGGCCGGCGGCGGCAAGGCCGACGTGGCCGTCTGCCCGCCATTCACGGCGCTGGCCGCGGTGGGCGCGGAGCTCAAGGGCTCGGCCATCGCCCTGGGCGCCCAGAACATGCACTGGGAGAAGTCCGGGGCCTTCACCGGCGAGGTCTCGGCCGGCATGCTCGTCTCCGCCGGCTGCAAGTACGTGATCCTGGGGCACTCCGAGCGCCGCGGGCTCTTCGGCGAGACCGACGCCACCGTCAACCGCAAGCTGGCCGCCGCGCTGGCCGCGGGCCTGGCGCCCATAGTCTGCGTCGGCGAGGTGCTGGCCGAGCGCGAGGCGGGCCGGACCCTGGAGGTGGTCGCCGGCCAGGTGCGGAACTCCCTTGCGAATCTGGACGCCAGGGATATGCTTAAGGTCACGCTGGCATACGAGCCGGTCTGGGCCATCGGCACGGGGAGGAACGCCACCCCCGAGCAGGCCCAGGAGGTTCACGCCGCCATCCGCGGGCTGCTCGCCGAACTGTTCGGCAAGGCCTCGGCTGAGGCGGTCCGCATCCAGTACGGCGGCAGCGTCAACGCGGCCAATGCCAAGTCGATCCTGTCCATGCCGGACGTCGACGGGGCGCTGGTCGGAGGCGCGAGCCTCAAGGCCGCGGACTTCGCGGCCATCGTCGGCTCGTCCTAGGCGCGCTGGGAGAAAGGGCTGCTGCGGTGGACAACGTTCTGCTGATTATCGCCGGGGTCATCTTCGGGATCGTCTCCCTGCTCATGATCGTGGCCATCCTGCTGCAGGAGGGCAAGGGCGGGGGCCTGGCCGCGCTGGGCGGCACCCGGGCGGAGAGCGCCTTCGGCGCGTCCAACCCGCTGCGCAAGATGACCGCGATCCTGTCCGTGATCTTCCTGGTCCTGGCCGGCGGCCTCAGTCTCGCCCTGCGGCCTGAGGAAGCCGAGCTCAAGAAGGAACCCAAGGCCGACGGCGTCGAGGCCGTGGTGGACATCCCCGCCGAGAACGAGAAGAAGACGCCCGCCCCGGCCCCCGCTCCGGCGCCGGCTCCGACTCCGGCCCCCGAGCCGGCCAAGGAAACGCCCAAGACGGACGGCGCCAAGCCGGTCTCCGAGAAGCCCGCGGGCGACGCCAAGACCCCTCCCGCCAAGCCGGAAGCCGGCAAGTAGCCCCGCCGGCGCCGCTTCCGACATGGCCAAGCGCGGTCCAGGCAAACCCGGGGCAACGGACGGCGGCGCCGCGCCGCTCTTGTCCATGACCGGCTTCGGTTCGGGCTCCGCCCGGACCGGCGGCTGGCGCGCCGAGGTCGAGATCCGCTCGGTCAACGGCCGCTACCTGTCGCTCAAGACCCACATGGCCGGCGAGTACAGCCTCCACGAGGAGCCGCTGCGCGCGCTGGTCGAGAAGCGCCTGGTCCGGGGCAGCGTCGACCTGCGCGCCGACCTCCTCCCGGAGCGGCCCGAGGACGCCCTCTCCCTGGACGAGTCCCGGGTGCAGGCCTACGTCGAGGCCTGGCGCACCCTGGCGCGGAAGCTCAAGCTCCCCGGGGAGGTCACCGTGGAGTCGCTGGCCTCCCAGCCGGACTTCTTCGCCTCCGCCGGCTCGCGCCGCCAGAAGGAGGGGGCCGGCGCCGCCCTGCTCGAGGCCGCGGCCGCCGCCGTGGACAAGCTCGAGGACATGCGCCGCCGGGAGGGCGCCGGGCTCCGGGCCGACCTGGAGTCGCACCTCGACGCCATCGCCGCCCTGCGCGAGCAGGTGGCCGCGCGCAACCCCGAGACCATCAAGGGGCTGGTGGAGCGCGCCGCCGAGCGCGTCCGCAAGCTCACCGAGGCCCTGCCCGGCTCGGCCCCCCGCCAGGAGGACCTGGCCCGCGAGCTGGCCTGGTGGGCCGACCGGACCGACATCTCCGAGGAGATGCACCGCCTGGGCAGCCACATCGCCGAGTTCCGGTCGGCCCTGGCCGCCGGCTCGCCGGCCGGCAAGCGGCTGGAGTTCCTGGTCCAGGAGTTGCACCGCGAGGCCAACACCTCGGGCTCCAAGGCCGCCGACACGGAGGTCGCCAGGCTGATCGTGGACATGAAGTCGGCGATCGAGAAGCTGCGCGAGCAGGTGCAGAACGTTCTGTAGGAGCGAGGCCGTGGCACAGAGACGAACGACGAGGCGGACGGCAGGGCGGCGCGGCGCGCGCCCCGCGGTCCCCTCCCCTCGCCCCGGGTCGCTGGGCGTCCTGCTGATCGTCTCCGGCCCGGGCGGCGCCGGCAAGACCACCCTCTGCGAGAAGCTTTCGGCCATGAGCGGCGGGCGGGTGGCGCTGAGCATCTCCTGCACCACCCGGGCCCCGCGCGGCGGCGAGGTCGACGGCCGCCACTACCACTTCATCAGCCGCCAGGCCTTCCGGCGCGCCGCCGCCGCCGGGCGCTTCGCCGAGCACGCCGAGGTGGCCGGCAACTTCTACGGCACGCCCCGCCCGTTCCTGGAGGAGCAGCTGGCCGCCGGGCACGACGTCCTCCTGGACATCGACGTGCAGGGCGGCGACGCGGTGCGCCGGCTCTACGGGTCCCGGGCCGTCTCCATCTTCGTCCTGCCGCCGTCCCGCCGCATCCTCGAGGAGCGGCTGCGGGGCCGCGGCACGGACAGCCCCGAGCGGGTCCGCGCGCGGATGGAGCTGGCCGAGCGGGAGATCGCCCGCGCCGGGGACTACGACTACCTGGTCATCAACGGACGGCAGGAGGAGGCGATCGCGGAGATCGACGCCATCCGCCGGGCCGAGCATGCCCGAATCACTCGGGAAGGGAGCGGAGCATCATGGGCTTTGAAAACCTGGTCATAGACGATCTCGCCGCCAAGGCCGGCGGGCGCCTGAAGGCCGTCAGCCTGATCCAGAAGCGCGTGCGCGAGCTGGAGCGCGGCTGGCCGGCGCTGGTCCCGGTCGAGGGCCGGCCCTTCATCCAGGTGGCGCTGGCGGAGTTCCAGAAGGATCTGATCAATCTGGCCGTGGGCGCGGACGCCGACAAGCTCCGCTCCTCGCGGGTGGTGGAGGAGCGCGAGCGCGCCCGGCAGATCGAGGCCGCGCGCCGCGCCGAGGCCGAGGCGGCCTCCGCGCGTCCGGCCTCCGGCGGGCTCTTCGGCGCCCCGCTGCCGACCGGCGCCGCCCCCCAGACCGGACCGGCGGCCAAGTAGGAACGGGAGGGTCGCGCCGTGCTCAAGGGCCGCCGCGTAGTCCTGGCCGTCACCGGAGGCATCGCCGCCTACAAGGCGGCCGACCTGGTCAGCAAGCTGGCCTCGGCCGGCGCCGAGGTGCGCTGCATCCTGACCGAGAACGCGGCGCGCTTCGTGACGCCGCTGACCTTCCAGTCGCTCTCCGGGCGCGAGGTGCACACCGACACCTTCGACCGCTCCAGCGGCGAGTTCTACCAGCACCTGGCGGTGGCCGACTGGGGCGAGGTCCTGGTGGTGGCCCCGGCCACCGCCAACATCCTGGCCAAGGCCGCGGCGGGCATCGCCGACGACCTGGCCTCCACCGCGCTGGTTTCCTTCCCCGGGCCGGTGCTCTTCGCGCCCGCCATGAACTGCCACATGTGGGCCAACGCCGCGGTGGCCGAGAACGTGGAGAAGCTCCGCCGCCGCGGGGCCAACTTCGTGGGCCCCGGCGAGGGCCGGCTGGCCTGCGGGGAGATCGGCATGGGCCGGATGGCCGAGGTGCCCGAGATCCTCGCGGCCATCGAGGAGATCGTCGGCAAGGCCGCGAAACAGAAGAAACAACGGCAGTGAAACCGCCGATTGACGCCGATAGGCGCCGATGGGTCCGGCTGTATCGGCGCTCATCTGCGTTCATCGGCGGGTACGGAACCCACCTGTTGTCCTCGCTCCCATGCGCATCGGCGATTTCGTTTCGAGAAAGGGTTGTGGTTTGAGGATCCTGGTCACCGCTGGGCCGACCTGCGAAGACATCGACGATGTCCGCTGCATCACCAACCGCTCGAGCGGCCGGATGGGCCTGGCCGTCGTCGCCGAGGCCCTGCGGCGCGGCCACGAGGTCGACCTGGTGCTCGGCCCGGTGGAAATCGCCCCTCCGGCCGGCGCCCGGGTCACGCGCATCCGCAACGCCCGGGACCTGCTGGCCGCCTGCCAGCGCCTCTTCCCGGGCTGCGACGCCCTGGTGGCCGCCGCGGCGGTGGCCGACTACCGGCCGGCCAGGCGCACGGCCGGAAAGATCAAGAAGTCCGGCGACGGCCTGACGCTCCGCCTGGTGCCCAACCCCGACGTGGCCGCGCTGCTCGGCGGGATGAAGCGCCCGGAGCAGACCGTCGTCGGCTTCGCCCTGGAGACCGCGGCTTCCACCCAGGCCCGCGCCAACGCCGAGGCCAAGATGGCCGCCAAGCGCCAGGACTTCGCAGTGCTCAACAGCCCGGCCGCGCTCGGCGCCGGGGAGGCGGAGGTCTCCTTCCTCACCGCCGGCGGCGGCTGGACCGGCCCGGAGAAGCTCGGCAAGGACGCGATCGCCGCACGGATACTGGACTTCGTCGAGAAGCGGGCGGCCGGAACCGGGAGCAAGTCATGACCATCAAGGTGCAAGTCACCCGCCGCGCCGGCACCGAGGATCTGGAGCTGCCCGCCTACCAGAGCGAGCACGCCAGCGGCATGGACCTGCTCGCCGCGGTCGACAAGCCCCTGGAGATCGCCGCCGGCAAGCGGGCGCTGGTGCCCACCGGCCTCTTCATCGCCGTCCCGCCGGGCTACGAGGCCCAGGTGCGGGCGCGCTCGGGGCTCACTCTCAAGAAGGGCATCTGCGTCTTGAACGGCCCCGGCACGGTCGACGCCGACTACCGCGGCGAGGTCGGGGTGATCCTGGCCAACCTCGGCGACGAGCCCTTCACCGTCGAGCGCGGCATGCGCGTGGCCCAACTGGTGATCTGCCCGGTCGTCAAGGCCGAGTGGGAGCAGGTTAAGGAGCTGCCCAGCACCGACCGCGGCGCGGGCGGGTTCGGGAGCTCGGGGGTGCACGGGAAGTAGCCAATCCCGGTCGCCGGAATAGCAGAGACGAATTGGGCATGATCACGCGAGACTCCTTCGTTTCCAGCCTGGATGACGTCTCCAATCTGGGCGATCACTATGACTTCATTGACGGACGCGCCCGGCAAGGCCACCGGGAGCCGCTCAAGGAGATCTTCACCGAACTGAGCAAGGGAGGACCGCGCAGTCGGATCCCGGATTGGGCGTTGCGTGCAGTCCTTGAACGCATAGTCGAAGCACTGGCATTGACCGAGGGGCACGAGAACGCTCTGGCAGCGCTGGAACTTGCCGCCGGGCCCCCCAAGAGCATAGGCGGTTCCGTATGGGCACGCGGGCCAAGGACAGCCTCCAGGGTCGTGGCCGCACAAACGCCTGCTGTCATAGACGCGCTCCTGCGCAAACCACCTGACCTGGAGATGGCCGCCCTTGTGCTTCAAGAAGCCGTCGTCCGCCGCAAGCTTCCGATGGAATCAGCGGCTGCCCGCGAGACTCAGGTTCGTCTCGCGGAAGCGAAACATCCTTTGGCGTTGCTGCCGCTCACACTTCTTGATCTTGAACAGGGCGTGCTCCTGCCGGAGTACGGTCTCGGGTCATCGGGCACAAGCATGCCCTTTGGTCCCATGGGCGAATACCAGACGGTTGCAGCGGCCCCGTCAGTGGGCAGCCTTGAGATGACAGAGGCCACATCGATCGAATGGGCGGACCTCATAGCCGCTGCGGTCCTGAACTGGAAGCAGGAATCAAACGGCAAGGTCGAGGCCAGGGTATTCCGGATAGAACTGGCAATCGGTGACGATGTGGCCTCAATTCTCCCCAAGTTGGGGCTCGAGTCTCTCGGACTGGCGGACACCCTTCGCCTGCGGACAAGCGTTACGGCGAAAGACGTGTTCACGGTTCTGTTCTCGGCTGCATCGAGCGGCGGCGCATACAGCAGCGGGGCCTGTGCCGCATACGGCAGACTTCTCGCGTGGCGCTCTCTGGCCGGACTCGTCGGAGCGCCGGTCGGCGCTCCTTATCATGACGTGGCAGCGGACTCCCAACAGTGCCACTGGTGCATCTTTGACTCGCCCAGCGAGTGGTACTGCCAGGTGGCATGGGATATCGGTATCGCCTGCTTCAACCCTGCCCGCGGCGAAATCGCGCTGCTTGCGGCCACAGATGAGGATTGAGGCCAGTCCTGTGTCTAGAGACGTTGAGCTATCACGTCAACAGCTACCGCTAATCCGCTCTTGACGGCAAGTCCATCGCCGCCCGTCGCGCTCAGCCCCGCTCCCCCGCCACCCTCTTCCCGTAGCTGGCTATCTCCGCCCGGGCCGCCGCGTCGAGCGGGACGCCGGCCTTCTTACAGAAGTAGTCCCAGACCGCGCCGTGGGGCAGGCTCTTCGCCTCCTCGGCGAGCGCGAGCCGGCTGAAGTTGTCGCCGGAGACCTCGGCCTTGCGCATGAGCTTGGCCGGGGCCAGGAGCGCCATGAGCAGCGCCTTCTGGGTGGCCCGGGCGCCGAGCACCCAGGCGCCGACGCGGTTGATGCTGCCGTCGAAGTAGTCGAGGGCGAAGCGGATCTTCGAGAGCTCGCCGCCGGCGACGGCCTCGCCCGCCAGGGCCTGCAGGCTGTCGTCCAGGACCACCACGTGGTCGCTGTCCCAGCGCACCCCGCGGCTGACGTGGAGCAGCAGGCCGTCGGCGAAGGGCAGCAGCGCCGAGAGCTTGTCGGCTATCGACTCCGTCGGGTGGAAGTGGCCCATGTCCAGGCACAGCATCAGCCGCCGCGGGATGGCGTAGGCCATGTAGAACTCGTGCGAGCCGACCACGAAGCTCTCGCTGCCGATACCGAAGAGCTTGCACTCCACGGCGTCGACCATCTGCGTGCCGGGGAGCTTGTCGGCGAAGATCGCGTCGAGCGATTCCTTGAGCCGCGCGCGGTAGCCCCAGCGGTCGGCGGGCACGTCCTTGGAACCGTCGGGGATCCACAGGTTGTGGACCGATGCCCTGCCCAGGGCCCGGCCGAAGCCGGCGGCGATCCGCCGGCAGCGCCGGACGTGCTCGACCCAGAAGCGCCGGACGGCCTTGTCGGGGTGGCTCAGGGTGAAGCCATCGGCGGCCTTGGGGTGCGAGAAGCAGGTGGCGTTGAAGTCCAGGGCGAGCTTGCGGCGCCTGGCCCACTCGACCCATCCGCGGAAGTGCTCGGGGCCGATGGCGTCGCGGTCGGCGGGCTTGTCCTGGAACTCGCCGTAGATGGCGTGGAGGTTGAGGCGGTGCCTGCCGGGCAGGAGCGCGTAGGCCTGCTCCAGGTCGGCGCGGAGCTCATCCGGGGTGCGCGCCGCGCCCGGGTGGTTCCCCGTCACCTGGATGCCGCCGGAGAGCTCCCCGGCGCGCTCGAAGCCGCGGACGTCGTCGCCCTGCCAGCAGTGCAGCGAGAGCGAAACCTTGCCCAGGGCGGCGAGCGCCCCATCGACGTCCACGCCCAGCTCGGCGTAGCGCTCGGCGGCCAGGCGGTAGGCTTGCTGCACGTTCTTGGCGGTCATGGTCGGCTCCTTCTCGGTCACGGCGCCACTATACGGCCGGCCGCCGGGTTTTCAACGCCAGCCGCTTCGCCGAAAGTCGGATGCGCCGGCAGCCGATAACCGTATACTGATGTACATGCTGCTGCCCCCCACCCTGCTGGCCTCCGCCGCCGCGATTACCGCGGCCACCGCGCCTGCCGCCGAAGCGGCCGCGTCCGCTCCGGCCGCGGCCCCCGCGATCGGCTTCTGGCAGGGGGCCCTGCTCGGGCTGGTCCAGGGGATCACCGAGTTCCTGCCGGTGTCGAGCGACGGGCACCTGGCGCTCGGGCACCAGTTATTCGGGTCCGGGCTGGAGGGCACCCAGCGGGTGGCTTTCGACGTGGCCTTGCACTTCGCCACGCTGCTGGCCATGCTGATCTACTTCCGCAACGAAATCCTCAGCCTGCTGACCACGCGCCGGAAGGTCATCCCCTGGATCCTGCTCGGCTCGGTACCGGCCGCCGTCGTCGGGCTGGCTTTCAAGTCGCGCCTGGAAACGCTGGGCGACAACTTGCCGCTGGTCGCCGTGTGCTTCCTGGTAAACGGCCTGCTGCTGACCGCCTCGCGCTACCTCGGGGTCGAGACCCGGGGGATGCGCGACATGAAGGCCAGCGACGCCCTGCTCATCGGCCTGGCCCAGGCGACGGCCATCGCCCCGGGCATCAGTCGGTCGGGAGCAACCATCAGCACCGGGCTGATCTGCGGCATCCGCCGGGAGGAGGCCTTCGCCTTCTCCTTCCTGCTGGGCATGCCGGCCATCGGCGGGGCAGCACTGCGCGACGCCCTGGAGATAGGGTCCCTGGCCACCTCCGGCTCGTGGGGCGCCCTGGCCGCCGGGTTCACGGTCGCTTTCTTCAGCGGCCTGGCCAGCGTCTGGTTCCTGTCCCGCCTGGTCAAGCGCCGCAACCTCCTGCCCTTCGGCGTCTACACCATCGTCCTGGCCTTCGTCGTCTTCCTCATCTGGCTGGCCAGATAGGACGGCGATGGCGGACTGCAGGCTGTAGACTGCAGACTGCAGGCAGTAGGCAGTAGGCAGTAGGCTGTAGGCTGGAGGCTGGAGGCTGGAGGCTGAGACCTCGGGCCGCGCCTCTGGTCGGCCATCTGCCCCTTCCACCGGCACTTGCACTCCTCCCCCGGAGTGTGCAAAATGCCCCCTGCCGGGGCGGAGGCGCCCCGTGGAGGAGACCCCGGGAATGACCTGGACCCGCAAGCACCTGCTTGGCTTGGAGGGCCTGACCCGCGAGGAGCTGACCACTCTCCTGGACGAGGCCGCGCGCCTCAAGCCGGTGGCCGCCCGGGAGAAGCCCCCGCTCAAGGACCTGGCCGGCACCATCGTGGTCAACTGCTTCTTCGAGCCCTCCACGCGCACGGCCAACTCCTTCCAGGCCGCCGCCCGGCGGATGGGCGCCGAGGTGGTCAGCTTCTCCCCCGGCACCAGCGCCCTCAAGAAGGGCGAGAGCCTGGCCGACACCGTGCTCAACCTCCAGGCCATCGGCGGCGACGTCTGGGTGGTGCGCCACGCGGCCAGCGGAGCCCCGGCGCTCATCTCCCGGACCGTCCGCGGCTCGGTGATCAACGCCGGCGACGGCCAGCACGAGCACCCCACCCAGGGGCTGCTCGACATCTTCACCATCCGCGAGAAGCTCGGGCGGGTCGAGGGCCTGACCGTGGGCATCCTCGGCGACATCCGCCACAGCCGGGTGGCGCGCAGCAACCTCTGGGGGCTCAAGGCCCTCGGCGCGCGGGTCGTCCTCATCGGCCCGCCGACCCTGCTGCCTCCCGAGCTGGCCGCCACCGGCGCCGAAGTGACCGGCGACCTCGACGCGGTCCTGCCGGAGCTCGACGTGGTCAACGTACTGCGCCTCCAGCTCGAGCGCATGCAGGACGCCTTCCTGCCCAGCGCCCGGGAGTACGCCCGGATCTGGGGACTCAACTCCGAGCGGCTCAGGCGCGCCAAGCCCGGCCTGGTGGTCATGCACCCCGGGCCCACCAACCGCGGGGTGGAGATCACCCCGGAGGCGGCCGACGGACCCCAGTCGGTGATCCTGGCCCAGGTGACCAACGGCGTGGCCGTGCGCATGGCGGTGCTCAAGCTCACCGTCGCGGCCGGCCGGAGCGCCGCCGCGGCCGAAGCCTCCTGCGGAGGGCCGGCCCGTGGGTAGTCTGCTGATCTCCGGCGGCCGGGTGATCGACCCGGCCCAGAAGCTCGACCGGGTCTGCGACCTGCTGCTCAAGGACGGGCTGGTCGCCGCGGCCGGCCAGGGGCTGACCGCGGACGAGACCTTCGACGCGCGCGGCCTGGTGGTGACGCCCGGGCTGATCGACCTGCACGTCCACCTGCGCGAGCCGGGCCTGGCCAGCGAGGAGACCATCGCCACCGGCTCGGCCGCGGCGGTGGCCGGCGGCTTCGCCACCGTGCTGGCCATGCCCAACACCGACCCGCCGGTGGACAGCGCCACGGCCGTGTCGCACATCTACCTCCAGGCCGCCCGCACGGACCTGGCCAACGTCTTCCCGACCGGCTGCGTCTCCAAGGGCCGGGCCGGGAAGGAGCTCGCCGAGATGGCCGAGATGGACCGCGCCGGCGCGGTGGCCTTCACCGACGACGGCGACTGGATCGTCTCCTCGCGGCTGATGCGCCGGGCCTTCGAGTACGCCCGCGGCCTGGGCCGGCCGATCCTCTGCCACTGCGAGGAGACCGACCTGGTCTCCGGCGGCACCGCCAACGAGGGCTACCAGAGCGTGCGCCTGGGCCTGGGCGGGCGCTCCGCCGCCGCCGAGGAGATCGCCGTCTACCGCGACCTGCGCCTGGCCGAGGCGGCCGGGGCGCGCGTCCACGTCTGCCACGTCTCCACCGCCGGCTCGGTCGAGCTGGTCCGCTCCGCCAAGCGCCGGGGCCTGCCCGTCACCTGCGAGGTCACGCCGCACCACCTGACGCTCACCGACGCGGCCCTGGAGGGCTACGACCCGGCCTTCAAGATGAACCCGCCCCTCCGGACCGCCGAGGACTGCCAGGCGCTGATCGCCGGCCTGGCCGACGGCACCATCGACGCCATCGCCACAGACCACGCCCCGCACGCCCCCGAGGAGAAGGAGCAGGAGTTCGCCGCCGCCCCCTCCGGGGTGGTGGGGCTGGAGACCGCCCTGGGCGTGATCCTCGACCGGGTGGTCGGCGCCGGGGGGCTCGACCTGGCCACGGCGGTCCAGTGCCTGACCGCCGGCCCGGCCTCGGTGCTGGGGCTGCTGCCCCGCGGGACGCTCTGCGTCGGCGCGCCGGCCGACGTCACCGTGATCGACCCGGAGCGGCGCTGGACGGTCGACCCGTCGGCCTTCCGCTCGCCGGGCAAGAGCACCCCCTTCGCCGGCTGGGAGCTCAAGGGCCGGGCGGTGCTCACCGTGGTCGGCGGCAGGGTCCGGTTCCGTCTGTGAACCGCTCGGCGCGACCGGCCGGGGGCGCGACGCGGGCATCCGCGTCCGGGAGGTGAGCTAGGCATAGAACAGCTCAGACCTTCCGACCTCAAACCCGGGCAGCGCAACGCCCGGGCCATCTTCCACGTCAGCGGCGAGGTGCTCCTCGAGCCGGGCGTCACCCTGACCACCGACGTGATCGGGCGCCTGGAGCGGGCCGGCATCGACCGGATCTTCCGCCCGGAGCCCGGCGAGGACACCGCCAGCTTCGTGCTGGCCGCCCGCAACCTGGTCATGCCCGCCAACTCC
>JAKLDR010000012.1 GCA_022703445.1 Planctomycetota bacterium | reverse complement strand
CCGCATCATGCTCACCTCTGGCTTGGTCGCCTTCTCTGTTCACCAACTCCTCTGCACCCTCCAGTCTGCCCTCTCAATTACCTCCACGGGAAACCGAGGATGATTCAACGGCTCCCGCGCTTGACACCTCCGGTCGGCGTTTCTAGAATAGCTGCACCTTCCCAGCGCAGTCAGCGGCAGCCGGAGGACCAGACCTTGCCTTCCAGCAGGCGCAAACCCGAACCCGGAGCCCAGCCGCCGAAGCGGCCCAGCTCCCGCCGGCCGGGCGCCGCGACGCGGGGCGTCGGCGGCCACGAGCGCGAGGAACTGCTCTCCGAGCCGCCGGAGTACCAGTCCGGCGAGCGGCTCGACACCATCGGCCTCGAGACCAACCAGGCCCCGGCCCCCCGGACCGCCTCGGGCCGCCGGCTCAGCGACCGCCACAAGCAGGAGCCCAGCTCGGCTTCCCGGCGCGAGAAGCAGGAGTGGGCCCAGGCCAAGGTCAAGCACATCAAGACCGCCGCGCTGGTTGCGGTCGGCCTGGGCGTGCTCGGGTTCCTGGCCTATGTCCCGGTGATGGTCCGCAACGACCGCATCTCCCAGCTCTACGACAAGAATCCGGCGGTGCGGCTGCAGGCCGCCGTGAACACCGGGGAGCTCGGCTCCGGGCTCGACAAGGCCGCGGACATAGTCCGCCGCTGCCAGAAGGCCGAGGATCTGGACGGCGCGGGAGGTGCCGCCGCGCTGGCCCTGGCCAAGGCCGGGGCCGAGGGCCTCTCGCGGCTGACCGCACTGGCCGAGGATCAGAATCCCTGGGCGCGCCTCTGCGCGACCTACGGTCTGGGCCTGACCGGCCGCCCGGAGGCGGCCGTCCCGCTGGCCAAGAGGCTGGCCGACAGCGAGGGACTGGTCAAGGTCCGCGCCGCAGTGGCGCTGGGGTCGATCCGCTCGGTGGAATCGGTTAAGGCCCTCGTCACCCAGGCCCAGGCGGCCGCCGACGTCCGCGACGCGGCCGTGGCCTCCATCTACGCCATCGCCTGTGCCGGCAGTCCCACCGAGATCGCCGGGCGCGCCGAAATGCGCCCGGAGCTGGTCAAGGGGCTCGGGGCGCCCGCTCCGCAGATGCGCCAGGCCTGCGGCCGCACGCTGATCATGCTCAACGAGGTGCCCTCCGACGCCGAGCTGCTCGAGCGCGTCGCTTCGGAGAACCCGGCGATCAAGGCCGCCGCGGTCGAGTTCCTCGGCCTGGTTGGCGGGAGCCTCTTCGACGTCACCATCCCCAAGGCTCTGGCCGACAAGGCCGCCGAGGTGCGCGCCGCCGCGGCGTCCGCCGCCGGCCTGCGCCGCTGGGCGGGAGGGGCCGAGGCGCTCGGCCGGCTGGCCGCCTCCGCCGATGAGCCGGTCGAGGTGCGCGCCGCTGCCGCCGAGGCCCTGGGGTTGATCGGGCGCCTGGAGGATGCGCCGGCGCTGGCCAAGTGCCTGACCCTGGACGCCAGCGAGCGCTCCGTCCCGGCCCGCCTCAACGCCGCCCGGGCTCTGGCGGTCATCGGCCGGGCCAACCCGCCGGTGAAGCTGACCGCCCCCAAGGAGGCCAACGAATACAACGACTTCTTCACCCACCTGAAGCTGTCCGCCGGCCGGGTCGACCCGCGCTGGGCGGCGCTGGAGATACTGATAGCGGGCTGCGACAGCTTCGGCGAGAAGGTCGGCCCGGAGGCCTTTGAGGCCATCGGCCTGCTCGCCAGGCGCACCCGCGCGGCCAAGCCGGAGATGTGGAAGCCCTGGATGGTCAAGAAGCAGGAAGAGGCCAAGGCCCTCTCCAGGCTGTCCCAGCTCTTTGAGGAGGCCCACGCGGAGTGCCTCAAGAACAAGAAGGCCATGACGCCGGACGCCATCGCCAAGTTCAAGGAGTGCAGCCAGATCCTGGCCGAGCTCAGCTCGGGCTGCGAGGAAGACGACAAGTGGTTCTACACAGAGCTCAAGGGCGACTTTGCCAGGACGGTCGGGCCGGAGATCGCCGGCTCGGCCAAGGCCCCGGCGCCGGCCAAGACCGGGGAGCAGCCGCCGGCTGCCCCCAAACCGGAGTGACCGTCACGGGAAACAGCGGGAGGAAGAGATGATCAGCCTGAAGCGAATCGCATTGACGGCGGCGGCCCTGGCCTCCGCGGCCCTGTTGGTCCCCGGCTGCCGCTCCAAGGACACGGCAGCCAAGGCGCCGCCCGCCAAGGCGGAGCAGAAGGCCGCTCCCGGGGCTGTACCGGCCTGGCTGGGGCTCGGCAAGGCGCCTCTCGACGAGGTCGGCCGGCTGCTCATGGACCTGGACAGCGGCGACCCCTGCAAGTTCTGGCGGGCCGAGGACATTCTGCAGAACATGGGCGACAGCGTGGCCCCCCGGACCCGTCGGGCCCTGGCCGCCTCGACCCCGGAGGCTCGCGCCGCCGCCTGCCGGTTGGCATACAACTTCCGCGACCAGGAGGCCATTGGCGGGATGATCGCGCTGCTGGGCGATGAGTCCCGCATGGTGCGCAATACTGCCAACGTCTTCCTCTGCGGCCTGACCGGCCGGGACTTCAACTTCCGGCCCGACGCTCTGCCCGAGGACCGCGCCGCCGCCCAGTCGCGCTGGCAGAAGTGGTACGCGGCCGCCGGCGGGCCGGCCGTCGCCCCCAGGCGCGACTGAACCAGCCTGACGGCAGTTCCCGGAAGCCGGGCCGGCCGCCGCGCGGCCCGCAAACCTCGGCCATGGAATCCCAGCGATGCCTTCCAGCCACTTTGCCGACCGACTCATCGCCGCCGTCGAGCGCGCCAGGACGCCGCTGTGCGTCGGCATCGACCCGCGGCTCGACCAGCTGCCCACCGGCATGCTCGAGCGCCACATCGCGGCCCACCCCGGCGAGCCGCTGGCCGCCGCGGGGGAGGCCCTCTACGAGTTCTCCAGCCGGGTACTGGAGGCGGTGGCCGGCGAGGTCGGGGTGGTCAAGATCCAGAACGCCTTCTTCGAGCAGGCCGGAGCGCCCGGCCTGGACGCCTTCTGCCGCACGGTCCGGCGCGCGCGCGAGCTGGGCCTGATCGCCATCAGCGACGCCAAGCGCGCCGACATCGGCTCGACCTCGGCCGGCTACGCCACCGCGCATCTCGGGGCCATCAGCATCGGCGGAGCCGAAGTGGAGGTGATCGCGGCCGACGCCCTGACCGTCAATCCCTACTTCGGATCTGACGGGGTGGCCCCCTTCATCGAGGAGGCGGTCCGCCGCGGCCGAGGCATCTTCGTGCTGGTCAAGACCTCCAACCCCTCGAGCTCGGAGCTGCAGGACCTGTCCTGCGGCTCGCGCCCGGTCTACGAGCGCCTGGCCGACCGGGTCTGGGAGTGGGCCCGGGTCCACCTGGGCGAGTCGGGCTATTCGGCGGTCGGCGCGGTGGTCGGCGCCACCTTCCCGCAGGAGCTCGCCAAGCTCCGGGCCGAGATGCCCGGGGCGATCTTCCTGGTCCCCGGCTTCGGCGCGCAGGGCGGCAAGGCCGAGAACACCATGGCGGCCTTCGATGAGAAGCGCCGCGGTGCGGTGATCAATTCATCGCGGGAGATCATCTTCGCCTACCGCAAGCCGCAGCACCAGGGCCTGCCGGCCCAGCGCTTCGAGGAGGCGGTGCTGAGCGAGTGCCGCAGCGCCAAGGCCAAGCTGGCCGCGGCCCTGGCCGCCAGGTGAGCTCCGCGTCCGCGGCCCGCTGACGGAGCGCCGGGCAGCGCGCCGCGGCGGTCAGCGGGCCGGGAGCCTTCCGACCGACGGGCCGCCCGCGGGCCGGCGCCCCGAACTGCTGCCGGGAGCGCTTCCCGGCGCCTCGTTGAATGGGTTGACAGTCACCTGGACCGTGATCGTATCCGCCAGATCCCCGTCCGAGACGCGCACCGTGAAGGCGTCGGTTCCGGTGAACCCGGCTTCGGGTCGGTAGTTGACGGCCGCGGACAGACCCGGGCCGCCGGTCGAGGCGTGGCCGTGGGCCGGGCCCGACACAACCGTCCATCTGAGGCCGTCACCGTCCACGTCCGTCGCATGCAGCCTGAGGCTGAAGGCCGTAGGCCCGCCGCGTTCGTCCATGCTCACGGCTACGGAATCCCCTTCGTTGATGACCGGGGCGTCGTTGACCGCCCGGACCCTGACTTCGAAGGAGGTCCTGGCGCTGAGGCTGCCGGCGCGCACGGTGATGGTGATCTTAGAGCGGCCGTGCACGTTCGGGGCCGGCGTCACGGTCACGGTCCGGCTGGAGCCCGACCCGCCGAAGACCACGTTGCCGGCCGGGACCACCCGGGGGTTGCTGGACGAGGCGGTCAGCACCAGCCCGTCGGCACCCGCCGGATGGTCGACCGCGAAGGCTACCGGCCCGGCGGGAGTGTCCTCTTCGGTCCGCTGGGCGGCGATGGCCGAGATCGTCGGGGGGACGCTGATCACCCCCAGCACCGCCGCGGCGCTCTCGACGCTCCCGGCCGCGTTGGTCACGACTGCCGTGAAGAGCGCCCCGTTGTCGGCCTCCGCGGCCGGCGGAGTCACGTAGGTGCCGGCGGTGGCTCCGGGTATGTCCGTTCCGTTCTTCCTCCACTGGTAGGCCAGCGGGGCGGTGCCCGCGGCGCTCACCGCGAAGGATGCGCACTGGCCGACGTTGACGACGCGGCTCGCCGGCGCGGAGACGATGCTGGGCGGAACCCGCACGGTCAGTACCGCCCCGGAACTGACGGCGTTTCCGGCCGAGTTGGCCACGCGCACCGAGAAGACCGCGCCATCGTCCCCGGCGGAGGTGGCGGGCGTGGTATATGAGGCGGCCGCCGCGCCGGGGATGTCTTCGCCGTTCCTGCGCCACTGGTAGGTCAGCGGGGCGAGGCCTCCGGCCACGACCGTGAAGGTGGCGGTCTGACCGACGTTGACCGCCAGGCTCTCCGGCTGGGTCGCGATGTAGGCCGGGATCCGCACGGTCAGGACCGCGCCGGCGCTGACCGCGTTGCCGAACTCGTTGGACACCGCCACGGAGAAGATCGCCCCGTCGTCGGCGGCCGCCGCCGGGGGAGTGGTGTATGAGGCGGCCGTGGCCCCGGGGATGTCCTCGCCGTTCCTGCGCCACTGGTAGGTCAGCGGGGCGTCTCCGCCGGCCGAGACCGTGAAGGTGGCGGTCTGGCCGATGTCCACCGTCCTGGGCAGGGGATCGGCGGCGATGCTGGGCGGGATCCGGACCGTCAGCGCGGCGCCGGAGCTGGTGGCGCTGCCGGCGGCGTTGGCCACCACCACGGAGAAGACCGCGCCGTTGTCGGCGGCCGCGGTCACCGGGGTGGTGTAGGTGGCCGCGTTGGCCCCGACGATGTTCACGCCGTTCCGGCGCCACTGGTAGGCCAGCGGGACGGTGCCGCCGGAGACGACCGCGAAGGTCGCGCTCTGGCCGGCCACGGCCGTCTGGGGCGTCGGCTGGGCCGTGATGTACGGAGCGATGCAGTTGATGTCGTCCCCTCCGGCGCCCGGCTCGTCCAGCGCCGGGTCGCCCAGGAGGTTGAAGCTGCGCAGCACGTCGGAGTGGCCCAGCGGCAGCCGGCGCTTGGCCAGCAGCAGGGCCCGGCCCAGCGACGTGGCCCGGCCGTCGGCGATGGCTGCGGCGATCTCGCGGCCCAGGATGCGCTGGCCCTCTGGCGCGCTCATGCCGGCCGGCGCCACCAGGGTGCAGACCCCGCGGGCAGGTTCCTTGAGCAGCTTCTCGGCCAGGGAGTCGCTGCCGGTGGTGAAGTTGAAGTAACCGGCCAGGCAGGCCAGGATCACCCCGGCGGGCAGCTCACCGCCGCTGTTCAGGGTGGCCACATCCGTCGTGCGCAGCGCCGAGTTGTTGCCCAGGGCCGTGGCCGAGGCGTGTCCCGAGTAGGTGAAGTAGCGGGGTTTGGCGGTCCAGCCGGCGACGATGGCGGCGCGGATGGCCGCCGTCGTGGCGTAGTTCGCGAACGGCACCTTGTCGACCGTGCCCCACCTGGTGAACTGGGCCTCCATGTCGGAGGAGGTGGAGGCGAACAGCGCCATGGCATTGTCGGTGACCATCAGCGCCGCCTTGATGTCCGATTGTCCGGTGCTGACGCTGGCCTGGCGCAGGGTCGTCTTGTCCACGATGGCCTGGGCCTCGGCGGCGGAGCGCACCGGCAGCCGGCCGACCGCGATTTCGGGGTAGTCGTCGAAGGTGTCCATGCAGCCGAAGGGGTTGTCGCTGGGTTCCTCGAAGAAGGCGCCCTGGGCGAAGAAGCACGGGATCATTCCGGCGGTGACCGCACCGAGGTTGCCCTTGGGGTCGGCGGTGGCGTCGCCCACCAGGCACAGATACACCGGCCTGACCTGGGCGGCCAGGGCGCGGATGGCCTCGGGCACGGGCTGGCCGCAGCCGAACGCGTCGTAAACCGCGGTCGCCGGGAAGACCCGGGTGCTCATCCCGTGGCCGGCGTGGATCGCAGCCAGGGCGTCGGCCTGCGTCTGGTAGTTCTCGTGGGTCACCACCAGATACGTGACCCGGCCGGCGTCCCGGCAGGTCCAGGGGTCGGCGCTGCGGCTCGAGGCCGGGGCCAGCAGCCCGGCAGGGCCGGCCAGGACCACCCGCTGGGCCGCTCCCGCCGGGGAGGCCCACTCGGCCGACCAGCCGGCCGCGGTCTCCCGGACTGTCAGGGTCAGCAGCTGCGGCGCGGAGGGGGCGGTCACGTCCAGACCGACGATCCCCGGCCCGGAGAAGCCGTCGACCACGACGCGCTTGGAGTCGACGCCCGGCGTCGAGACGGCGGGCACGTTGAGGCTGAGCCGGTCCGAGACCGCCTTGAGCGCGCGCGGGTAGTGCACCTCGACCCAGTCCACGGCGACCGTGTCGGTGGTGATCCCGGGCAGCGCCTGGCGGACCAGCTCTACGGTGTTGGCTCCCTCGACAGCCAGCCCGGCGGGCAGATCGAAGCCGACCTCCCGGCGGGCCAGCCCGGCCCAGACCACCTCCCCGACCTTCACTCCGTTGAAGTTCACCGCGGTGCTGTGGTTCACCCTGCCGCCGCCGGCGTCGGTGGCGCCGCGCAGGGCCACCACCACGCGGGCGGTGCCGGCCGCCAGCGGCCCGGCGAGTGCGGCAGTCAACTGTAGCTTCTTGCCGGGGGTCAGCATCGTCGAGTAGAACCAGTGTTCCTCGCCGGGGTAGGCGCTGCTCAAACCGCTCATGTAAAACTGGTTCTGCTCGACGTGGCAGACCTCGACGTGGGAGGCGACGTCGGCGGTGACGCCTCCGGCGGCGGCCTGGGCGGACATCTCCCGGCTGGTGCCGCTGGCGGTCAGCGGGCGGTTCGCGATCAGGAAGGCGCGGTCGCGGACGTACAGGCTGCTGAAGGTGGCGGCGTAGACGTCGATGCCGCCGTTGCGGCGCGAGAAGTGGATGCCCTGCCCGTCGCTGTAGACGTAGACGTCGCCGGCGGCCGGCACGCCCAGGGAGTCAAGGGTGGCCGCCGGCACGTGAAGAATGCCCTCGCCGGACACGGACACCCGCCCGGCCGCGGCCTCCGCCCCGGCAGCCGGAGCGGCGGCGCAGAGCGAACCGGCCAGGATGAACCCGGCCAGAAGGCTGATCCTGCCCACCATGGTCATCCCCCCGCAGACGCGCAAAAACCGCCGCGCCGGTCATCCTTGCCCGGCTGGCATGTACAACCCGGCCGGGGGCGCGGCACTTCCTGTATCGGCCAAAACCCTCTACAACTTCATATGGCAGGGGGTTGGCCGACCGGCTAATTCTACCTATTCTAACCATACCTGAATCCGCCGGGTTAGTCAACGGGGCGGCAAGCCGAGGCGGTGGTGGCTGATGACTGGTGCCGGCGGCCGGATCGAAACCGGCAGCGAATGTGGCATCGGCCGGGCATTGTCGGAAAACCCTTGCCGACTCCGCCGGCCGGCGGTAGGATGCTCGTCGTGATAGACCTCCTGACTGGAAAGAGGCAGTGACGAAGAAGCGCTCGGCGCCCCGGCCAAGCCGCGAGCCGGCCCCGGCCGCGGCTCAGGAGTCATCCGCGGCGCCCGTCCCGGAGCTGCCGGTCTTTCGCGAGCTCTCCGGCGCCAGGGGCGTGCGCGCCCCGCTCGACACGCTCCTGGCGGGGCTGTCCCGGGTGGTGCCGTTCGAGCGCGCCAGCTTCTTCTTCCTGCGCCCGGGTGGCGGAGCGGGCCTGCAGTGGGCGGCGAACTTCCGCCGGGCCCCGTCCGACGACGAACCGGAGGTCGGGCTCTCCCCACGGCTGGTCAACTGGGCCATGGCCGATGCCCGGCCCAAGGTCGCGCCCCCCGGGAGCATCGGCAACGATCGGCGGATCTACCTCTTTCTGCCGCTCTGGGGCCTGGGCGAGCCGCTGGGCCTGGTCATCGCCAGGACCATGCTGGACGCCGAGGGCCTGGACGTGGCCGTGGAGAGCGCGGTGCAGGGGCTGGCCGCCTGGTTCGGCGAGCGCGTCGCCTATGCGGTGGCCTACCTGGGCGCCGAGGGCGAGCGCTCGGCCCTGGCCGGCCGCGAGGCCATGGCCTCCGCGCTGCTGGACTCGGTCTCCGAGGGGCTGGTCGCGGTGGACGAGGCCGGGCTGGTGAGCTTCGTCAACCGCAACGCCCGCATCATGCTCAGCCTCTTCGACGCCGATTACCGCGGGCGCGACCTCGTCCCGCTCCTGCCCGCCGACGTGGCCACGGCCTTCGCCGCGGTCCTGGCCGAGGCCCGTGAGCGCGGAGGGGCACCGGCCCGGATCGTCGAGAGGTCCGCCGGCGGCGCCGACTTCCCTCTGGAGATCTCGGCCACCAGGGTGCTGCCCGGCAAGTCGGGACCGGCCGCGGGGCCGGCCGCCTCGACCCTGCTGGTCCTGCGCAACCTGTCGGCCGGCGCGCGCCTGGCCCGGCTCGAGGAGATCGACCGCCTCAAGACCGAGTTCATCTCCACCGCCAGCCACGAGCTCAGGAGCCCGCTGGCCACGGTGCGCGAGGCGGTCCGCCTGCTCTCCGAGGGGGCCGCGGGCAAGCTCTCCGACGAGCAGCGCCGGCTGACGGACATGGTCGAGCGCAACGTGGACTGGCTGGTGCGCCTGATCAACGACCTGCTGGACATGAGCCGCCTGGAGGCCGGGCGCATCCATCTGGACCTGGCCGCGGTGGACCTCGACGGCCTGGCCGCCTCGGTGGCCGGGCGCTTCGGGGTGGAGGCCGAGCGCCGCCGGCTGGACCTGCGCGTGCGCCTGGGCGCGCCCGGCATGCGGGTGCGGGCCGACCCCGACCGCCTCGAGCAGATCCTGGTCAACCTGCTGGCCAACGCCTTCAAGTTCACCCTGCAGGGCTTCGTGCAGCTGGCCACCTCAACCGGCCCGGACTGGGCCGAGGTGGCCGTGTCCGACAGCGGCGTGGGCATAGCCGCGGATGACCTGCCGCTGATCTTCGAGAAGTTCGAGCAGGTCGGCCGCCGCCAGGACCTCTCGCGCAAGGGCTCCGGGCTGGGGCTGGCCATCACCCGGAGGTTGGTCGAGCTGCACGGCGGCACCATCCGGGTCGCCAGCCGGCCGGACGAGGGCAGCACCTTCACGGTGCGCCTGCCGCTGGCCCCGGCCGCGGCCCCGGAAGGAGACGGTCATGGCTGAGCTTCCCGATCCGCCGGCGGCCAAGCCGCAGGTCCCGGCGCGCGGATGGCGTCCGGGGAGGACCCACCTCCTGGCCGCCTGCGGCTGCCTGTTCCTGCTGATCGTCACCGCGGGCATCAAGTGGACCGGCGAGCACCGCCAGTCCGAGGCCTGCCGAGGGCAACTCGAGGCGCTCTGGTCCGCCGCCCGCGCCGAGGCTGAGGCGCACGACGGCGTCCTGCCCTGCGGCCCCCGCGCGCTGGAGGAGATGGTCCTGCGCCGGCTGCGCCACGAGCGCTTCTGGTACTGCCCGCAGACCGACTCCCGCTACATCTGGACCGGGCGCGAGCGCCGGCTGGGCGACGACCCGGGCTGCCTGCTGGCCTGGGAGACCCGGCCCCACGGCTGGCCGTTCGCGCGCCACCGGGCGCTCTTCGTCGACGGCCGGGTCGAGGAGCTCGCCGGCGAGGACCTCAAGGCCCGGCTGGCCCGGGAGCGGCGGGCGCCGATGCCGCCCCGCGCCGCCCCCGAGCCCCGGGTGGATTTGCGCGAGGGTCCGGACGCGCCCCCGCCGGGCTGGCGGACACCGCCCAAGCCCAAGACGGACCCGGCTCCGGCCGGAGGGGCCAAGCCCAGGCCCGAAGCGGCCCCCGGCCCGGTGCCTGCCCCGGCTCCAGTTCCGGCTCCGGCTCCGGTTCCGGCTCCGCCCCCGGAACGGCAGTCGGGGTCCTCACCCCCCGGCCAGTAGCTCCCTGGCCAGCGCTTCGATTTCCCTGGCGCGCTCGAGCTTCGCGAAGCGTTCGCGCGCCTCGCCGGACAGGCCCAGCGCCGGCGCGCAGAGTTCGCCCCACTTGCGGAACGAGCGGCAGGCCATCTCCTCGCCGCGCATCTCAAGCAGCGTCAGGAAGTGGCCAACCAGGAAAGCGGCCCGCTCGGCTCGGGACGGCTCGCTGAAGACCTCGCCGGCGAGGTCCGCGGCGATCCGCGCCAGTACCCAGGGATCGGCCAGCGCGGCGCGCCCCACGGCCAGGCCGGCCGCGCCGGTGGTCTCGAGCATCCGCCGCGCCGCGGCCGGCGAGTCCACATCGCCGTTGGCGAAGACCGGGATGGACGGCACCGCCGCCACGACCGCGCGGATGCCCGCCGGGTCGGCCGGCCGGTCGTAGTCCTCGTCGGCGGTCCGGCCGTGGACCGTCAGCGCCGCCACGCCGGCGGCGGAGAGCATCCGGGCAAGCTCAGGGGCGTTGAGGTTCGCGCGGTCCGGGCCGAGCCGGATCTTGGCGGTGACCGGCGCGCGCCCGGCGGCGACCGCGACGAGACGGCCGGCGAGCCGCGCCGCCTCCTCGGGCCGCTCCAGGAGCGCCGCTCCCCCGCCCTTCCTGGTCACCTTGCGAACCGGGCAGCCCAGGTTGAAGTCGAGCAGATCGAAGCCCTGGTCGAGGGCCCGCCGGGCGGCCTCGACCAGGTACTCCTCCTCGGCGCCGTAGAGGTGGAAGCCGAGCGGCCGGTCACCGGGGAGCCTCTTGAGGATGATGCCGGTCTCCTCGCTGCCCTCGAGGAGCTTCCGCGGGCTGACCAGCTCGGTCCAGGCCAGCCCCAGGCCGCCGAGGCGGCGGATCTCCACGCGGAAGGCCGCGTCGGCGTAGCCGGACATGGGCGCCAGGGCCAGCGCCGAGGCGAGCTGCAGGCTGCCGATGCGGGGAGGGGGAAGGATCGACGCACTCATGCCGGGATTATCGGCGCGAGTGGAACGGACGCAATGGCTGAGGCGGCTCCGGGTTGCGGGTTCCGGTTCGGAGTTCTGAGTTCCGAATTCCGAGCTCAGAGCCCCGCTTTCCGTGCCTCAAGCCGGGAGCCCAACAACCCGGAACTCCGAACCCGGAACCCGGAACCCGGAACCCGGAACTAAGAACCGCTCTTGCCGAGACCGATGCGGCCGAGGAGCCCCGCCAGCCGCGGCCGGAGCCAGCCGACGGCCAGGTGCCACTCCTCCATGCGCAGCGCCCAGGCGGCGACGACGAAGGCCAGCACTGAGGCCGTGCCGATGGCCGCCATGTCGGCCAGGAGGGCGAGCTTGCCCTTGAGCCCCTGGACCTCGGCCATCGGCGCGGCCAGCTCGTGGGCGCCGTAGCCGGCCAGGGCCACCGCCGCGGTGAGAGCCAGGGCCTTCAGGGCGAAGAGCGCCGTGGCTCCCGGCTCGAACATCGGGATGTGGCGCTTGAGGTTGGCGGCCAGGAGCACGACCTTGAGCGCCCGGGCGCCTACCGCGGCAAGCGAGACCACCACCAGGGCGGTGCGCCCCGTGAAGCCCAGCTTGGTGATCAGCAGGTAGCAGCCGGCCACGCTCAACGCCGAGCAGATGATGCCGATGATGGTCGGGGCCCATGTCCGGCGGTTCGAGAAGTAGCCCTTCATCATCACCCGTTCGATGCCGTAGAAGGGCATGGCCAGCGCGCTGTAGAGCGTGACCATGCCGATGAGGGCCGCGTCCTCGGGCTGGAGTTTCTTGAAGGTGAACAGGAAGTCGGCCAGCGGCATGGCCGCCACCACCAGCACGGCGGCGGCCGGCAGGAAGAGGAACACCATGAAGCGGCTGGACCGGTCGAGCATCTCGCCGAGCGCCTTCTTGTCGCCCTTCTCGGCCAGTTCGCAGAGGTAGGGGAACATGCCCACCGACAGCGAGTAGGGGAAGAGCGAGTTGATGGTCTCGACCACGCTCCGGCCGAAGTACACCGCCGAAACGCCGCCGACCAGTCCGGCCCCGGACATCACGTAGACGTTGTTGAAGACGTCGCGGAACTTGGCGAAGACCGAGCCGATCACCAGCGGCGCGATCAGCCCCAGGAAGCGCCGGAAGTCCGGGTCGGAGAATCCCAGCCGCAGCCGGTAGTGGGCGCGGATCTCGTCCCACAGCCCGGGCAGGTGCGTGGCGATCTTGGCAACCGAGCCGGCGAGTACCCCGGCCGGCATGGCCCACGGTCCCAGCCAGCGCTGCGTGCCGAAGGCCACCACGGCCCCGGTCATGGCCGCCCGGAGCGAGCCCTCGCCCATCGAGGCCCAGAAGAACTTCTTGCGGGCGTTGAGCAGCATGAAGGTCACGGTGGCCAGCGACAGGCCGAAGAGCGCCGGGGCCATCCAGCGCAGGAAGCTGGCCGCGTTGGTCAGCAGGTCCTGCCGTCCGGCGACCTTGCCGACCTCGTCCTCGATCTCGAAGCGGGTGGCCAGGTCCATGATCTGCGGTGCGTAGGTGAAGACCGACGCGGCCGCCGCCAGCAGCAGGAGGAACTGGAGGTTCAGGACCGTGGAGGCCAGCTGCCAGGCGGGCGCCGGGCCGTCCTTGTCGCGGCGCTCCATGTAGATCGGCAGGAAGGCCGGGCCGATGCACTCCTCGCCGACGAAGTAGATGGCGGTGATGATGCTGAAGGCCGCCACGAAGCAGTCGGTGGTCCCGTCGGAGGTCCCGAACCAGGCGCCGAGCACCACGTTCTTGGCGACGCCCAGCAGTTTGGCCAGCAGTCCGGCGGCCACCACCACCGCGGTGGCGCGAAAGATGCGCGCGCCGACGGACTCGGCTCCCGAATGCTTCGTCTCGCTGGGAATCGGAGGCTCCCCCCTGGGTCGGGTTTCAGGCCCCGCGCCGCTCGCGCTCGTCGGCGCGCTCCTCGGCCTCGGTCTTCCGGAGATAAACCGGCACGAGGTCGTGAGCGGTCACGGCCTTTCCGGCCAGAAAGAGTCCGAGGCCCAGCCGGCCGACGACCTCGACCGAGGGGCTCCCTGGCTCATCCGAGATGGAGGGCGTCAGGCCGGCCTCGCGGGCGGCGACGTCGAGGGCCGCGCGGTGCTTGGCGGCGCCGGAGCCGAAGAGAACGAACGGCGGTTGCGGGTTGCGGGTTGCTGGTTGCTGGCCCGAAGGCGGAAGCTGACGCAATCGCCCCATCAGCTCCCCGGGTGTCAGCACCAGATCCTCGGTGAGCGCGGTCAGGGCGCCGGTTTCGGTTCGGGTAAAGGCACGGGCGTAGAGTTGGCCACGAAATGCGTCCGCGGTGGGAACCAGGATGGCGGCCCCCGAACCCGCAACCCGCAACCCGCAACCCGCAACCCCGGTCGTCGCCAGCGCGACGAGCGATGGCACCGCGACGACCGCCGCCCCCGTGGCCCAGGCGAATGTCTTGGCGAAGCTGATGCCGATGCGCAGCCCGGTGTAGCTGCCCGGTCCCACGGAGACGGCCAGCAGCCCGACCTCCGCGGCCCGGCGCCCGGCCTCGGCCAGCGCCGCCTCGGCCGCCGCCGCCGGCGAGCCGGCGCCCACGCCGCCGGCGCCGCGGGGGAAGTCGCGGACAGCTAGGATGGCGGTTCCCCGTTCCCAGTTCTCCGTTCCCAGTTGACCCTGGCTGGGCACAGGGGACTGCGATCCGGGAGCATATTCCATCACCGCCACCGCGCTCCGGGCGGCGGAGGACTCAACGGCCAGGATCAGCAGCTTGTCGGCGTTGCTCATGGCGACGGCCATTCTCGCCGCTGCGACGGGGGATTCAAGGCAATGGGCTTGCCGGGGTAGGCAGTGGCCGTATACTGCCTGCGCTGAATTGAAGGAGGTGGCCATGGCAATAGAGCACGAGGGGCTGATTCCGCCGCATGGCGGATACCGGAAGTTGAAGACCTTCCAGCTTGCCGAACTGATCTACGACGTGACCGTGCGCTTCTGCGACAAGTACATCGACCGGCGCAGCCGGACCCACGACCAGATGGTCCAGGCGGCGCGCAGTGGCCCCCGGAACGTCGCCGAGGGCAGTGCCGACTCCGGGACCTCAAAGAAGATCGAGTTAAAGCTGACGGGCATCGGCAAGGGCAGCCTGGAGGAGCTGCAGCTTGACTATCAGGCCTACCTGCGCCAGCGTGGCCTGCCCGAGTGGCCACCGGAGAACCCGGTACTCAAGCGCTTCCGGGCCCGGCGCTGTGCCACGCTGGACGAGTTCCGGGTCTGGGTGGCCGACGAGGTGAAGAGGGAAAAGGCGGTAAGAGAGAAGGCGACACGGACAGACACGGACCAGCACGGACGGACACTGGCGACGACGGAGCCGCAGTCTGGCGGCGCTCCGGCGTCCGTGCCGGTCTGTGCACGTCCGTGCAGGTCCGTGTTGCCTTCCCGCCCAATCCCGCCCACCATGCTGCCCCCGACCCTTGTGGCCAACGGGGTGCTCTCTCTGCTGAACGTCTGTCTTCACCTGCTCCGCCGGCAACTGGCGTCCCAGGCGGAGGCCTTCGAGAAGGATGGAGGATTCACCGAGCGGCTTTACCGGATGCGCAGTGCGGCGAGGAAGAACGGCCCACGGCCGTCTTGAGACTAGACCCGATAAGTCTTGCCGTCGCTTGTCGACAACTCAGCGCCCTCGCCGACGCCAAGCTCCTTCAACTTGCCTTGAATGAGAGGAATCGCGGTCGAGATATCCGCAACTTCATAGGAAACGTCAAAGAACGCCTGATTTCCAAACGTCCCTTGTCCGCTGCCGCTCCACTTTCCTATGCCTGCCTCCTCAATGAAAACAGAAAGAGGTCCCTCAATCGCGCTTCTGCTCGGCACGGACACACCGTTGGCGCACACCGTGAGAGTCACCCAAGGCTTTGCGTCGGGCGCTTGTGCCTCCATCTGCTTCAGGAAGTCAGGGCCGGACAAGGATATGGGTGGTCCTAAGCTGATTCCTTCCTTTTCAAGCTTTGCTTTGGCCTCTGGGTCACCTATCGCTTCCGCAGCGCGCCGCAGAATCTCGCGCTTATCTGAAGGCTCGGGCTTACTCATTGTTCCACCTCCGTGGCATCTGCGCCCATCCGCGTTCATCTGCGGCAAAACCTCCAGCGTTGTTGTTGCCCGGACTCAAATCGGCGTCAATCGGCGGCTGGCCGTTCGGCCCCTCCATCGCCCTTCGCCGCCCCCGGCATCAGCCAGTTCGCGAAGAAGCACTCGAATACGGCCAGGGCCAGCACCAGGCCGAGGATCAGCCCGGAGAGGTCCCGCCCCTCGCGGATGCGGGCCACCGCGCGCTCGAGGCCATCGGCGCCCTGGCAGAAGATCACGTTCCGGAAGCCGGCGAAGGCCTTCTCGAGCTCGGCGCGGGTCGTCGGCTCGAGGTCCGACTCCTCCGGATCGGGGTTGACCACGAAGCTGCCCTCGCGGTCGCCCGGCGAGGCCTTGTAGCTGTAGACCCCGAGCTCGTCGAGCGGGCCGAAGCTGAACGCCCCCCCGGGCCCCTCGGCCCTGCCCTCGAAGACCTTGCCGTCCGGCGAGGTCACCCGCACGGCCAGCGGCCCCTTGGCCTCCGGGAAGGCCAGAGCCGCCGTGCCGCCCACCAGGTACTCGGAGCGGCGCTCGCGGATCTCGGCCAGGTCGTAGACCATGCCGTGCAGGAGCGGCAGGAAGACCTTCTGGATGGGCAGCGTCGAGGATGCTGCGTCCGCCGGGGAGCCGAAGAGGTAGACCCGCCCGCGCCCGTAGGAACCGGCGGCCAGCCAGGGGACGGCGTCCTTCAGGGTGACCAGTTCCTGCGCGCCGGACTTCTCGGGGATGTCGAGCGCGCGGCCGGCGAAGACCCGCACGCCCCCGAAGGCCGCCGTGCGGGTCAGGCCCTTGAAGGGCAGCAGCACCGGGTGGCTCTGCTCCCAGCCGGCCACGGACAATCCCTCGGGCTCCTCGCCGGCCCTGGGCTGCGGAGCCGGGAGCGCCGCGCCGAGCCGGGCCGGGAGCAGCCGGCCGCGGCCGTCCCCCGAGTCGCCGAAGACGGCCTCGTAGCCCGGCCCGTCGGCGTTCGCTCCCGGGAAGACGATCAGCCCGCCGCCCGCGGCCACGTGTTCGCGCAGGGCCAGGCCCAGGGCCGGCGGGATCCGGTCGAGGCCCGAGAGGATCACCGCGCCGCAGCCGGAGAGCATCGCGGCATTCACCGCCTCGGGGGCGACGAGCTTGGGCTCGATCAGCCCCCTGCCCTCCCCGCCCGCGCCGAACGGATCGAGCGCGGCCAGCAGGTAGAAGGAGCCGGGCAGGGGCCCGGCAGGGCGCGCCCCCGGCGCGGCCGCCTCCACGACCAGCACCGGCACTCGCCGGAAGAGCTCGGTGTGGAAGAACCGCCGGTTGTCGAAGGCCATCGAGTCGGGGGAGAGCTCCACCGACCCCCAGTGCGCGCCGGCGGTGGCCATCTGGCAGGGGAAGCTGGCCGTGGTCGTGGTCCCGGCCTCGATCTCCAGCGGCTCGGTGTCCACCTCCTGGCCATCGACGCGCAGGGTGGCCCGCGGGCCGACCGTCTTGGATGACGTGTTGCGCACCTGGGCCTGGATGGTCACCTGCTCGCCGGCCGTCCGGGCCCGCGAGCGCACCGCCAGGTCGGTCGCGGCGGCGTTGGCGAAGTCCGGGTCGGAGACGTCGACCACCACCACGGAGATGAGGCGGTTCCTGGTCCGGTCCCTGGGCGCCGCGCCGTCGGCAGCCGGGGCTTCGGCCAGGGCCAGCGCCGAGCCCAGCCGCGCCGGGAGGGTGGACAGCGCCGTGCGCTGCAGGTCCGAGAGGACGAAGAGCTCCAGGTCCGCGTCGGAGCGCCCGCCCAGGTCGGCGACGGCCCTGGCGACCTGACCGGCCAGGTCGCCGCGCGCGGCGGTGCAGTCGGCCCGGGTGAAGGCGTCGGCCACCGCGGCGCGATCGGCGGTGATCTCCCCGACCACCGGCGAGACCGGCCGGCAGGCCAGCCGCAGCGAGACGCAGTCGCCCTGCACCAGGCCGCGCAGCACCTTGTCGGCGGCGGCCTTGGCGCGCTTGAAGCGGCTCTCGCCGTTGTGCTCGCAGGACATGCTTCCGGAGTCGTCGAGGACCAGCACGACGCTCGAGTGCGAGCTTCCGCCCAGGATCCGCGCCGCTCCGAGGATCGGCTTGGCCAGGGCCAGCACCAGCCCCAGGATCAGCCCCACCCGGATGGCCAGGAGCAGCAGTTCCTGGAGGCGCTTGCGGTGGGCGGTGCGCTTCATGGAGGTCTTGAGGAACCGCAGCGAGCTGAAGGGCACCTCCTGGGCGCGCTTGCGGTAGATGAGGTGCAGGATGATGGGCAGGGCGGCGCCGCCGGCGGCGAGGAGGATGAGGGCGTTGGCGAACATGGTCAGCCCAGGGCTTTCACCGCAGAGGACGCAGAGTAACGCAGAGGGCACTCAACTGAATCTGTGGTGCCGGCTCCAGCCAACCTGCCCATTCCACCCTCTGCGCTCCTCTGCGTCCTCTGCGGTTAAGCTGCCTACCCGCTCGACCGCGCCGCCGCCGCCAGCTTCTGGCGGCGGGCGAGGTACTCGGCCAGCATCAGTTCGAAGGGCCGCGAGGTGTCCACCCGGACGTACTCGACCAGGGTCTGGGCGGTCTCGCGCCGGAAGCCGGCGCAGAACTCCTCGAACTCGCGCTGGTACTCCTCGCGTACGTAGCGCGGGTCGATCTGGATGCGCTCGCCGGTCTCCATGTCCACGAAGTCGGCCAGCTGGCTGAAGGGGAACCCGATCTCGGCGTGGTCCAGCAGGTGGAAGAGGATGACCTCGTGCTTGCGGTGCCGGAAGTGATGGAGGGCTTTGAGGACCTCCTTCTGGTCGTCGAGCAGGTCGGAGAGGATGACGATCACGCTCCGCCGGCCGATGTTCTCGGCCAGGTCGTGGAAGGTCCGGGCTAGGTCGGAGCCGCCGCCGGCGCGGAGCTTCTCCAGCTCCTCGAGCAGGACGCGCAGGTGCGAGGGCGTGCTCCTCGGGGCGATGAAGCCGGACTTGCCCCGGGCGAAGGTCACCAGGCCCACCGAGTCCTGCTGGCGGATCATCAGGTAGGCCAGGCAGGCGGTCAGGTAGCAGCCGTACTCGATCTTGCTCATCGGGCTCTTGGGGTGGCGGTAGGCCATGGAGCCAGAGCGGTCCAGCAGCAGGTAGCAGCGGACGTTGGTCTCGTCCTCGAAGAGCTTGACGAAGAGCCGGTCGGTGCGGCTGAAGGCCCGCCAGTCGATGCGCTTCAGGGGGTCGCCCGGCGTGTACTCGCGGTGCTCGGCGAACTCCACCGAGAAGCCGTGGTAGGGGCTCTTGTGCAGGCCCGAGACGAAGCCCTCGACCACCCCGCGGGCGACGAGGTTGACCTTGCCGATCCTGGCCAGGGCCTTGGGGTCGAGGTATTGGTACTTGGGCACGGGGCTAGTTGGGAACTACGAATGATGAATGCAGAAACAGGATGATGCGCCGAAACTCGGCGTCTCCTCCTGCCTCATTCATCATTCATCATTCTTCCTTCTGCATTCATTCGCGAACTTCGGACAGCCGGAAGACCGCGCCGCGCTGGCCGCGGATGTCCTCCAGGCGGAAGCAGCCCACCCGCACCTTGCGGTCCTCCTGGACGCAGTCCACCGGGTTGGCCTCGCCGTTCTTCATGGCCTCGGCGAAGACCGCCTCGATGTCCACCGACGTTCCCGGCAGCTTGAGCCGCGTGATGGACTGGAGCCTCAGCTTGTGCAGGTCGTAGCCGAAGAAGCGGATGGCCGAGCTGTTGAACTGGATGATGGTGCCGTCGGGGGCCACGCCGACCAGGCCGTGGGGGTCGTTCTCGAACATGAGCTGGTAGAGGCGCAGGGCGGCCATGCTGTTGGTGAGCTCTTCGTTCTTGGCGGCCAGGTCCTTGGCGGCCTTCTCGGAGTCCTTGGCCTTCTGCTCGAGCTCCTGGGCGCTGCTCTCCAGCTGCTGGTTCTTCTGACGGAGCAGCTCCATGAGGCGGGCCTGCTGGGGGGAGGCGGCCCCGACCCTGCGGGCATCGGCCAGCTCCTGCTCGAGGGCGGTCACGCGCTCGCGCAGGCGCTGGTTCTCGATCTTGACGAGTTCAACGGGCTTGTCGCCGATGGGAGTGCCTCCTCGCTCGGTGCAGGAACGGGGCCAATTCTAGGCTGGTGAGCAAGGCTGTCAAGGGCTCCGAGGGGGCCTCGATCATGTTCGGACCGCGAAGTCCCGGTACTGGAGTTGCCAGGGGCACGGGACGGACTTGGCTGCGGGCCGACAAATGGGGCTTAACCCGAGGCGGGCCGGGTTGGTGGCCATGGCCGAGGACTGGCTGTGGTCGAGTGCGGGATTCGGCGCAAGCGAATCGGGTCGCGGGCGGCGATCTCCGCAAAGTCAGGTGCAGACCTCTTGCTCCTCGTCCTCCGCTGTCTCGGCCGCCAGTCGGTCGAGATGCCTATCTCGAGCGTGGAGGATCCAGGTGAGGAGCCCGCCGCAAATGACCACGACCAAGCCGATGAGCGCACCGACCATCGCTTTGGACAGACCTTCGGCGAAGTCGACCGAGTCGACTCCGCCCGAACTGGCGACTGCCGTGAATAGGTCAATCAGGCCGATCACCATCCCCAGGAATCCGACGCCCAGAGCGAAGAGCCCCAGGATCAGTGGCGCAGATACGAAGCGCCCGCGCTTCCAGCCGGCGAGGAAGACGGCCAGGATCGCCAGCGCTAGGCCAGCGCCCACAATGTTCGCGAGGCCGATGTTCGAAGAAGTGTGCCCGTAGCGCCACGGCGCCCTTGCGCCTGTCTCCGGCCCCGCTTCCGCTCTGACTGCAGCCGGTGCCGGTGGCGGAGTTGGCACTGCGGCGGCCGGGGCCTCCTCGGCCGGTGCAGCGACGCCTAGGGCCACGCCGGCCGCCAGGATCAGAAGGACGATTCTCCGTCTCATGCTGAGCCCCTCCCTACTCATCGCGGCCGTCCCCGTCGGCGGAGTCCTCCTCGGCCGCCAGGCGGTCGAGGTGCTTGTCTCGGGCGTGGAGGATCAGGGTGAAGAAGCTGCCGCCGATGGCCACGACGAGCCCCGTGAATGTGGAGACCAGCGCCCTGGATACGCCATCGGCGAAGAGGGCCAGATCGACGGGGCCGGCCATTCCGCCAATGACCTCGCAGACGTTGCGAATGCTGATCACCGTGCCGAGCATTCCGAAGGCCAAGGCGAAGAGACCCAGGGAGAGCGGTACGTATACGAAACGCCCGCGCCTCAGGCCGGCCAGGAAGTAGATCAGAATCGCCAGGGCGAGCATGATCACCACGAGTCCCGGCGTGCCTATGCTGAAGGAGGTCTGTTTCCATCCCCACTGGCCGTGGCCGTAGGATTCCGGTCCTGCGGCCGGGGCGGTCGCCTCCCCTTCCTTGGGCGAGTAGACGAAGCCCCCGTCGTTGGCGGGTATGGCCCACTCGCTCACCCCCTCCGGCAGCTGCACCGCCACGCCGATCTTGCGCGGCGCGGTGAGGTCCACCCCCGCGACCCTGAGCTTCTGCTCGTCGACGGCGACGAAGCTGGTGTAGCGGGTCATCAGCCGGTAGTCGAGGGCCAGCTGGGTGATCTCCTCGACGCGCTTCGCGTTCTCGCCCTCGACGGCCATCTCGTCGGTGAGGCTCTCGATCTTCCGGCGCGCCCAGGTCACGGCCAGGGCGTCGTTGCCCGAGTCCTTGGCGGGGAGTTCCACCGGGACCTCGAAGGAGACCGCCCGGCCTTCGGCCTCGCCGCTCAGGCGGATCCGCGCCGCGCCGCCGCCGGAGTAGCGTCCGAAGATCACTGCCGGCCTGCCGGCCCACAGCTCGGGAATCCTCGCCGGGTAGGTGTCCCGCACCTGCAGGCCACCCCAGTTGACGGCCAGGTTCGCGATCTGGGCGCGGTGCAGCCTGATCACGACCTCGGCAACCAGGTCCTTGACCTCGGCCTCGGTGCTCCTCAGGCTCAGCACCTTGCCCATGCCGCCGCCGTGCTTGGCGACGCCGTCGACCAGGAAGCGGTTCACCGAGTTGCCGATGCCGATGCACCAGAAGCGCAGCCGGTCGCCGCAGCGCCGGCCGACCTCCTGGACGATCTCGGCCTCGTTGCCGATGAAGCCGTCGGTGAGCATGATCACGATGCGCACCCGCTCGGGATCGGGCGGATCGCCCAGGGCCGCCCGGATGCCCTGGAGCATCTCTGTGCCGCCACCGGCGGCCGCGTTCTGCGAGAAGGCCAGCGCCTTCCGGACGTTGTCCTCGCTGCACACGACCGGCGCTGGGAAGAGTTTCTCGGCCTGGCTCTCAAAAGTGACCACCTGGAACTTGTCCCTGGGACCCAGCCCCGCCAGCAGGAGCTTCATGGTCTGCTTGACCTTCGCCGTGGGTTCACCGGACATCGAGCCGGAGACGTCCACCAGGAAGACCAACTCGCGCGGAGGCGCCGCCAGCGCCGCGGCGTCCTCCTTGGGCTGGACCATCAGCAGGAAGTGTCCGTCGCCCTCAGAGCCGGCGTGGGCCAGCACCGCAACCTCGGGCTTCTCGCCCATCACCTTGTACCTGAGCTCGAAGTCCTTGTTGGGAATGGCGTCGGACGCCTCGATGGCGCAGGTCGCGGTGCGCGCGCCGGTCTGTTCAATGTGCACCTTGTGGTTGACCGACTTGAGGTCACGGACCGGCACGCCGGCGTCGAGCCGGAGCGAGAGCGCGATGTCGTGGCCGTTGCGCTTGCCGGGCTTCAGGTACGGGACCTCGGTCTTCTGGCCCGACGCTCCGGCCGCGTCGGCCGGCGCCGCGCCGACGCCCTCCGACCAGCTGGCCGGGTTGTAGCGCGGCCCGACCACCATCGGGAAGTGGAAGGCGTAGGCGCCCAGGTCGTAGCTCAGGACGTCGACGTAGGTGATCTCCACCTTAACCGGTTGGCCGGGCTCGATGTTGCCCACCGACTGGACGAAGACGTTGGGACGCTCCTGCTCCAGGAGCGCCGCGGTCTGCCCCCGGGCCAGGGCCTGCTCGTAGACCTTGCGGGCCTCATCGCGCTTCCGGATAAGCCCCACGATCCGGCGCTGGCCGATGACCATGGTCATGCCGTCGACCGCCGCCTCGTGCGGCAGGGGGAAGACGTAGACGGCCTCGATCTTCTCCTTGGAGGGATTGGCGAACTCCTGGGTCACCGTGACCCGGGCGATGAAGCCGGCGATCTCCGCCTGGACGTCGGTGTGCTTGAGCGGGCACTCAATGAACTTGCCCTCGGCCGACTTGAAGCGCAGGGCGCCCTGGGTGACGTCGCCGGCGGGATCGCCGGCCTGGGTCTCCCGGGCGCTGGCCGAGGCGGACACCGCGCCGGGCAGGGCCGGTGAAGGCAGGGGCGGCAAGGAGGCGCCGCTCACCGCCGGCTCGGGGCCTCCGATCGCCGAGGAGAGCGCCCAGACCAGGACCAGCAGGCCCGCGACCGACCCGGCCGAGAGAGCCAGCAGCCTGACTTTGCTCCAGAACATCGAGCGCAGCGCACTGGTTGCGATCCCGGTCGCCGGCAGTGCTGCGGCAGCCGCCCCCGAGCCGAGCGCCGCGGCCTCGGCCCCGGCGGCCGCGCTGGCCGGCAGCGTCTCCGTGGAGCATTCGAGCAGCCAGCCTCCCAGGAGCGCGAGCGACAAGCTCACGCCGCGCCGGGAGAGCTTCTCACGGAGCTTCTCTAGGCCGTAGTCGATGCGCATCCTCAGAGCGTCGAGCGAGCAGCCCAAGATCCGGGAGGTTTCCTCGCGCGAACGGCCCTCAAGATAGTGCAGCACCAGGGCCTGGCGGGAGCTTGCCGGCAGGGTCACCAGCGCGGCGTCCAGGATCGGGCGGAGCTCCGACGGACCGAAGCTCGCGCCGCCGGCGTGGGTGCCGGCGCCCTGCGCTGCCCGGGCCGACTCGGCCGCCGCGGCCAACTCGCGCCTGCGGGCGCGCCCTGTGCTCCGGCGGAGGTCCCGGGCGACGTACTGTGCGGTCCTGTAGAGCCAGTCGGCGAGCATGGTCCCCTCCCCCAGCGTTCGGGCCTTGCGGGAGAGGATCACGAATGTGGCCTGTGCCGCGTCCTCGGCCAGGTGGGCGTCTTCCAGCACCCGGCAGCAGACCGAGTAGACCATGGCCATATGGCGTGCGAGCAGCGTCCGGAAGGCGTCCTCGGACGCCTCCGTCGCGTACCTGGCCAGCAACTCACGGTCATCCGGTTCGCTGGACATCGCCCCTGTCCCCTCCCTCGCCCTCATACCGTCGCCGCCCGGCTGAGGCGAAGAGGAATTCCCGGAGAAATCGAACCGCCTGATGTCCCAACGTCATGGTTCTGGCTGTGGTTCAACCGTTATTGCTGATCGGAGTCAAGTCTTGATTGGTGGCAGGCACGCGGCTCTTCGCGTGTGCCCTCCCTCACCCCCGATACATCGCCAGCGCTTCGCTCTCCCCGGGGGCCGCGGCGCGCAGCAGACCGGCGCGGACCGCGTACTTGTGAAAGGTCTGCAGCCCGCCCTGCTCGACGCGGCTCAGGTCGTAGCGGAAGCGCCCGAGCGCTGCGCTGCACTCGGCCTGGGACACGCCCAGGCGGTGGGCCTCGACCTCGCAGACCTCGGCCATGCGCCGCAGGCCCTCGCGCTTGGCGGCCAGCAGGTCCTTGTCGAGGTTGTCGAGCCGGGCGCCGGCGCGGGCCGCCCAGACCGCGTAGACGAAGGGCAGCCGGGCGAAGCGCCACCAGAGTTCGCCCAGGTCGAACAGCGCCCCGCCCGGAGGCGCGGCCGGCGGATGGACCTCGGCCGGCATCACCCAGCCGTCCAGGGTGCGGTCCCCGGCGGCCTCGCCGGCCCCGGCGGCCACCCACTCCGGCTTCATCCCGGCGTTCTCGAACATGAAGATGGCGGCCAGCGCCGCCAGCGCCGGCTCGCGCGGGTCTATGCCCACGCGGTGCAGCTTGCCGATCCCGGTGCGGGCGGCCAGGAACCCGGCGCCGGCCGGGCCCTGGGCGGACACGGACATGTCCGGCAGGAGCACCAGGCCGGGATGCCGGAAGAAGTCCACGGAGCTGATCAGGGCGACGTCCAGGTCGTCGGCCATCAGGGCGGCGGCCAGCTCGGCGGCCGAGGCGAAGACCACCCGGTGCCGCGGCCCCTCGACGCCCAGGGCGTAGACCAGCGGACGGGCGTAGTAGTGGGGCTGGCAGCCGATCAGATACTTGCCGGCCAAGCGGTTCCCTCCAGGTCCGGCACCAGTATGCACGGGCCTCGGGGAAGTTCAACCCGAAAACGCGCGGGACAGAGCCCGGGGTCCGAACCTGCCGTCCTAGTTGTCTGCCGCGCCGAACCCCCGGCACGCCTCGACGAACGCCCGGATGTTCTCGACCGGCACCTCGGGCTCGAGCACGTGGGTCGGCGAGACGATCAGGGCGCCGTCGGAGCCCAGCGCCCGGATCCGGTCGCGGACGCACTCGCGGACGTCGGCGGGCGAGCCGAAGGGCATGGTCGTCTGGGTGCCGACCGCCCCGTCGATCACCATGCGCGACCCGTAGCGTTTCTTGATGGCGGCCAGGTCCACGCACTCCGGCTGGAGCGGGTTGAAGATGTCCACCCCGATCTCCAGGAGCTCGGGGATGATCTCGGTGATGTTGCCGTCGGAGTGGTACCAGACGCGGATGTCGGGCTTGATGGCCTTGGCCGCGGCGTAGACCCTGGCCCAGCGGGCCTTGATGAAGGTCCGCCAGTGCTCCGGCGAGAACATCAGCGCGTTCTGGTTGGCGACGTCGTCGCCGGTGTAGAGTTCGTCGGCGCCGGCCTCGGCGGCGGCGGTCGCGGCGAGCAGGTTGCGCTCCATGAAGCGGTCGAGCACGAAGCCGGCCCACTCCGGCTCGGCGATCATGTCCATCAGGAAGGGCTCGTAGCCCCGGACCTGCCAGGCATCCTCGTACATGTGCGTGCAGCAGACCCGGGCCACCTTGCCCTCCGCGTGGGCCCGCTTGACCTCGGCGGCGATGTGCTCGCGCGCGTACCGGCGGTAGTCCGGCCAGGGGTAGCTCTCGATGTCGGCCAGCGACGCCGCGTTACGCAGCGGCGAGATGTAGTGGGTGAAATGGAACTCGCCGGCCGGCACGTGCAGGCAGCCGTTGCCGTCGAAGTAGGAGCCCGCCGGGCGTTCCACGCCCTCGAAGTAGCGCGACCAGTCGGGCTCGACTCGGTCGGCCGGGGCCTTCAGGCGCATCGAGACCGGCCGGAAGGCGCCGAAGTGGGCGTCGAGACTGGCCTTCTCATCCAGCCCCTCGGCCTGGCGCACGCGCTTCTCCAGGTCCGGCGTGAAGCCCAGGTGGTAGAGCAGCCGGTCCGGCCGGCGGTGGTTGACGGTGGCCTGGTAGCGTTCGAGCTCGGTCATGGGCATGGCTCAGTCCTCCAGCTTTCCGAAATCGCCCGACAGGAGCGCCATCTTGGCGTCCATGTAGTATCTGAAGTCGTCCCAGGAGACGTCCGGCGGCACGGTGTGGTCGACCGTTGGTATGAAGCCGCCCTCCTCGATGAGCGGGACGAACTCGCGCAGGTGGGCGCGCACGGCCGCAGGGCCCCTGGAGAGTTCGCGCTTGTCCACGCCGCCCCAGAGGCGCAGGGCGCGGCCGAAGCGCCGGCGCCACTCGACCGGACTCACGTTCGAGGCCCGCTCGATGGGCCAGACCGTATCCACGCCGGCGTCCAGGAGCAGCGGGATGAGCACGGTCGGGTCGCCGTCGGAGTCCACCGCGACGTGCCTGACGCCGTGCCCGTGGAGGAACTCCACCAGGCGGCGCAGGTGCGGAAAGATGAACTCGCGGAACGTGTCGGGACCCAGGAGCGGGCCGCCCTTCATGGCCATGTCCTCGTTGAGGACGAAGTAGTCGACCCGGACCCTCTCGAGCACCGGCCGGCTCGTCTCGATGATGAAGTTGGCGTAGAACTCCATCATCTCGTGCAGCAGCGCCGGGTGGTCGTACCAGGCAAGCGACAGGTTCTCCGTGCCCATGAACTCCCGGGCGCGCCAGTAGAACCCGTTGGCCGCGCAGTTCCGGCCCAGGCACAGCGGGCAGTCGCGCTGCGCCCGGCTGGCCGCCCGGGCGTCGAGATCCCGCGGCAGGCGCTGTGGATCGGATGAGACCAGCCGCCGCCTGACCGCCGGAAAGTCCTCGGGCCGGGCGACCGGGAATTCCAGGTACTGGTCCATGCACAGTCGCGTGCCGCCGGCCCTGCCGAACTTCAGAGCCTTGGTCAGGATGCCCTTGTCGTTCCAGGCGACCTCGTAATCGGGAGTGTCCTCGATGATCCGACGCTCGAACGGCGGCAGGAAGCCGTAGTTCACGTCCAGGTACTCGCGGTGGTCCAGGCCCAGCGCCGGCTCGCCGACGAACCAGTCCCAGGAGAAGTCCCGCACGGCGTCCGGGGCCTCCTGCTGCCAGCGCTCGCGGGTCTGGCCCCACACTCCCAGTTCGTGGTTCGGCCGGCGATCGGCCGTCCGGAAATCCATGCAGGCATCGAAGCGCTCAAGTTCAGTCATGGACATTGGCGACCTCCTGTTGACATCTTGCCATTGGCTGTTCATGGAGATATGATACCAAGTCGTTGATATTCAGTGCAATAGATGCTATGATTCATGTGATGGATGTTTTGCCATGATCATCCGGGGTTCCCATAAGCCGGAGGTGGCCGAATGACGGCAGTTAGAAGCGACTCTCGCGATGAGCTCATGGCCACGCTTATGGGCCTGCGCGTACAGGGCGTCGGGCGGATCATCAGGACGCCCGGCCAGCAGACGCTGATGGAGCCGCGCACGCTCGGGGTCTTCGCCTTCGTGCACCTTGACGGCGGCAGCGGCGTCTTCGAGTCGGCCCCGACCGGGCGGCGTGAGATCCGGGCCGGGACGCTCTTCGTTCTCTTCCCCGGCGTGCGCCACCTCTACGGCCCGCGCGCGGAGGACCATTGGCGCGAGCACTGGGCCATCTTCGACGGCTTCATCCCCGAGCGCTACCGCGCGGCCGGGCTGCTCGATCCGGCGCGGCCGTTCTTCGATGTCGGTCCCGACCAGGACCTGCTCCGGCGCTGGAGCGAGTGTCTTTACCTGGCCGAGTCGGCGCAGGCCGGGCGGGCCCAGGCGATCTCCGAGCGCTTCTTCGCACTGATCGGCCAGGTGCTCTCGCGCGGGCGGACCGAGCCGGCCGCCGAGAACCAGACCCGCCGGCTGGTCGAGGAGGTGGTGGCGCTGATGGAGGCGCACCTGGGCGACGCCGGATTCCGCCTGGAGGATCACGCCGAGCGTTTCGCCATGAGCTACTCGGCGCTCCGCCAGCGCTTCGCCGCGGCCGCCGGGGCTCCGCCGGCCGCCTATCTCGCGCGGATGCGCGCCCAGCGTGCCCAGGCCCGGCTGCTGGCCGGCGACGAGCCGGTCAAGGTCATCGCCGCGGAACTGGGCTTCCCCGACCAGTACCACTTTTCCAGGCGATTCAAGCAGATAGTGGGGCTCTCGCCGGAGACCTTCCGCCGGGAGTTCCGGGCCGGGCGGCCGGATGGGGCGGCTGGAACCCATCCCGCATCCCCATGGGGTTCCGGGATGGGTGCTACTCCTCCAGCCGGACCTCCAGACCGCTGATCACCGCCGCGGCCGAGCCGCGCGCCGGGTGGAAGGTCAGCTCCAGGCGCTCGGCTACCTCCACGCCCTGCACCTCGCGGACCAGCGGCCGGCGCGCGCCGCCGGCCTCAGCGGCGATGTCCAGGTTCCTCAGCGCCGCCTTGCCCTGGACGCGGACGTCGAAGACCCGCGCGCCGGGCCCGAGCCGGTCCGGCTCGCAGAAGTGGAGCCGCACGGTGTAGCGGCGGGCCGGCCCCTTGCCGAGGTCCACCGCCAGCCGCTCGACGCCCCGCAGCCCGGAGGCCGCCACCCATCTGAGCCCGTCGCCGGAGATCTCCAGCGAGTGCATCCGGAAGGTCTCCGGCCCGGGGACCGGCTTGACCTCCTGGGCCGGCTCGCCGGGCTTGGGCGGCGGCGGCATGAAGACCGGCAGCACCTCCGGGTCGGGCGCTCGCACCGGGCTGCACTCCACCGGCAGGTCCGGGGAGATGTGCCCGAGGCTCGGCCACTCGATCCAGAGCGTGCCATCGGGGGCCAGCCGGTCGCCCGGGGCCCCGAAGTTGATCCCGGCGCGGCGCACCGGCTTCCCGGACCAGGTCGCGCCCTGGAAGGTCCACTCCTCGACGGACGGGTCGTGGACCAGCGCCACCGAGCACTGCACCGGGAAGCTGCAGCGGCAGGTGCGGGTGTAGTCCGGGGCGGCCAGCACGCCGTCGGCGGGGATCAGGCTGTTGGTGCAGCCCGGCTTGAAGCCGCCCAGGTTGGCCGTGCCGGCGTCGCGGAGCAGGTCCCAGTAGCCGGCCGTCCCGGAGCGGAAGGCCAGCAGCGTGGGGCAGCCCAGCAGCGAGCCGCACCCGTAGAGCCGGCTCAGGCGCCACTCGACGCTCTCGCCGCTGAGCGGCGCCGGGCGTTCGACGGCCCGGCCGGTGAGCAGGTCGAGGGCCAGCTCCTGGGTGTGGATCCGGCCGCCGATCAGCATCGGCGGGCCGCGGTAGTCGAGCTCGCGCTTCCAGAGCTGCTTCCCGTCGGCGGCGCGGTGGACGGCCATGCGCTTCTCGTACTCCGGCAGGCTGTCCCGCGAGGGCCGCGCGGCCTGGACCAGCAGGTCGTGCTCCGCGGAGTAGCCCAGCCAGGGCGCGAAGGCCTCGTCGCCCACGATCGACCAGGCTTCCCGGCCGGTCTCGGCGTCGAGCGCCAGCAGCCGGGGCGGTCCGGCGACCGGGCGCCCGTTGAACTTCATCCAGCGCAGGACGTGCTCGGGCAGGCGGTCCACGCAGTAGACCTGCCCGCCGCCCATGGCCACGGCGTTGTGGACGAAGCCCTGCCGGGCGGTCAGCTGCCAGAGGACCTTGCCGGTCGTCCGGTCCATGGCCACCAGTCGCGAGCTGCTCACCCCGTTCCAGGTCATGCGCGCGCCGGGCGGCTGGCGCTCCTTGCCGGGGACGTCGGCGCAGCTCATGGCCAGCAGGGCGCGGTTGAGCTCGCGGAGCTCGGGGTCGTCGTCGGCCAGGTTCGGCCGGCTCTTGAGCAGCACGCCGATGCGCGCGGCCAGGGCTCCGGCGTTCTCCGGCGGCTTGCCCGGCAGCCGGCCGGGCAGGTCGCGCGAGCGCAGCAGCAGGTTCAGGTTGCGGACCACGTGGGCCGAGGAGCGCTCCCCGTCGGCCTTGGGCCGGAGCTCGAACCCCCGGACGCCGCCCAGCCACTTGAGGATGCGCTCCAGGGCCTCGGTCTCGCCGATGAAGCGCATCAGCTCCTCGGGTGAGAAGTCCGGGTCGTAGAACTCTTGCGGGGAGACCCCGGCCAGCAGCACCCGGCCGCGGACCGCCAGCCAGCTCCAGGAGGCCTCCGCGGCCGCGGCGGCACCGGGCGCGGGCGGAACGGCGAACTCCGCCGCGGTCTTGCCGGTGGCCGCGTCGAGGCGCAGGCACTTCGCGCCGTGCAGCACGTAGACCGCGTCGGGCAGGGTGACGTAGTTGGAGCCGGTGGCGTTGGCTCCCGGTTGGTGGGAGGAGACGTCGAAGACCTTGCCCACGCCGGGGAGCTCGGCCTCCCAGAGCAGCCGGCCGGTGTAGACGTCCAGCGCCCGGAGCATGTCCGGGCCCTCGATCACCAGGCGCCCGCCGGCCACCTGGGGGATGGGCCCCTGGCCGTGGCGGGGCAGGACCTTGTCGGCGGAAGGGCCGCCGTACCAGAGGAGGCCGAGCGGCGCCCGCACCAGCCGCTCCTCCGAGGCCACGGTGTTCCCGGCGTTGGCGTACTGGTGGGTCCACTGCCCGGAACCGGCCGGAGCCCGGGCCCGGACCACCAGGCCCAGCCCGCCGGCGCGGCGGAGTTCGGCCCCGTCCAGCCCGGCCTCCGCGGCCGCGGCCTCCAGGGCGGCGAAGCGGTCCTCCGGGCAGGCCAGCGTGCCGCCGTAGGGCCGCAGCACCCGGAAGGCCTCGCGCAGGAACCCGGCGCCCCCGCCGCACCCGGCGGCCTCCGGGTCGTCGACGGCCACCAGGCTGAAGGCGCAGGGCGGCAGCCCGGCGGAGCCGACGCGGCCCTGCAGCGCCGCGGCCCGGGCCGCCGGGAGGCCGGCCCGGGCGAGCCCGACGCGCACCGCGGCGAGGTCCGCCTCGGAAGCGGCCAGCGCCACCACCTGCAGCCGGCCCCCTCCGGCGGCAGCCAGGGCGGCGGCCAGGTCCGCCGAGCGCGCTCCGAGCACCAGCGCCCAGCCCTCCGGCCGGCCGGCCGCCTCCAGGATGCGCCCGGCGCGCGGCTCGCCCCCGGCCACGGCGGCCGGCGGAAGCGGGTGCTCCCGCGCCGCGGCGGCCCCGGCCTCCGGGGCGGCGTAGCAGCGGATCTCGCCGGCGAGCGTGGCCACCACCAGGCGGCCGCCGGCGAAGAGCGCGGCGCAGGGCTGTCCCGGCATCCCGGCCTCCCACATCCGGACCGGAGCCTCGCCGTCGGCGCCCGGGACGCGCAGGATCGCCACCCGCCCGTCGTCGGCGGCGACCAGGCGATCCCCGGCCTTGAGCAGCATCCGCGGGGCGTCGTCGCCCCGCAGCGTGAAGCGCCGGTAATCGCCGGCCTTGCCGGCCGCCCACCTCTGGGGCTGGGGCCCCGCGGGGGTCGCGCCGGGCTTGGGCGGCGGGGTCGGCTCGCCGTCGTAGAAGGCCCCCTCGGCCAGGACCGGCCGGGTCAGGAGCATGCCCAGGTTGGCGCCGTCGGAGAGCTGGAAGCGGCCGTGGCTGCCGAAGAACAGCGGGCCGCGCGTCGCCAGGAAGAAGTTGCCGTTCTGGCCGTTGTTGGCCAGCCGGTAGTAAAGCAGCCGGCCGTCGCTCCGGCGCAGGCAGGCGGGCACCGCCCGGCCGTTGGGCACCAGCAGGCGGTCGCCGTTGACCGCCAGATACCCCTGGGGCGCCAGCCCGCCGAAGGCCGGGGAGTAGTGCGGCTGGGGCATGAAGATCGCGCCGCAGCCCGAGTTGGTCCATACCGGCTCGCCGGTCTCGGCGTCCAGCGCGTGGACGAAGACGCCCATGAACGGCCAGATCCCGGCCGCGAAGTAGACCTTCCCGTCGGCGACCACCGGCGCGCCCCGGACCGGCCAGACCGAGATCAGCCGGCCGTTGCCGATGACGCGCCGCCCCGGCTCCGGCGAGCCCGGGCGCTTCCAGAGCAGCCGGCCGTTCTCGAGCGCGATGCAGTAGAGCCAGCCGTCGTCGGCGGCGAGATAGGCCCGGCCCTTCCAGCAATACGGGGCGAAGCGCACCGGCCCGTCGGCGACGAAGCGCCAGCGCTCCTCGCCGGTGGCGGCGTCGAAGGCCAGCAGGGCGTCCTCCCGGGAGGAGGCCGCCAGCACCAGGCCGCCGGCCAGCACCGGCTGGTAGCCGGCGTCGAACTGCAGGCGGATGTCGTCCGGCCAGGCCGGCTCGAGCGGCGGCAGCCTGCGGCTCCAGCGCAGCTCGAGGCGCTCGGGGAGCTTCTCGGCGGTCTCCGCGGTCCGCCCGGCGTCGGCGCGCCAGGCCGGCCAGTCCGCCGCGCGGGCCGCCGGGGTCAGGGCCAGCAGGCAGGCCAGCGATACCGACAATCGGGACATTGCGGAGGCGCCTCCTTTCCGGCCGGGGACATTATAGCGGCGACGGGCTCTTAGCCAACCGCCGCCAGGTTGCCTCCGCGCCGGCGCCGGGTATAATGCCGCGCCATGGAACGCAACGAATGGCTGAAGGCCGTCTACGAGGCCGCCTGCCGGGTGGCCGAGAAGCACGGTTCGGGACTGCGCCGGGCGATCGAGTCCGAGGCCGGCGCCGGCGAGCTGCACGGCGAGGTCCGGCAGGTGGCGGCCGAGACCATCGCGGCAGCGGGCGAGCTCTGGCCCTTCATCGTCCACTCCGCCCACCCCGAGCCGCCCGGGATCGACTGGCGCTCCGCGCCCAGCTTCGAGGGGGCGGCGGTGCGGGTGGCCACCGCGGCGCTGGCCGCCGACATCCAGGACATCCTGGAGAGCCTGTCGACCGGCCGGGCCCTGCAGTTCCGGAAGGAGAAGGCGGGGACCGACGCCGGACCGGCGGACGAGCCGTCCGGCAAGCGCCGGGGTCGCAAGGGCGCCGGCTGATGGCGTCCCGGCCGGGAAGCGGGGCGCACGCCTGGGCCGATGCTCTGAAGCGCGCAAGGCCGTAAGGCCCAGTCCCCGAGCACAGGACTCTCCTCTGCGGCCTCCGCGTTGAAGTGAGCTGAGTCAGTACGAGAAGACGACGGTCGTCACGCTCTCGGCGTTGAAGGCGAACTTGCCGTCGATCATCTCGAAGGCGGCGTCGAGCTCGACGCACTTCTCGTCCCGGCTGGTGCGGTGCATCCCGGTGCGCTTCGGCCGGCCCTCCAGCCCCTTGAGGTCGAAGGTGCCCAGCCGGCGCTCGCCGCCGGGGTTGATGACCACGCAGACCAGTTCCCTGCGCTCCGGGTGCCAGAAGGCGCAGGTCTCCAGGCTCCCCTCGGCCGGCGAGGACTCCACACGGACCGCGCCGGGCCGGATGAACTTGTAGAAGTTCTTCGAGGTGTGGAACTTCGGGGTGATCTCGTACTTCTCGGCCTTGTTCCTCTCCGCGTAGAGCAGCGCCTCGCCCTTCTTGTCGAAGTACAGGCCCCAGAAGAGCACCGCCGAGCACTCGCCCTCGACCAGCGCCAGGTGCATGTGCCGGGCCCAGGCCAGGGCCTCGGCCCAGGAGCCCGCGTCCTTGCCGCTGAAGGCGCCCGGGGAGTTGGAGAGCTCGGTCAGCCAGAGCGGCTTCCGGAGTTTGGCGAACATCGGCCGGGCCTCGCGCCAGAGCTTCCGGTAGGCGTCGATATCGTGGTAGTCGACCGAGAGGCTGTAGGCGTGCACCGAGACCGCCCCGGTCTCGGCGAGCGTCTCCTTGCTCATGGCCTCGAGGTACGGCTTGGTCCGCCCGAGCTGGCTGACCTCGGGGCCGAGGAGCTTCACCGCCGGAGCGCCCTTCTCGGCGCGGATCCGCGCGGCCACCGCCCGGGCGGTCTTGTCGAGCGCCTCGGGCGTGAACTCGGCGGTTGGGTAGGACCAGCGCACCTCGGGCTCGTTCTGAATGGCGATGGCGCTGACCTCCACGCCCTGCTTCTTCATCCAGACGAGGTAGGCGGTCCAGAGCTCGCCGAGCTCGGCCTCCATGCCGGGCTTCAGTGCCCCGCCCCACTTGCGGGATTTGTTCTCCTTCATCCAGCCGGGCGGCGACCAGCTGGCGGCCACGATGGTCTTCAGGCCGCGCTCGGCGGCCGCCCTGGCCACCGCGGCCTGTTCGGCCTCGCAGGCCTCGAAGTCGAAACGCTGCCAGTCGATCTTCCGGGGGTCGGCGTTGTCGTTCTCCGGCTCGGGCGAGCCCTCGTCGGAGGGGTCGCCGTTCCTGGTCAGCGCGGAGATGCGCAGGATCGAGGCGCCCAGGTCCTTGAAGAGCAGATCGGCGACCTCGGGGAGCTTCTCCTTCGTCGGGTAGATCCACCCGACCGTGCCGCCGAAGCCGGCGATGACCTGGCGCTTCTTGCCGCCGTCGATGGTGATGGTCACCGGGGGCTCGCCGGCCGCGGCGAGGGACGAGGCCAGAACGAGCACCAGGGCGGCGAGCGCGGGGATTTTCACGGCATATCTAACCGGCTGATGTCCCGACAGGCCACTCGCCGCCGGTTGACGCGAGACCCTGGCCGGATACACTGGTTTCCGCCGGAGACGTCTCGAGACAGGAGGAGTGGACATGACCGCAGGACCCGCCAGCAACCGGACCCGCTTTGCCGTCGTCTGCGCCGCGCTGTTCCTCGGCGCCGGGCTCTTCGCCGCGTGCACCGCGGACCGGAGCGGCACTTCGGCCGGCGAGCCATCGGCCCCGGCCCCGGCGGCCGGCCCGTTCGAGCTGCCCAAGCTGCCCTGGTCGGGCGACGCCCTCGACCCGGTCATCAGCGCCGAGACGGTCAACTTCCATTACGGCAAGCACCACAAGGCCTACGTCGACAACCTCAACAAGCTGGTCGCCGGGAAGCCCGAGGCCGGCAAGTCTCTCGACGAGATCGTCGCCGCGGCCGAGCCGGGACCGCTCTTCAACAATGCCGCCCAGGTCTGGAACCACAGCTTCTACTGGCAGTGCCTCAAGCCCAAGGGCGGCGGCGAGCCCACCGGCGAGCTGGCCGAGGCCATCAAGCGCGACTTCGGCTCCTTCGACAAGTTCCGGGAGGAGCTCTCCAAGGCGGCGGTCGGCCAGTTCGGCTCGGGCTGGGCGTGGCTGGTCCTGGACGGCGGCAAGCTCAAGGTCACCCAGACATCCAACGCCGACCTGCCCATGAAGCACGGGCAGACCGCGCTCTTCACCATCGACGTCTGGGAGCACGCCTACTACGTCGACTACCGCAACGCCCGCGCCAAGTACGTCGACGGCGTCCTCAAAGAGCTGGCCAACTGGGACTTCGCCGCGGCCAACTACGCCAAGGCGGCGAAGAAGTGAGCTGGGGGAATCAGGCGGCGGGAGCTCTTGCGTGAAGATCCTGGCGGACGATAGCCAAGAAAGTCGCCCGATTGCCGAAGCAGTCGGGAGCGTTCGGAACCGGGTCTTTTTCGGGAGGGTCTGAGATGGCTACTGTGGGGCTTATCCTGACGATTGTGGGCGGCATCGTGGCCTTCGTCGGCGCCATCATGGTTCTGATCCAGGCGTTCAAAGTGAGCGTTCTCTGGGGGCTCGGCAGCCTGTTCGTTCCGCTGGTCAGTCTGATTTTCGTGATCATGAACTGGGGCGTGGCCAAGAAGGGCTTCCTGATCCAGTTGGCTGGACTCGGGCTGCTGATTCTGGGGACAGTGCTCACCGCGGTCGGCGCTGCCTCGGCAGCTCCGCAGGGTTAGTGGCGGGCTCGATCCGATTTCAGTCACGATCAGGATCGCCCTCGACGTTGCGCGCGTAGCGCTGTCCGCGCTCGTCGCAATTGTCCTGACCGGATGCCGGCCGGAGCCCGGCCCGGCGGGGACCGCTGTCGGACGCGGTGCCCTCGACGGGCTCCGGGCCGGCCACCGCGGCCAGGTCGTGGTCCTGCTCCTGGGGCGCGAGGGTTGCCCCGGCACCGCCCGGGCCACCCAGGTTCTCGACGACTACGCACCGGTCAAGCCTTCCGGCGTGACGGTCCTCAGGGTGGACGTGCCGCTGCCCGGCGAGGACTACAAGCCGCCAGCCGGCTGGCAGCACCCCTACCGCCGGATTGTCGACGACGGCCGGCGCCTGGCCGGCGAGCTCGAATTCTTCTTCTACCCGACGCTCTACGTCCTGGACCGGGACGGCGAACTGCGCTTCGCCGGCGGCTGCGACGCCGAGCGCCTCCGGGGCATGGTCGGGGAGATCCTCGCCGAGAAGCCCGGCGCCCCCAAGAAGAGCTACTCCCTGCCGCTGGTCGCCGAGGGCCGGCCGGCGCCGGACTTCGCGGCGGCCGACCTGGGAGGCAAGGCGCTGGGCCTGGCGGCGCTGCGCGGCGAGCGCGCCACGCTGCTCTTCTTCTCGGACACGACCTGCCCCTTCACGGTCGCGGAGCTGGACAACCTCCGGAAGCTCGCCGAGACCCACCGGAGCGGTGGCGTGAACGTGGCCATTGTGAGCCGCGGCGCGGCCCCGGCGGAGAGCCGGCCGGTCTACGAGAAGCTGGCCCCCGGCGTGCCGGTGGTCCACGATGCCGACGGGGCCATCTTCCGGGCCTACGGCCTGGACGCGGTGCCCTTCTACTACCTGCTCGATGGCCAGCTCAAGGTCGTCAAGCGGCGCTCCTTCACGGCGGCGGCGGCCTCCGGCGCGATCAGCGCCTTCCTGGGGCTGGCCGACGAGAAGCTGCGCTTCAAGCCCACGGAGGCTGGGTGACGCTAGAGCTCCTCGGGGTCCGGCGGACTCCATAGCGAACCAGGGCGTTGCGGGACCGGTCCAGTCCGGGAACACATGGTTTGGGAATCTCCAGATGAACATGATCCTTTCCGACGACCTCAAGGCCCGCGGCCTGGAGTGCGCCCGGGGCATCGCCGAGTGGATGTTCCAGACGCAGCGGCCCTGGCTGGACTCGGACCCGGCGGCCGGCTCGCTGCCCTTCGGCGTCGACCATCTCGGCAGGGAGTCGGAGCCCTGCAACTGGAGCATGGCCTTCTCGGCCATGGGGCTGCTCTCCGCGGGCCGGGCCTTCTCCGAGCCGCGCTACGAGCGGGCCGCCCTGCGGCTCGGCGAGTACCTGAAGTCGCTGCAGATCCTGGACCCCTTCCGCCCCGAGCAGCACGGGGCCATCCGGGAGATGACCCCGCTCACCCCCTGGTGCTACACCCGCGACGCGCTCTCGGCGGCCTGGGGCTTCATCGAGCTCCACAGGCACACCGGCGACGCCGAGTACCTGGAGCGCGCGCGCCTCTGGGGCGAGTGGTTCCTCGCCAAGGGCTGCGACGAGGAAGGCTGGCCGCTCTGGGGCCACCAGTTCGGCCCCTGGATGGACGGCGGCCCGCAGATGCGCAACGACCTGCAGGGCAGCTTCCAGGGCGGGAGCCTCAACTTCCTCTACCAGCTGGGCAAGGCCACCGGCGACGCCAAGTGGACCGGCCCGTTCTTCGTGCGGCTGGCCGACCACTTCGTCCGGCACATCCAGCAGCCGTCGGGCTTCTTCTGCTCGGTCGACCGGGCCACCAAGAAGCCGCCGGAGAAGGACCCCCAGGGCGGGCTGCATCGGGCCAACGACGACCTGGGCACGCTCGGGCTGCTCTGCGCCCACCGGGCGACCGGCAAGCCGGAGTACCTCGCGGCGGTTAACCGCTTCCTGGACGCGGTCTTCTCCGCCCAGCGCGAGGACGGCCACTTCGAGGAGAGCTGCGCCTGCATTCCGGTGGTCCTGAACACCCTCCACGAGGGCGCAGGCCTGGTGCGCGCGGCGACCGCCCGGGCCGGGGCGGTCGAGGCGGCGCTCTCGGCGCTCTATGCCCGGCAGAACGACGGCTCCATCCAACCCCGCCAGCGCGGGGCCATCAACGAGCACGGCGACCGGAAGATCTGGCTGCGCTCGACGGCCTACTCGCTGATCGTCCTGCTCAAGCTCTTCGCGGGACAGGGGCGGTATCTGACCTGCAAGTAGAGGCGGGCGGCTGCGCGGGAGGCAAGGATCGCAATCAGATGGTTGCGGAGCGAAGTCTCCGCTCTTGTGCGCCGGTGCGAGCTGGGCTATAGTCACTGCAGAGGCTCAGGCGTGTGACCGTCCGCGGACCTGTGAAAAGGTGGGCTTACCCCAATCATTGTTCGCAAGAGAGACCATGAAGTGATTCTTGTTCGAATTGGTGATGTTCGCGCTGATCGCAGGACTTGCCATTATCGTTGGCGGTACCGTTCTTTGGCTCGCGGGAACGCCGTTTGAATGGGAGTTCTCGCGAAGCGTGTTGTTGTCTGCTGTCGGTGTGGTCTTCATCTTTCCGGCCATCCTCAACATATGGATACTGTTCCGTGGATCTGGTGGGGAGACCATGGCGCAGAGAATACTCGCAGGAATAAGAGGATTTGGCATGCTGCTTTGTGCTCTGGCAGTTGCCGCGCCTCTCGCCGTCAAGGGGGCGAGACTTTCTCAGGCAGGCGTTCTCTTCGCTCTCGGAAGCGTGTTGTGGTGGGGAACGCTCCCGTTTGAATATCTCATGGGGCAGTGCCGGGGGCGCGGGCAGTGCCGGGGACGCAGCACCTAACTCCTCGGCGGGGCCGAAGGAGGGGGGCAATAGCCTCGGTCCGGAAACCCTGTCCAAACTCACGGTCGGCGTCAGAGGAGGTTAGGTCTCATCAGCGGCCGGTCCGGAACCAGGTGGTTGCGGCCCTGCTCCGTTGCCTCATCCCCAGTCTCGATAGGCCCGGGGCCTGGCCCATCTACTTCTTCAGTTCGTAGTTCCCCGCCGCATACTTCATCTCGTCGCTGATCTTGAGGCTTCGCGTGCACTTGGCCTCGCAGTTGCCGCAGTCGGTGCAGGCGTCGGCGCGCGGCTTGCCCATCCGGCGGTAGCGCGCGGCGGCCGCGTCCTTGAGGCCCCAGACGCGGTCCTCGTAGATCCGGGTCATCACCTCGGGGATGTCGATGCCCTGGGTGCAGGGCTTGCAGTAGCCGCAGCCGGTGCAGTAGCCCACGGCGGTGCGGGACTTCGCGGCCGCGAAGGCGTTGACCCGGGCATATGCCTCCGGCGCGAGCGGCCCGGCCTCGGCGGCGGCGACGGCGCCGTCGACGTCCGAGGGCTTGTTGATCCCCGAGATGTAGGTGTCGATGTCCGGGTTCGAGAGCAGCCAGCGCAGGGCCAGGTCCGGCACGCTCTTGGCGCCGCACTCGCGGGCGAGGTTCTCGAGCTCCGGGCTCGTGCCGGCGAGCCTGCCCCCGGCCAGCGGGTTCATCACGATGGTGCCCATGCCCAGCCGATGGGCCTCGGCCAGGACTGGCGCACAGGAGGTGTCCAGCAGGTTGTAGCTCAGCAGCAGCACCTCGCACCAGTCGCAGCTTGGCAGGTAGGCGAGCAGGTTGGCGGGCTTGTCGTGGGCGGTCATCCCGGTGTGGCGGACCAGCCCCTCGCTCATGGCGCGGCGGATGCCGTCGAGCGTGCCGCCCGGCCTGGTCGCCGCCTCGAAGAGCTCCGGGCTGTGCACGTTCCAGACCTGGTAGAAGTCGATGCAGTCGACGTCCAGGCGCCGGAGCGAGTCCTCGATCCGCTTGAGCATGCAGTCGGCGGTGGGCGCGTCGTCGGGCTCGACCTTCTGGATCCAGGGCGACCACTTGGAGCTGAGGATGACCTTCTCCCGGTAGCCGCCCTTGAGGGCCTTGCCGAACTTGACCTCGCTCTCGCCGTAGCCGCGGCTGGTGTCGATGTAGCGCATGCCGGCGTCGATGGCCCGGCGGATGACCGCGACCGCCTGGTCGTGGTCCTCCGGCAGGCGCATCCCGCCGATGCTGGCCCGGGCGACGCGCAGTCCGCTGCGGCGGCCGAAGTCGATGAGTTTCATGGCCGGCGATTATCACCCCGCGCCGCGCTTTTCAAGAACCGATCATCTTCCTTCGTGCCGGCGGGCATTCTCAACGCGGAGGCCGCGGAGGAGCGCAGAGGTCGCAGAGGAGTGGGTTTTCGTCAACAGAGAAGCGCGCGGCAACAGCCGCGCAGGGAGCGGAACGCTCCCGAAGGAGCTGCTTCGGCTTCCTCGACCCGACCGCAGGCGGGATCGAAGGAGATGAAGCGGCTCCGCCTTCCATTCTCCCCTCCGGTCTGTCCTCTGCGGCCTCTGCGAACCTCTGCGACCTCTGCGTTGAGAGCTCGCCACCGCAAGGGGTTCCGCGGTCCTTGTCAGGCCGGCCCGGCCGGGGATAATCGCCGCAGGTCACTGGGGAGGTCTTGAATCATGGCGAAGGCTCCGATCCGCGAACTGCTCTTCGGCCGGCTGGCGCTGGCCGAGAAGCTGGTCACCGACGAACAACTCACCGAGTGCCTGGGGCTCCAGATCCGCTACGGCGAGTACGGCGGCAAGGTGCCGCTGCTGGGCGAGATGCTGATCATGAAGGGCTACCTCAGCGCCGAGCAGGTCCGGGCCATACTCGACGGCCAGCGCTCCCGGCGGGACGGTCTGTTCGGCGAGATCGCCATGCGCTGGCGGCTGATCGACGCCGCGGGGCTCGAGCGGGCCCTGGAGGCGCAGCGGGGCATGGACGCCGCCGGCAAGCCGCGCGCGGGCCTCGGCGAGATCCTGGTGGACCTGGGCCTGCTGCGGCCCTCGCAGGTCCGGGTGGTTCTGGGCGCCCAGGGCAAGCGGATCGTCGGCTGCTCCGGCTGCAAGTCCCACTTCAACGTGGTCCGCTTCCGCGCCGGGGTGCGCCTGGCCTGCCCGCGCTGCAACGCGGCCATCGCGCTGGACGAGGCGGCCGCCGGCCCGGCCGAGAACGCCCCGCTGGGCGTGGTCGGCACCCTGTGGTGCCCGCCGGACGACGGCGCCGCCCTCACCCCGCCGCGGCTGCTCGCCCCGGCCAGGCGCCGGCCCACCACCGTGCACGCCGAGCCGGTCGCGGCGCCGCCCGCCGCGCCGGCCCCGGCTCCGGCCCAGGACCGCCCCAAGGCCGCCGCCGCCAAGGCCCCGGCCGGAGCGGCCGGGGCGGCCGGCGAGGAGGACCTGGTCGAGATCCGCGAGGACGCGGCCGGCGGCTACTACTACGTCGACCCGGCCAAGTCCGCGGACCAGGGCGAGCCCCTGCGGATCGGCGGCTACGAGATCGTGTCGCGGCTGGGCTCCGACGCGGTCAGCGCGGTCTGCAAGGCCCGGCGGCTGCCCGGCGGCGAGATGGTGGCCCTCAAGGTCCTGCGCCCGGACGGCACGCCCGACGGCAAGATGGCCCGGGCCTTCCGGGAGGCCGGCAAGAAGGCCGTGTACCTGGTGCATGCCAACCTCAAGCGCGTCTTCGAGATCGGCGTGGACCGCGGGCGCATCTTCCTGGCCGAGGAGTTCGTCGAGGGCCAGTCGCTCAAGCGCCACCTGGAGCTGGTCGGGCGCATGCTGGCCTCCGACGCCATCGACGTGGCCCGCCAGCTGGCCGAGGCCCTGCGCTACGGCCACGAGCGCGGGGTGGTCCACGGCGACGTGCGGCCCAGCAACGTGATCATCGACGAGCGCGGGGCGGCGCGGCTCTCCGGCCTGGGCGTGCCCAAGGACGCGGTGCTCAACCTCCGCTACCTGGGCCGCGAGGCGGTCAACATCCCCTTCTACCTGGCGCCGGAGGTGGCCGTGGACCCGGCCCGGGCCGACGCGCGCAGCGACGTCTACTCGCTGGGCGCGGTGCTCTACCACATGCTCACCGGCCGGCCGCCCTACAGCGGCTCCGGCACCGCCGAGGTGCTCATGCGCCTGGCCCGGGAGAGCCTGGTGCCCCCCGAGCAGATCGACCCCAAGCTGCCGCGCGGGCTCTGCGCGCTGGTCTGCGCCATGCTCGCCCCGGAGCCCGACGAGCGGCCCGCGTCCATGGCGGACGTGGGCGCGCGGCTGAAGTCCCTGGCCGGCGGGCTCTCGCCGATCCGCATCGCCCCCCCATCGGCCGTCCCGGCGGCGGGCAAGGCCGGGGCGGTCGACGAGGTCGAGGTGATCGAGGAGGTCGACGGCGACGCCCCGACCCAGTCGTCGAGCCCGGCCAAGCCTGCCGGGCGCCGGCCCAAGGCCCGGGCGGTGATCCGCACCGGCAAGTACCGCCGGCGCCGGAGCTTCGGGCGTTAGGTCAGGGGCCTGGATGAAGCCGGAGCTTATTCATTGAGGAGGACGTGATCATGGCAAGCGAGCCCAGTGGGACCAAAACGCGCAGCGTCATAACCGAGGTCGGCGTTTTCGCGGTCTTCATGGGTGTCTTTCTGGGGATCGGGTCCTATCTGACCCTGACTGGGCTGCAGAGCGCTCCGCCGGTGGCCGGGGTGGCCCGCTCGATAGTCTTCGGCGTTCCCATGGCCCTGATGGCGGCGGTGAACCTGGCCTGCGGGATATTCGTGCTGGTCGCGCGGAGCAAGGCGGCCATCGTCAGCTGCATCGTGGCCGGAGGCGCCGTGGCCGTGTTCTACCTGGCCTTCGAGATCCTCTTCATGGGCTACCCCTTCGCCGGCCGGCTGATCTCGGTGGTGGCCTACGCCATCCCGGTGATGCTGGTGATCCGCGGCTTCAAGGCCATGGCCGAGTGCGAGGCCGAGGCCTGGAAGAAGCGCCGCGAGGGACAGGGCGCTCCGCAGGAAGAGGCCTGACGGCCTCGGCTGCCGGGAGAAGGTCCTGGCCGGCGGCGAGCCATCCGTGCGGGATCACTCAGACGGTCTTCCACCCTGCCCGGGCATCGTTTAATGAGTGCGAGGTGGTTCTACGGCATCCGCCGACGGCGCGGGCTCCGGCCCTAACGCCAGCCAGGCAGGCCCGCTCTATCGCATCTATCATCCTAATATTCTGATACTTGCACAAGAGTATCATTTTATCAGCAACAAGACAGATCATGCCGTGTATAGTAGCCTAGCATAGGAGCTAGCACCATGACTAGCACTGCACTAGCACGCAAGAAGGGGCGACAGAGCAACTCAGGCACGGGCCGCGGCTCGGAGCAGGTCTACGACCGGCTGCGCAGCCAGCTCCTGTCCGGCGAGATCTCCGTCGGCCGCTTCCTGCCCACCGAGCGCGAGATGGCCGCGGAGCACGGAGTGGCCCACACCACCGTGCGCCGGGCGCTAGAGCGTCTCAAGGCCGACGGCCTCATCCGGGCCGAGCCGCGCAAGGGCTACCGGGTGCTGAGCCTGGCCAACGACCCGGCGCGGGGCTGCCCGATCGCCTTCGTCCGCGGCGCGCCCGGAGCTCCGGAACAGTGGGACGAGTTCCACGTCGGCCTGGTCAGGGAGCTGCAGTCCGCGGCCGACCGGCGCGGCTGGCCGCTCCTGGCCATGGGCGGCGGGTCCCTGGATCCGGCCGGGATACTGGCGCGCGTCAAGACCGCGCGGGCCTCCGCCGTGATCATCGACACCCACGACCAGGATATGATCCGCGCCGTCCGCGAGTCGGGGGTGCCGGCCATGATGGTCGACTCCTGGATCGAGGGCTGCGGCCTCGACTCGGTCATGCAGGACGGCCATCACGGCGGCATGCTGGCCGCCCGGCACCTCCACGAGCTCGGCTGTCGCCGGATCGCCTGGTTCGGGCCCGATGACCGCAGCACGCACGAGCTGGACCGTTTCGGGGGCTTCGCGGCCGGGCTCTTCGGCGAGAACGCCATGCTCAACCCCGAGCTGGTCTTCAGCTGTCCGGAGGGCGGCGTCCTGGAAGCCGCCCGCAGGTTGCTGTCCGGCCGCGGCCGCCCCGAGGCGGTGGTCGCGCTCTGGAGCATCTACGCCACAGCGATCAAGCAGGTCGCCGACGAGGCCGGGCTGGTTCTCGGCCGAGACCTGCAGATGGTCGGCTGGTGCGCCGAGGAGCTCTACGACAGGGACTACGCGCCGGGCTTCGCCGGGGGGCAGGTCGCGCCGGCGGTCACCTGGAGCCTGCGGGCCATGGCCGACTCGGCCATGGCCGTGCTGACCGAACGTTGGGCTCATCCGGAGCTGCCGCCGCTGCGCGTGCGCGTGCCGGCGAGGCTGAGGACGTGAGAGGTGGCGGCGCCGTGAAGTCCAGGGGTGTGTGGGTGTGTGCGTGTGTGTACGGGCGAGGTGGGGTGTTGGCCCTCGTCCTCACACACCCACATGCTCACAAACTCACAAACCCTTGCCGTCGATCTCAAAGGAGGCCCATCATGCGCTTCGCGCTGACCTGCACAGCGACACTGATCCTGGCGGCGGCTTCGGCCCGGTCGGCGGAACCGGCTCCGCCCTCGTTCGCCAAGAAGCCCGTCGCGGCCAAGGCCGGTGAGAAGACCACCGTCACCTTCGCCGTCGACCGCGAGACCGACGTGGCGGTCTACGTGGAGGACGCGGCCGGAAAGGTCGTCCGGCATCTGGCCGCCGGCGTCCTCGGCAAGAACCCGCCGGAGCCGCTCAAGGCCAACTCGCTCGAGCAGTCCGTCGAGTGGGACGGCCGGGACGACGACGGGAAGCCCGCGGCCGGCGGGCCCTTCAAGTTCCGGGTGGGAGCCGGGTTGAAGGCCAGCTACGCCGGCCTGCCGTTCGCCGAGAAGGACCAGACCGGGCCGAACCACATCGAGAACGTGATCGGCCTGGCCGCCGGTCCCGACGGGCGGGTCTACGTCGTCGAACAGGGCGCGGTCTGGTCGGGGCACTGGGACCTGTACAAGATCCACGTCTTCCGGCGCGACGGCTCCTACGAGAAGACCCTCAAGCCCTTCCCGGCGAACCTGCCGGCGGGGCGCACCGGCGGGGGCTTCGTCAACTCCTACGGCGCGATGAACCCGCTGATCCATCGGGCGAGCGGGCTTTCGCTCTACTCGCACGACGATGCCTTCTTCGGGTACCAGCCCGCGGTGCTGCCCGACGGCCGACTGGTCCTGGCCGTCGTCCCGGCGACCTCGGGGGCCAACCAGCGCGGACTGATCGCCCATCTGGCCATGCTGGACGCCGACGGCGGCATCCCCAACCCGACCTATGCAGGTCCGGCACTGGGCGGCAGCGCCCAGTTGGGCTTTGCCTACTATCCGGTGCTGGCCGCGTCGGCCGACGGCAAATCGGTCTACATCGCCGGCCTGGGGCCGGTCGACCACCCCCACGCCAAGCCGACGCACCACGCCATCTACACCGCCCCGCTTCCGGAGCGCGGGCCGGCGGCGGTCTGGTTCGGCGAGCCGGGCAAGTCCGGCAGCGACAACGCGCACCTCAACGACCCGTGCGCGGTGGCCCTGGACGGCAAGGGCCGCCTGCTGATCGCCGACCGCGGCAACAACCGCATTCTGGTGCTCAACGAGAAGGACAAGAGCTTCGCGGGCTCGATCCCGGTCGAGGCGCCCTCCTGGGTGGCGGCCCACCCCCGCACCGGCGCGGTCTACGTCTGCAGCAAGCAGACGATCCTGATCAAGTTCTCGGGGTGGGAGAATCCGAAGGAACTGGCCCGAAGCGATTACGTCGGTTTGCGCAAAGGCATCGGCAAGGAGTGGTGGTGGGGCGTCGGGACGACATTCGCCGTGGACTGTTCCGCGGATCCGGCGGTCGTGTGGGTGGGACAGAAGAGCCCCCTCAGCGGGGGGCGTGCCCTGGTCCGCTGCGAGGACCTGGGCGACAAGTTCTCGGATGCGGTCCCGGCGAAGTGCTTCTTCGACCAGCTGGTCAACCGGCCGACCTCCGATCCGACGCACCGCCTGGTGGCGTGCGCAACCGGCACGGATGCGTACGGGCGGTACCCGTTGCGGGTCCTGGACGAGGAGACGGGGAAGATCCGGGACGTTCCCGGGCTGTTCAACTACGGCCGCAGCTTCCGTCTCGGCCCGGACGGATCCATCTACGCCCAGGACCACTGGGAGCAGGGCGCCGGCATCTGCCGCTGGGACCGCGACGGCAAGCCCGTGCCGTTCGCGGCCACGCTCCAGGACCCGTGGCTGCGCGGGGGGCGCCTGGTCTACGGCTGCAACGGGACCACCGCTTGGGAGCGCGACTTCGGCGTGGCCCGCAACGGCGACCTCTACGTCAAGGCCCAGGGGGCCGTCTACCACGGGCTCCACGCCGTCCACGTCTACGACCGGGACGGGAACCTGAAGCGCATCGCGGTGCACGAGACGCGCGAGGGCGGCTACGGCCCGCGGGTGGACGCGCGCGGCAACATCTACCTGATGGAACCCTGCAAGGACCCCGCCAAACCCTGGCCCGACGAGTTCGCGGGGCGGCTGAGCCCGGTCCAGGAGATGTGGTTCGACAACATCTACGGCAGCATCGTCAAGTTCGGGCCGGAGGGCGGCGCGATCTGGAACCCGGGCGACTTCACGGCCATGACCTACGAGGGCTGGGGCATCGGCTACGGCCAGGCTCACTCCCCCGACGGCAAGCAGCGGGTGTCCGACTTCCGGACGACCGGCGGCGCGCTGGCCGGGACCTTCGCCCGGGGGCCGGCGACGCTGGCCTTCCCGCGGAGGGGCTACGACACCGCCGCCTTCAAGAAGATCTCCGTGCGCCTGAAGAACGACAGCGGCGGCGACAAGGCCACCCTGACCTGGTTCCGGCTGGGTTCGGACGTCGGCTTCACCAAGTCCGTGGCGATCAAGCCCAACAGCGACTTCGCGGAGTATGTCTTCGACCTGTCCGGGGAGGCGGAGTGGAAGGGCGTCATCTGGCGGATGAACCTCTGCCCCACCAGCGCGGCCGCCGGCTCCTTCCGGATCGACTGGGTCCGGCTCGGCGAAGGGGGCGGCGCGACGGTCTGGAACTTCGACGCCGAGGACGCGCCCGAGCGCCGGCTGCCCGCCACCATGAAGCGGGAGAAACTGGCCGCCCACCGCCAGGGCCCCGTCGAGCTGCAGGGCGCCCGCTGGTGGAAGCCGGGGTTCTCGCCGGTGCTGGCCGGAGCCATCGGCCAGTGCCAGTGCACCGGCTCGGACTTCGACGTGGACGACTTCGGCCGGGTCTTCGCGCCGGACACGGGGCGCTTCCGGGTCGGGGTGCTCGACACCAACGGCAACGAGATCATCTCCATCGGCGGCTACGGCAACCAGGACAACTGCGGCCCGGACAGCCACGTCATGGATCCGGCCGGCAAGTTCCTGCGCCCGCGGAAGGCCGACGACCCCAAGGACCTGGTCAGCCCCTTCGCCAAGCCCGAGATCGCCTTCGGCTGGATCGTCGGCGTGGCCGTGACCGACAAGCACGCCTACGTGGACGACGTGATGAACAAGCGCATCCTGCGCGTGAAGCTGGACTACGCCGCGGTCGAGGCGGTGGCGGCGCCGTGAGGAAGAGGTGGAAGGTGGAGGGTGGAGGGTTGGAAGGCCGGCCTCGGGGCTTCGGTTCTCCTCCCTCCGCCCCTCATCCTTCTGACAGGAGGTTTCCCATGCGCGTGGCGCTGATGAGCGCGCTGGCCTTGGGCCTGATGGCAGCGGCTGCGATGGCGGCCGAGCCCGCCCTGCCATCGTTTACCAAGAAGCCGTCCGCGGCCAAGGCCGGTGATAAGTTCACCGTCTCCTTCGCTGTCGACCGCGAAACCGACGTGGCCGTCTACGTGGAGGACGCCGCCGGCAAGGTGGTCTGTCACCTGGCCGCCGGGGTTCTTGGCGCCAAGGCCCCCGCGCCGCTCAAGCCCGGCCTGGCCCAGAGCCTCGAGTGGGACGGGCGGGACGACCGGGGCCAGCCCGCCCAGGGCGGCCCCTTCAAGGTCCGCGTGGCGCTCGGGCTGAGCCCCAAGTTCGAGAGCTTCCTGCTCAATAACCCGGACGTGGTGACCGGCCTCGAGACCTTCGCGGGCGGGCCGGACGGCAGCGTCTATGTGTTCTACCGGGACGGCGCGGCCAACTTCAACCAGGGTGGGATCAAGGTGAAGGTACTGGACCGCGAGGGACGCTTCCGGCGCATGCTGCTGCCCTTCCCCGCGGACGTCCCCGGCGAGAAGACCAGGGCCATGGGGGCGATGCAGGACGAGGCCGGCCGCCTGGTGCCGCGGATCCATTCTTGGCAGTCGCTGAACTTCTACCCCGATCCCCAGGGCTCGGGCCGGGGACGGAGCCTGTCCTCCAACCCGGCCGTCGACAGCAAGGGCGGCGTCCACTGGATGCTCAGCGGCGGGCTGCTGGCCAGCCTCTCGGCCGACGGGGGCTCGCCCTATCCGGAGTTCCTGAGCCGGGCGCTCTTCGAGAAGGGCGTGGCCGGCTGGTACCTGGCCGTCGGCGAGGGCGACCGCTACCTCTACGTCTCGGGAGCGTCCCGGGTCAAGGGCAAGGAGAGCGAACCGCTGCCCTGCGTCTACCGGGTGGACCTGGCCACGCGCGCCGAGGCCGCGCCGTTCCTCGGCAAGCCGACGGCCGAGGCGGGGCAGGAGCCGCCGGTGGCCGCGCCGGGGCACATCGCCTGCGCCGGGGGCCTCCTCTACGTGGTCGATCCCCGGGCCGGCCGGGTGGCCGCCTTCCGCGAGAAGGACGGCAGCCCGGCGGGGGAGCTCAAGGTCGATTCCGCGCGCTATGTCGGCGCCGACCCGGAGAGCGGCGCGGTGTACGTGGTCTGCGCGACCAAGGACGAGCTCCAGTACGAGCTGGTGAAGTTCGAGGGGCTCAAGACCGGGCGCGAGGTCTGCCGGGCCAAGATGCCCCGGGAGAGCCACCGGCAGTGGGCCAGGCCGCTCCTGGCCGTGGACGCCTCGCGCCAGCCGGTGCGCATCTGGGCGCAGTCCCTGTACACCTCCCAGGGCATGTACTTCTTCGAGGACGTGGACGGCAAGCTGGTCCTCCGCGACGAACTGCGCAAGCGGTACAGCCCGCTGATGGCCGCGGGCCCCAAGGACCTGCGCATGGACCGCGCCCGCGGGGAGCTGCACCTGCAGACCGGGGGCCAGCCGGTGCGCATCGACGAGGCCAGCGGGAAGCTGACGGTGGTCTCCGCCAACCCGAACTGGTCGACGCGGGTCACCGGATGGGGCAACTGCGAGGTGGTGCCCTGCGAGGACGGCAACCTCGTCACCATGGGCTACCCCAACGGCATGATGCGCTGGACCCGCGAAGCCAAGCCGCTTCCCTGGGACGGCGCGCCGGACAACGGGCCCAAGAACACGGGGCTGACCCACGCGGTCATGACCCTGGGGCCGGACAACCGGCTGGCCGTGCGCAAGGACGAGATCTACGTCGTGGATCCCGGCGAGGGGCTGACCTGCCTCAACGTGCACGGCCTGGACGGCAAGGCCAAGCGCACGGCCCTGTGGCAGTGCACCGGCCGGGCCATCCCCAGGGTCGACGCGCGGGGCAACATCTACGTGGCGGAGCCGGTCAAGCCCAAGGGCCGGATGTGCCCGGAGTTCTTCGACGGCAAGCGCACGATCCAGAACCCGAAGGAAGTCGACCCCTACAACTACATCTACGGCAGCATCATCAAGTTCCCGCCCGAGGGCGGGGCCATCTGGTACGAGAAGAAGCTGCCGAAGGCGGCCAAGGGCGAGCCGCCCGAGGCTCTGGCCAAGAAGCCGGGCGAGGAGTTCAGCTACCCGGGGACCTACTGCCGGGGCCTCAAGAACGGGACGGTGCAGGGCGCGGAGTGGGTGCGCTTCGGGTTCTCTCCGTACTCGCAGACCTGGGGCATCGGCTCCGAGGGCTGCCACTGCGAGAACGCCGGCTTCGACGTGGACGACTTCGGCCGGGTGTTCTATCCGAACCTCGGGCAGTTCCGCGTGGAGATGGTCGACACGGCCAACAATCCGATCGGGGCATTCGGCCACTACGGCAACCTGGACTCGGGAGGCCCGGACGCCCGGCTCAAGGCCCCGGAGATCCCGCTGGCCTGGCCGGTCTACGTGGCGGTCAGCGACCGCTACGCCTACGTGGCCGACACCATCAACCTGCGCGTGGTCAAGGTCAGGCTGAGCTACGCGACGGAGGAGAACTGCACGGTGCAGTAGGCCCGGGCAGTTGCAGAGGGGGACTCATGAGAATCTCCGGAAGCTTGTTCCTGTTGACGCTCCTGGCTGGCCCCGCCGGGGCCGCTGAGCCCGCCGCGCCGCCGGCATTCACCAAGAAGCCGGCCGCCGCCAAGGCCGGTGACAAAACGGTCGTGACATTCGCCGTCGACCGCGAAACCGACGTGGCCGTCTACATCGAGGATGCCAAGGGCAGGATCGTCCGGCACCTGGCCGCCGGCGTCCTCGGCAAGAACCCGCCGGAGCCGCTCAAGGCCGGCGCGCTCGAGCAGTCCGTCGAGTGGGACTCCCGCGACGACGACGGCCGGCCGGCCGAGGGCGGGCCCTTCAAGGTCCGCGTGGGCCTCGGGCTCAGGGCTTCCTGGGGCGGCTTGGCCTTCGCCGAGCCGGGCCGCTCCGGGCCGAACATGCTGGAGCACCTGGTGGCGGGCCTCGCGGTCGGGCCGGACGGCCGGGTCTACGTCGGCCAGCCCCATGGCACCTACCACCTGGGCTCGGTCTCGAAGACCCTGGTCTTCCGCCGCGACGGGGCCTACGAGAAGACTATCATGCCCTATGCGCCGACCGTTCCCTTCGAGCGGCTCAAGCCGACCGGCGCCTTCGTCAACTCCCTCGGGATGGTCAACCCCAAGCACGGCCCCTACGTCCAGCGGCACGTCTGGCTCTACCCGGTCAGCAAGGTGAACTTCCAGACGCCGGCGGCCGCGCCGGACGGGTGCATCTACATGGCCGGCGACGCCGGCAAGGCCGGCGGTGTGGTCACGGTCATCGACGGCGACGGCGGCGTCCCGGCCGAGTCCTACGCCGGGCCGGCGCTGGGCCGGCGCTGGCTCGACGCTCCCTGCCTTGCCCTGGCGGGCGACGGGAAGGCGCTCTACGCCACGCGACTGGCCAGCATGGACGCCAAGGGCGTGTCTGCAAAGGAGGCGCACGCCGTCTTCCGCATCAAGCTGCCCGAGCGCGGCCCGGCGGAGGTCTTCTTCGGAGAGCCCGACGCCGCCGGCGCCGACGAGAAGCACCTCAGCGACCCGCGCGCCGTGGCGGTCGACGGCCAGGGGCGCGTCTTCATCGCCGACTGCGGCAACAACCGCATCGTGGTGGTGAACGAGGCCGACCGCTCCTTCGCCGGGTCGATCCCCGTGGAGGGGCCGATCTGGGTCGGCGTGCACAAGAAGACCGGGGCGGTCTACGCCTACGGCAAGGCCGGGCGCTTGATCAAGTTCCCATCCTGGAAGGACGCCAAGGAGGCCTACGGCGCGGCGCTGCCCTCGGCCTACGAGCCGGGACTGCAGCGCAAGGAGACCAGCTACTTCGCGCTCGACGCCGCCGCCCAGCCGCCGGTGCTCTGGGCGGGCGCCTGGGATGCCAAGAAGGGCCCGCTCTTCCTGCGCTTCGAGGACGACGGCACCAAGTTCACCGACCCGGTCCCGGCCGGCTGCTACCGGCCGGAAACCCCGCGCCGGACCTGCGCGGACCCGACTCACCGGCTGGTAGCCACGGTCGCCGGCGGCAAGTTTCGCCTCCTGGACGACGAGGCCGGGACCGTCAGCACGGTCAACGTGCCCAACCGCTTCCTGGGCTGCTATCATCGTCTGGACAGGGAGGGGAACATCTACGGGGTCACCGCCGGCGACCCGGTGCAGCGCGTCGGCCGCGACGGCAAGCCCCTGCCCTTCCCGGCTACGGCGGCCGACCCGCGCCTCAAGGGCAGCCTGCCGGTCGGCAACCGCGGCAACAGCGCCTGGGAGCGCGACTTCTGGATCGACCGCCGGGGCGAGATCTACGTCAACCGCCAGGCACACATCTACCACGGCCTCGATACCCTGGAGGTCTTCGACCAGCAGGGCAAGTTCCTGCGCGTGGCGCTCTGGTCGATCACCGACGGGATGTACGGTCCGCGGGTCGACGGAAAGGGCAACATCGTGGTGCTCGACACGGTCGAGCCGCCGGACCAGCCTTTCCCCAAGGAGTTCGCCGGCGCCGACTCCCGGCTCTACGACTGGTTCTACGGCAGCGTCATCAAGTTCGGCCCGCGCGGCGGCGCCGCCTGGAAAACGGGCGACGACTTCTGCCCGGCCGACTTCGAGAACTGGCGCGCCTACGGCCGGGTGACCAACCTGCGAACGACCGGCGGCAGCCTGACCGGGCAGATCGTCAAGGGCGCACCGCACCCTCCGGGCGTTGCGCTGGTCTCCGGCCGGGCCGGCACGCTCATCGACGCCGACAAGGTCAAGACCGTGAGCATCCGCCTCAAGAACGGCACCGACGGGACCAAGGCGCTGCTGGAGCTCGCCAAGGAGGGCATCATCAGCGACCACGGCCCCATCATCAAGACCGTCGACATCAAGCCCAACAGCGACTTCGCCGAGTACACCTTCGACCTGACGGACGTGAAGGAGTGGAAGGGCCTGGTGCGGACCATCGCCGTCCACCCCAGCGACACCAAGGGCGAGGGCTCCTTTGCCATCGACTGGATCAGGATCGGCTCGGGCGCCGACCAGAAGACCTACGACTTCAACGCCGAGGACTCCTATGAGGCCAAGCTGCCCGCGGACGCCAGGAAGGAGCCGGTCCGGGCCTCCCACTGGATGCCCCAGGGCACGCTGCAGGGTGCCGAGTGGATCCGCCCCGGCGTCTCGGCGGTCAGCGCCCAGGGCTACGGCGAATGCCACTGCTTCGGAACCGACCTCGACATGGACGACTTCGGCCGGATCTTCGCCCCGGATTCGCTGCGCTTCCGGGTGTGCGTGCTCGACGCCAACGGCAACGAGCTCACCACCATCGGCGGGTACGGCAACCAGGACTTCTGCGGGCCGGAGAGCTATGTGCTCGACCCCAAGGAGAAGGTGCTCCGGCCGAGGAAGGCCGACGACCCCAAGGACCTGGTCAGTCCCTTCGCCAGGCCCGAGATCCCGCTGGCCTGGGTCAACGGCGTGGCCGTGACCGACCGGCACGCCTTCATCACCGACATGATCAACAAGCGCATCCTCAAGGTGAAGCTGGAGTACGTGGCGGAGGAGAGGTGCGAGGTCAGGTAGGCACTGAGGGACTGAGGCACTAAGGCACCAAGTTGGGAAAGGATGACGACATGATGACGTCAAGGAACTTGGCCGCGCTCACCAAGTGCCTCAGTGCCTTAGTGCCTCAGTGCCTTCTGCTCTTGTTAGTATCTGGCGCCTCCGCCGCCGAGTCCGCCGCGCCGCCGGCTTTCGCGAAGAAGCCCGCGGTGACCAAGGCCGGTGACAAGACCACCATCAGCTTTGCCGTCGACCGCGAGACCGACGTGGCCGTCTATGTCGAAGACGCCAAAGGGGCGATCGTCCGGCACCTGGCCGCCGGCGTCCTCGGCAAGAACGCGCCGGAGCCGCTCAAGGCCGGCGCGCTCGAGCAGTCCCTGGAGTGGGACGGCAAGGACGACGACGGCAAGCCCGCAGCCGGCGGGCCCTTCAAAGTGCGCGTCGGCCTGGGCCTCAAGGCCTCCTGGGGCGGCCTGGCCTTCGACGACAAGGACGGGACCGGCCCGAACCGCATCGGCGACGTCCTGGGCATGGCCGCCGGGCCGGACGGCCGCGTCTACGTCCTGGCGAAGACCGACGTGTGGTCCGACCACTGGAACGCCAGCAAGATCCACGTCTTCCGGCGGGGCGGTGCCTACGAGAAGACCATCAAGCCGTTCCCCTCGAACACGCCGCTCGAGCGGGCCAAGCCCGAGGGCGCGTTCCTGAACGCGGCCGGCGAACTCAGTCCGCTCGTCAAGCGGGCCACGTCCATGTCGTTCTACGGCTGCGAGGATGTGCCCCACCAGCCGGCGGTGACCTCCGACGGGCGGATCGTCCTGGCGGTCGTCCCGGGGATGGAGGGCTACATGCGCGCAGGGCCGGCCCGCCTGGCGCTGCTCGACACCAACGGCGGCATCCCGGAGAGCTCCTTCGCCGGGCCGGCGCTGGGCACCGGGTTGGTGTGGGGGACGGCGGTGACTGCTGCAGGATGCTTCCGGGGCACCTACGCGAGCCTGGCGGTCGACGAGAGCGCCAAGGTCGTCTATATCTCGGGGCTGGCCTCGGGGAATCTCTACAAGTCCCAGCCCACCCACGCCGTCTACGCGGCCAAGCTGCCGGACCGCGGGCCGCTCGAGACCTTCTTCGGCGAAGCGGCCAAGCCGGGCGCGGACGACGCCCACCTCAACGAACCGCGGGGCATCGCGGTCGACGGCAAGGGTCACCTGCTGGTCGCCGACGGCGGTAACAACCGCGTGCTGGTCCTCAACCAGAAGGACAAGTCCGTCGCGGGGAGCTTCCCGGTGCCGTCGCCCGGGTGGCTCGCCGTCCACCCCAAGAGCGGCGAGGTCTACGTGCAGAGCGGGGACAGTGCGCTGGTCAAGTTCTCAGGCTGGGACAAGCCCAAGGAGGTCGCGCGCGCCGACTTCGCTGCCATGATCAACAAGACTCCGGCGGGCGCCTACCGGCCCACGGTCAAGCTGACCTTCGCCCTGGACGCGTCCGCCTCCCCGGCGGCCCTGTGGGTGGGCTGCGCCAGCGCCATCTGGGCGGGGCGCTCGCTGGTCTGGTGCGAGGACCAGGGCGCCAAGTTCGGCGACGCGACTCCGGCGGGGAGCTTCTCGGAGCACCACTTCAAGCGCCCGGCGACCGACCCCTGGCGGCGGGAGGTAGTCGCCAAGGACGAGAGCGCGGGGAACCTCCGCCTGCTCGACGAGGCCACCGGGAAGGTCCGGCTGGTCGGCAACCCGGCCTACGGCGGAGCGGGCGGGCGCACCCACCGGCTGGGCCCGGACGGCGACATCGTCGCCGTGGACCATGCCCAGCCGATCATCCGCTTCGACCGCGAGGGCAAGCCCAAGCCGTTCGAGGCCACCCTCAAGAACCCGGCGCTGCTCGGGCGGCTGCCGGTGGGCAACACCGGGACGACCGCCTGGGACCGCGACTTCTCGGTGGACCGCAAGGGCGACATCTACGTGCGGGCCTGGGGACCGGAGTACCACGGCCTGATGACCGTGCAGGTCTACGGCCCCGACGGTCGCTTCAAGCGCACCGTCATCCACTGCGTCAGCGACGCCATGTACGGGCCGCGCGTGGACCTCAAGGGCAACCTGTACATCATGGAGTCCATCAAGCCCCTCGGCCAGCCTTTCCCTCCGGAGCTCAAGCCCCACGTCAGCGGCAAGGTTGCCGAGCACTGGTTCGACTGGATCTACGGCAGCGTGATCAAGTTCGGCCCGGAGGGCGGCGCGGCCTGGTTCACCTCCAAGCGGCTGGGCTCTCCGCTGATGTACGAGGGCTGGTCCTGCGCGGCCCACGGCTTCAAGGTGAACATCCCCGACCTGCGCACCGCGGGCGGCAGCCTGACCGGGACGGTCGCCGGAGCGCCCGCGACCGTGTCCTTCCCTGGCGACCTCTGGGTGGACACGGCCGCCCACGCCAAGGTGACGGTGCGGCTCAAGAACGACACCGACGGCAAGCAGGCGACGCTGACCTGGCACCGCGTCAAGGAGAACTACTCCGAGTCCTGTTCGACGGGCTTCAAGAAGACCGTGGAGATAAAGCCGAACGGCGACTTCGCCGAGTACACCTTCGACCTTTCCGGGGAGAAGGACTGGAGGGAGAGCGTCTGGCACCTGGGGCTCCAGCCCACCGACGCCGCCAAGGGCACCTTCGCGATCGACTGGGTGCGCATCGGCGACGCCGACTCGAAGCTGGTCTGGAACTTCAACGCCGAGGACGGGCCGGACAAGAAGCTCCCCGGCGCCATGAAGCGGGAGCCGGTGGCCGCCACCACCTATCACCTCGGCGGGGCCGCCGAGCTGCAGGGCGCGCTGTGGTGGAAGCCGGGCTTCTCGCCGCTCGGCCAGGTCAACAGCGGCGACCACTGCCACTGCGTGGGCTCGGACTTCGACGTCGACGACTTCGGCCGGACCTTCGCGCCGGACACCGGGCGCTTCCGGGTCGGCGTGCTCGACACCAACGGCAACGAGATCACCTCCATCGGCGGTTACGGCAACCAGGACAACTGCGGCCCGGAAAGCTACGTCCTCGATCCGGCCGGCAAGTTCCTGCGGCCGCGGAAGGAGGGCGACCCCAAGGACCTGGTCAGCCCCCTCGCCAAGCCGGAGTTGGGCTTCGCCTGGATCATCGGCGTGGCCGTGACCGACCGCTATGCCTACGTCGGCGACGTGATCAACAAGAGAATACTCAGGGTGAAGCTGGACTACGCCGCGACGGAGACGGCGGCGGTGCCGTGAGGGGTGCCGGGTGTCAGAGGCCGGAGACCCGAACTAGGTCCTGACACCTGACACCTGAAACCTCGGATCGGCTCAGCGCGTGGATGACGCCAGCACGGAAATGACCGCGGCGATGCCGCCGGCGATGCCCAGCGCCAGGAGCGTTATCTTGACCCAGCTCCAGGGCCGCTCGCCCTGGACCTCTCCGGTCCGGGCGTTGACCAGGATGCGGTAGACCTTGTCACGGTAGCGGTAGGCGCTCACCCAGACCGGCAGGAGCAGGTGCTTGAAGGTGATGCCCTCGTACCGGGTCTTCACCGAGTGGATCCGCTGGTGGTCGCCGCCGATGTCCCGGCGGATCGAGGCGCGGATGCCCTCGTCCATGATGCCCTTGGCGGCCTCGAAGCCCTCGGCCAGGTCCACCCCGTAGGACTCGGCCCGGAAGCCGCTGAGGTAGTCCTCCTTGAAGGGCGCCAGGTTCTCCAGGTCCCAGGGCTCGAGCTCCTCGGCGCGCTCCCGGGGCAGCGACTTGGAGGCCAGCACCAGCACGTCGTCGAACTTGTTCCAGACCACGCCGCTGGCCGGGTACCAGCGGGTGCGGCGCACCTGGCGGGTGCGGCGGACCGACTTGCCGTTGACCGTGGTCGTATACGACTCGGTCGCCCAGTAGTCCTCGCCGCGCTCGCCGGTGTACCAGGAGGTGGTGCGGCTGTCGTAGGTCCAGTAGGGGACGTAGACGCCGGAGAGCTTCTCCTCCTCGCGGGCGTAGCGCTTGAGTTCGTTCGGCGCGAACCACAGCCCGGTGATCCACTTCCGGAAGCCCGCCCAGGCCTGCTCGCGGGTCACCTTGAAGGGCAGGAGGGACCGGGGCTTGATGCGCCGGGCCGAGCCGCCGGCGACCACGACCGGACTGCTGCAGAAGGGACAGGCCCCCGAGGCGTCCCCCGGAGGGAGCGCGACCCGCGCCCCGCAGGACGAGCAGGCCGAGTCCGGTGCCTGGCAGGTGTCCTCGGCGCCGGCGAGCGCCGTCAGGGCGGCGCTGAAGTCGAGTTCCGCGACATCCTCGGCCGACTGCGGGATGGCCGCCTCGGCGCCGCAGTAGGGGCACTTGAGCGACGCGGCGCCCGGGTCGAACCTGACCTTCGCCCCGCACTGCGCGCAGGGATACTCGCGCTGGGCGGGCACGGCCTGAGCCACCGGAGGGGCGGGCGTCTCCGTCGGCTGCTCCGGGGCGCTCTCGGTTTCGTCCATGGACCGGCTCCTGGTGCGGACAGGCGGCTGTGCGCCGAGGCTCCCTCCCGGAGCCTGCAGCCTGCAGCCTGCAGCCTCCAGCCTGCAGTCTGCGGTCTATTTCGGCAGCGGCGGCGGGGACTGGCCGAGCAGCGCGGCGATCTCGGCGACCTGCCCGGCCGGGGTCCACTGGGCCATGCCCGCGCGCCAGACCAGCGTGTCGGCCCGGAGCTGCCCGGCGGAGGCCATGCCGCGCAGCGCGGCCAGGTCGAAGGGGCCGGACTGCTGGCCGCCGAGGCCGACGAAGAAGCCGGCCGGTCCGGCCGGGAGCGGCGGCGGGACGGCCGCCTGCTGGGCTCCGGCGGCGCCGACGCTCTGGCCGAGCTGGCCGGCCATGATCACGCCCATGCCCATGCCCATCCCGCCGGCCGCCGCCCCGCCGGGGTTCTTGGCGGCGTCGGTCAGGGCGTTGGCCGCCTGGAACTGGGTGTAGGCGTTGAGGTTGCCGATGATGCCCATGGAGCTGCGCTTGTCGAGCGCCGCCTCGACCTCCGGAGGCAGGGAGATGTTCTCGACCAGGAACTTGCTGATCTCCAGCCCGTAGCTCGCGAACTCCGGGCCGATCCGCCCGGTCATGAAGGCGCCGAGCTCGTCGTACTTGCCGGCGAGGTCGAGCATGGGGATCTTGCTCTCGCCCAGGCCGTCGGAGAAGCGGGCCACGATCATGTTGCGGAGCTGCTCGGCGATGTCCCCCGAGGCGAAGCGCCCGTCGGTGCCGACCACTTCCTGGATCAGCTTGCCCGGCTCCGTCACCCGGAAGGTGTAAGTCCCGAAGGCCCGCAGGCGCACCGGGCCGAACTCCGGGTCGCGGAGCATGATCGGGTTCTTGGTGCCCCACTTCTGATCGGTGAAGACCCGCGTCGTCACGAAGTAGACCTCGGCCTTGATGGGGCTCTCGAAGCCGTACTTCCAGCCCAAAAGGGTGGAGAGGATCGGCAGGTTCCGGGTCTCGAGGGTGAAGGTGCCCGGCCGGAAGACGTCGGCCAGCTTGCCCTCGTTGACGAAAACCGCCGCCTGGCCCTCGCGGACCACGAGCTTGGCGCCGTGCTTGATCTCGTTGCCGTAGCGCTCGAAGCGGTGGACCAGCGTGTCCGGCCGGTCCTCGGTCCACTGGACGATGTCGATCAGTTCGCCGCGCAGCTTGTCCCAGAGGCCCATGGGCATCCTCCTCCCGGCCGGGCAACCCCCGGCGCCGTTCCCGCGGCGGGGATTATCGGCCCGCCCGGCGCGGGCTGCAAGGTCAGAGCCCGGGGTCGCCGGCCGGCCCGGCGTGGCGGTCGGCGCCACGGGATTCCTCCGGAATGTTGAGAGCCCCCGGCCGCCCCGCCGCCATTCACAGGTGAACCCCGGTTGTGCGGGGAGCGGGACTGGCTTGGTTCGAGGAGAGTGAGCAATGAGTACGGTCTTCAGCAGATCCATCGCGTGGCTCGCCGGCGCCGGCGGGTTCTTCCTGGCGCTGGGCGGCAGCGCCCAGGCCGTGCAGTCCGCGCGGCCGCCGATAGAGATGCCCCCGCCGGTCTACCGGCCGCTGCCGGTCCCGGCCCCGCGGCCCGCTCCGGCCCCGTCCCCGGCTCCGGCTCCCAGGCCGGCTCCGACGCCTGGCGGGGGTGGAGGCGGCGGCGGAGGAGGGTCGGTAGCGGTTGGCGGTTCGTCGGGCGAGGCCCTGCCGGACCTGGCCTGGTACGCCCTCGACGAAGGCCTGGCCAAGGGCCGGCAGGACAAGCGGCCGGTCATCGTGGTCTTCACCACCCCCGAGTGCCGCGCCCCGGGCACGTTCGAGCACATCGTGCTGCGCGAGCTGCTCGTCGAGTGCAGGGCGGTGCCGGTCAAGGTGCTGCCGCCTCCGGCCCCGGCCGTCGCGGCCGGGACGCCCGCCGCCGAGCAGCGGGCCCTGCAGGAGAAGCACCAGGCCGCCCTCAAGTCCTACCGGGAGCTGGCCCTCAAGTACGGCGCCGGCGCCAACCCCACGGTGGTCTTCCTGACGCCGGGCGGGGAGGCCCTCGGCGCCCTGCATGCGCCCAGCGTGCCCCAGGTGAAGCAGTGGCTGATGGAGCTGCCCAAGACCGTCAAGACCTGGGAGGATCTCAAGGCCAGGGCGGCCTGCGCCGAAGGCCCGGCTCAACCCGCCCGTCCGGCCCCGGCCCCGGCCGCGGCGGGCGCCGCCGGAGCCGTCGGGATGATCGTCCCCCAGGAACTCTACCCGGACACCGCGCCCCAGCCGCTTCCGGGGAAACTCGAGAAAATGTAGTCCGGTTGCGGACGGCCCGGAGTAGAATGGCCACCAGGAGGAAGGCCGCATGCCCGCAACGCTGACGGACCGCGAGCTGCTTTCGGCCCACCTGGCCGGCGAGGCCGGGGCCTTCGATGAGCTCCTCCGGCGCCACGCCGGGATGATCCTGGCGACCTGCCGGGGGCTGCTGGGGGCGGGGCCGGACGCCGAGGACGCCGCCCAGGCGGTCTTCATCCTTCTTTTCCGCAAGGCCGGGGCGCTCGCCGGAGAGGGCGACCTGGGCGCGTGGCTGCACCGCTCGGCGCTGTTCGTTGCCCGCACCGCCCGGCGCGACCGGGCCACCCGCACCCGCCACGAAAAGGAGGTTCCCCCCATGCGCCGCACGGATGCCGCCTCGCCCGGAGACCGCAGCACTCGCCCCCACGCCGCCGCCGGGATCGACGCGCACCTCGATGCCCTGCCCGAGCACTACCGCCAGGCGCTGGTGCTGTGCTACTACGAGGGACTCTCCCAGAGCCAGGCGGCCGCGCGTCTCAGGCTGCCGGAGAGCACCGTGGCCAACCGCTGCGCGCGGGCCCTGGAGCGGCTCCGCGAGCGGCTCGCCGGCCGCGAGCGGGAGTTGACCGCCGGGGCGCTCCTGACCCTGCTGGCCGCGCGCGCGGGAGAGTCGGCGGCGGCGCTGCCCGCCGGCTTCATCTCCGGAGTGACGGCCGCGGTCGGCGGGGCGGCCGCGACGGCCACCACGGCGTCGGCCATCGCCCTGGCCGACGGTGCCCTCAAGGCCATGTTCTGGGCCAAGCTGAAGCTGGCGGCGCTGATCCTGGGGCCGGTCCTGGCCGCCGGGATCGGCACCGCCGTGGCCGTCGGGGCCTCTTCCGCGCAGGCCGGCCCCCCGGCCGCCGCCGCGGACGCCCCCATCGTCGCCGAGCTCACGCCCAGGGCCAAGGAGCTGCTCCAGGCGCTCAGGACCGAACCGAGCGACGCCAACCTGGTCGCCGCCCACCGCCAGGTGAAGGCCTTCGCCGGGCTCACCGACAACGAACTGCACGCGGTCGTCCCGCTGCTCCTGGACATGCTCGCCGACGCGGCGGAGCTGCCCGCGGCCGGCATCGAGATGGACGGCGGCGGCGGACAGGTGCGCGGGCGCGCCAGCCAGGCGCTGGCGGTGATCGCCGGCATGTCGCTCGGCCAGTACCCGGCGGGCGGCGGGATGCTGCCCGACCCCGGCAACCGGGAGGAGCTCGACAAGGCGGCCGGCGACAAACTGACCGCCGCCTGGAAGGCCTGGTGGGAGAAGTCCAGGGGCAAGCCGCGCAGGGACTGGCTGGCCGCCCGGCGCGCCGAACTCGAGCGCGCGGCCGGAAACCTGGCCGACGCCGCGAACCAGGTGCTGCTGGCCAACACCCTGATCATGATGGAGGGCGCCGGCGACGGGGTCGCGGCGGCCGACCTGCTCGCGGTCCTCAAGAAGGCGGCGCCGGTGCTCAAGCCCGGACCGGCGATCGACGCGACCAGCAACTCCGACGCGCGGCTGATTTCGGACTCCGTGCGGATCATCGGCGTCCTGGGCGACCGCAAGCTCGTCCCGGAGCTGGTGGAGCTGGCCCGCAAGTGCAACACGCCGGAGATCGGCTCCCGGACCGCGCTGCTCCGCATGCTGGCCCTCACCCTGAACAGTCTGACCGGGCAGAATGTGGAGGCCATCGACGAGGCCACCGGAACCATCAAAGCTGGGGCGTTCGCCGACTGGCTGAAGTAGAAGCGCTTCCGGCTCAGGCGGTGCGGCGGGGGCGGGGCAGGCGCACGAAGCGTTCGGATGGGCGCGGCAGCTGACCGGCGCCCAGGACTATGGACAGCCCCTTCTGGCCGACCGAGTGCGGGTCACGGAGCGCCATGCGCAGGGCCGCCTGGAGCAGCTTGAAGTCATTGGGCATGGGGCCGACCCTCCGCTCACGAGACCTCCTTTTCCATCGGCTGTCGGCGGCGAAGGCTTGAGCCGCGCTTCGGCGGCGGGGTGCGGCCGGCTGCGGAAAAAGCGTTGACGCCCCCCGGCGCGGGGGTAGAATCCGGACCCGTCACGACGGTTGCGTGAATTGTCGGCAGGACCGCGATAGGAGATTTCTGGCATGGCCAAGGACACCAAAGTCATTTCTGCCAAGAAGAAGACCGAGACCCCCGAGGACGGCCGGAAGAAGGCCCTGGAGCGCGCCATCGGCATGATCCAGAGCGAGTTCGGCAAGACCTCGATCATGCGCCTGGGCGACGGCTCGATGGAGTTCGAGGGCGGCACCATCTCCACCGGCGCGCTGACCCTGGATCTGGCCCTGGGCATCGGCGGCATCCCCCGCGGCCGGGTGGTCGAATTCTTCGGGCCGGAGAGCTCCGGCAAGAGCACCCTGGCCCTCCAGGTGATGGCCAACGCCCAGAAGGCCGGCGGCAACGCCGTCCTGATCGACGCCGAGCATGCCTTCGACCCCGGCTACGCCAAGAAGCTCGGCGTCAACACCGACGAGCTGCACGTCAGCCAGCCGGACTACGGCGAGCAGGCGCTGAACATCGTCGAGCGGCTGGTGCGCTCCGACGCGGTCGACGTGATCACCGTCGACTCGGTGGCGGCGCTGGTGCCCAAGAGCGAGATGGAGGGAGCTACCGGCGACCAGTTCGTCGGCCTGCAGGCCCGGATGATGAGCCAGGCGCTGCGCAAGCTCACCGGGATCATCGCCAAGACCCGCACCACGGTGATCTTCATCAACCAGCTCCGCGAGAAGGTCGGCGTGTTCTTCGGCAGTCCCGAGACCACCCCGGGCGGCCGGGCCCTCAAGTTCTACAGCTCGGTGCGCATCGACGTGCGCCGCATCGGAGGCATCAAGGACGGCGAGCGCGAGATCGGCAACGTGGTCCGCGCCAAGGTGGTCAAGAACAAGATGGCCCCGCCGGCCCGCAAGGCCGAGTTCGATCTGATGTTCGGCTCGGGCATCTCCTGGGAGGGCTCGGTGCTGGACGGCGCCCTGGCGGCCAACGCCGTCTCCAAGAGCGGCGCCTACCTGTCCTTCGGCGACACCCGGCTGGGCAACGGCCGCGAGGCCGCCAAGCAGTTCCTGCGCGAGAACAAGGACGTCTGCGCCCAGCTGGAGAAGGCCGTCCGCGAGGCCGACGCCGTGATGGTGGCGGGCGGGGCGGCCCTGAGTGGGTCCGGAGACGATGCCGAGGGCTGACCGCGCCGCGCCGCGGAGTGCCGCCAAAATCGAAGGGGCGGGCCTCGAGGCCCGCCCCTTTCGCTTGGCGTTCGCGGCCGGCTATTCCTCGCCGAACTTGGCGTCGATCAGCGCCACCAGGCGGTCGATGCACTCCGGGGCGTCCTCGGCCCCGAAGCAGCGCACGGTGAGCTGGGTGCCCATCTCCGCGCCGAGCATCATCAGGCCCATGATGGACTTGCCGTTGACCTCCTCGCCGTCCCGGAGGAGGACCACGTCGCAATTGTAGCGGCTGGCCAGTTCCACGAACTGGGTGGCCGGACGGGCGTGCAGCCCGTACTTGTTCTTGATGGTTGCGATCTTCTCGACCGTCTCGCCGCTCATGCGGGGTGCTACTCCCGGTGACTCTCGACGATCTCCATCAGCGCCCGGGCCAGCTTCGGAGGGCTGTGCCACGCCGGGTTGATGGGGTCAACGACATCCTCCCTAATGTACCGGTAGCCGGAGGATTGTGCAAGCGCCTGTTCGTCGTCCGTGAGCATCCGCCGGCTGGACTTGGCGGCGAAGGCCTCCGCGGCGCTGCGGTCCGGCTCGCCGGTGTTGATCAGCACGCAGTCGATGCAGCGCAGGGGCACGTGCTTCTCGATGGCCGCGATGTGATCGGCCAGCCCCATCCCCAGGGTCTCGCCCTCGGTGGCGGCCACGTTGGCCACGTAGACGCTCACCCCGGTCCGGGCGGCGATGGCCTCGGGGATGCCGGGGATGAGCAGGTTGGGTATCACGCTGGTGTAGAGGCTCCCCGGGCCGATGACGATCAGTTCGGCGGAGGCCAGGGCCCGGAGGATGTCCGAGGCGGCCCGCGGCGGCGTCGGCTCCAGGCGGATGCGCTCGATGGGCCGGGCCGACTCGCTGACCTTGCGTTGCCCGACGGTCTGGGTGCCGTCCGGGTGGGTGGCCACCAGCTGGATGCTCTCCAGCGTCGCCGGCAGCACCCGGCCGCGGACCGAGAGCATGCGGTTGGCCTCGCGCACCGCCTCGCCGAAGTCGCCGGAGAGCCGGGTGAGCACGGTCAGGAAGAGGTTGCCGAAGCTGTGGCCGCCGAGCTCCTCCTCCGGGAAGCGGTAGCGCAGGAGCTGTTCCATGAGCGGGGCGTCGTCCGAGAGAGCTATCAGGCACTTGCGGATGTCGCCGGGCGGCAGGATGTCGAACTCCTTGCGGAGCTTGCCCGAGCTGCCCCCGTCGTCGGCCACGGAGATGATGGCGGTGATGTCCGCGGTGTAGCTGCGCAGGCCGGCCAGCAGGTTGCTCATGCCCGTGCCGCCGCCCAGGGCCACCACCTTGGGGCCGCGGGCGAGGTACCGGCGCTCGTAGGCGATGTCCACCAGCGTCTTGGAGGTCTCGCCGCGCTTCTGGAGCAGCGCGCCGATGGACTTGAGCAGCCGGTAGACGCCGGTGAAGAGCACCACGCCGCCGATGGTGAAGGCCAGCGCCGCCACCGCCAGGGCCTGCAGGTAGTAGCGGCGGTCGTCCTTGAGCTGGAAGAGGGCGAACATCAGGAAGACCGCCCCGGGCATGGAGATGACCACGCCCAGGTAGATCACCAGGATCCAGCGTTTGATCTTCAGGCCCGGGTAGAGCCACTTGAGAGATCGGAACAAGCCAGGAGTCCCCCCGCCGCAGCCGGCGGCCCCAGCCGCCGGCACATAGAGATAACCGCCAGGGGCCGGGTGTCAAGGTGCAAGGCGATGAGGCTCCGGGCCGGGACGAACTCCGCCGGCCCCAGCGGGAGCCGGCCTCCTCCGCCCCGGACCCCTGCCGCCGGGCGCCCTCCTACGATTGAAAACCCCCCGCCGCCGGCTATAAACGAGGCCCGGCCGGCCGTGCCGGCGGCGTCTTGTCGGTTGGTGAGGGGGGCCAGGCAGTGCCCGAGGATTTCTCAGGCTGGTCCCGCGCCCAGGAGCTCTATGACCGGGGCGTGGAGCTCGAGGACAACGGCGAGCTTGAGGCCGCCCTCGAGCACTATGAGAAGGCCGTGGCCGAGGATCCGGCCTTCGCCGACGCCTATGTGGAGATGGCCTACATCCAGCTGCGCCTGGGCGACGAGCGCCGGGCGGTCGAGAACCTGCGCAAGGCCATCCGCGTGGCCGGCCACCCGCTGGCCTACTACAACCTGGGCTGGATCTACGAGGGGCGCTCGCGCCCCGAGCGGGCCGAGGTCCTCTACCGCAAGGCCCTGGAGGGCAACCCGGAGATGACCGACGCCCACCTCGGCCTGGCCGCCATCCTGCTGGGGCGCGGGGCCGTCGCCGAGGCGCGGACGCACATCGACCGGGCCGCCGGGCTGGAGGCCGACGCCGACTACATCCGCTTCCTGCGGGAGAGCGCCCTGCCGCGGTACTCGGAGTTCGCCTCCGCCCTGGCCGCCGCGGCCGCGGGCGGACACCCCCTGGGCATGAAGGAACGCGTGTACCTGGACTTCGGGGCCCTGCTGCTGGGGTCCTCGGGCGACGACGGCATCAAGGTGCCGGCCGTGACCCGCCGCCGCTTCTCCCGCCCGGCCGAGGTGGTCGTCACCGTCGGGCGCTTCGCGGAGTTCTGCCGCCACTTCCGCTGGCGCTTCGACGCCGCCGCGGCGGTCGATCCGGACTCCGAGCCCCTGGCCCGCCTGCTGGGCGGGCTGCTGGGCGTGCCCTACTGCCGGCCCGGCGAGGTTCCGGAGAACAAGCGGATACTGCTGACGGCCCTGAGCCTGCGCGACGCCCGCGAGTACTTCGCGGCGCTCGACTCCCTGGAGGAGTCCGGCTGCAGCGCCTTCGCCTTCGTCATGGCGCTGTCGCCGGCCTGCTTCCGGGAGATCGACTTCCGCTCCCTGCCGCAGGCGGTCGGGCTGGTCACCGACATCGAACCCTACTGGCTGCGCGCCGAGCGCGGCGCGGCCGGCTCCGGCCCGGCCCCGGGCCCGGCCCGGCCCCGCGGCGAGGCTCCGGAGGACCTCGAGAAGCTCTCCGCGCGGCTGGCCGCCGACTTCCAGGCCCGCTGGCGCTCCGAGCCGGAGATGCCGGCCCAGATCGCCTGGTACGACCGGGAGCACTCGCATCTGAACTTCCCGCTGCGGGCCTCGGGGAACGTGCGGCGGTGAGGCGCGCGGCGCTCTTCGGCACCCTGGCGCTCGCCGCCGCCCTGGCCGCGGCGGGGCTTCCGGCCGCCTCGGGGGAGGCCTCCCCGGAGGCCGTCAAGGCCTGGGGTCAGTGCCAGAAGGAGGTCGGAGCCGCCAAGGTGCGGGGCGACATCGACGCCGCCCGGACGGCCATGCGCTCCTTCCTGGAGGCCTACCCGGACGCCCCGCAGGCGGAGACCGCCCGCAGCGAGATCCGCTCGATGGAGGCGGCCGCCGAGAAGCAGCTGGCCACCATCTGGGAGAATGCCGAGGCCTGTTCGCAGCGCAGGCGCTACGACCTGGCGCTGGAGCTCTACACCGAGCTGCTGACCCGCAACTCCGGCCCAGAATGGGCCCGCAAGGCCCGCGAGGCCATCGAGCGCAACGACGCCGCGGCCGAGGCCGGCTACGCCGGGGCGAAGAAGCGCGCCGAGGAGGCCTTCGCCGCCTGGCGCTTCGCCGAGGCGGCCAAGGCCGCCGAGCGCGGCCGGGACGAGCTGGCCGGCACCAAGTGGGCCGAGCCGGCCGCCAGGCTGGCCGCCGAAACCGAGGCCGTTCGGGCGCTCTTCGCCGGCCTGATCGCCCGGGTCGGAGCCACCGCGGGCAGCCCGCTCAAGACCCCGTTCCAGCTGACCGACCTGACCGGCTGGAAGGTCCGCGGCGAGATCGTCAAGGCCGACGAGGCCAAGCTCAGCGTGATCGTGACCGGCGCCGGCCAGGACCTGGCCTGGAAGGACATGGCCCCCGACCGGCTGGTCGAGATCTTCAGCCTCTACGGCCTCAAGCCCGCCGACCACCTGGCCCTGGGCATACTCTTCCTGCGCCAGGGGAAGAAGGACGCCGCCGCCCCGCGCTTCATGGCCGCCCGGGCGGACGCCGAGCTCTTCGAGCGCGCCGACTACTACCTGAAGGTGCTGGCCGGGCAGCTCAACCTGCTCTCCTACGACTTCAGCCAGGGCCTGCAGATTCTCGACTGGGAGGCGCGCGGCGGCCGCTGGCTGATCCTCAGGAGCGAGCTGGTCCAGGACAGCGCCGACGGAGAGGGCGAGCTGACGCTGGCCAAGAGCCCGCTGAAGGCCAGGGAGCTGCGCCTCTTCTTCGACCTGACCGACCGTGGCGGCAAGGGCGCCGTGTCGGTGGTGCTGGTCAAGGACGCCCGCAACTCCATCGGCTTCACCTTCAGCCGGGACGACGGGTACTCGGCGTTCGCCTCCATCGACGGCAAGGTGACCACCGTCAAGGAGGCCGGCTTCAAGCTGACCGCCGACAAGCGCGTGCGCATCCGCTGCGGTCTCAAGGGCGACGAGTTCGCGCTGTCCGTGGACGAGACCAAGCTGCCCAGGCTCAACGCCCCGGGCATCGGCAAGTTCGAGGGGCTGCGGCTGACGCTGCGCACCCTGGACTGCAAGGCGGCCTTCGACAGCTTCGAGCTCTCCAACCGCACGGAGTGATCCTGCGGAGGTTGCGCCCGGCTGCGCCAGGGCGCCCGGGGACGTCTGGGTCCTTGCTGCTGTGGAGACGACCATGGCTCTGGTTCCGGGGGACAGTCGCGCCGAGGCGCTGGTCAGGCGGGTCGGGGAGGTCATGACCCTGCCCCAGGTGGTCAGGAAGGTCATCGACCTTACCCACAACCCGGCGGCCAACAGCAAGATGCTGGCCGCGGCGATCGGCGAGGACCCGGTGCTGGCCGCCAAGCTGCTGCGCACCGCCAACTCGTCCTTCTTCGGCTTCATGAGCAAGACCAGCGACATCGGCGGCGCGGTGGTCCGCCTGGGCACCAAGCAGGTGCGCAGCCTGGCCACGGCCATCGGCGTGGCCGGCATGTTCACCGGCGGCGCCGACAAGGACGGCTACAGCCGGCTCAACCTCTGGCGGCACTCGGTGGCCGTCGGCACCATGAACGAGACCATGACCACGGTCTGCCCGGTTCCGGGCATCCGGCAGCTGGCCGGCGAGGCGCTGCTGGCCGGGCTGGTCCACGACATCGGCATCATCATCGAGGACCAGTACCTGCCCAACAAGTGGCCGCAGGTGCCGGCCGCGGCCTTCATGCTCAAGGACTCCCTGACCACCGCCGAGCGGCAGCAGTTCGGCTTCACCCACGCCGAGGTCGGCGGGCTGATCCTGAACCGGTGGAAGTTCTCCGAGCAGACGGCCGGCGCCGTCGCCATACACCACGGCGGTCCCAGGCTGCTCGACAACCTGCTGGGCTGCATGACCGCCATGAGCGAGATCCTGGTGGCGCGCGCCGGGGTGGGCTACTGCGATGTCAACCCGGAGCGGATCTCCCAGGAGGCCTTCGGGGAGATGCAGAAGCGGCTGGGGCTGATGGGGCCGGCGCTGGCTCAGCTCCGGGACGTCTTCGCGGAACGCATCGCCGAGACGCTGGAGGTCTTCGCGCTGGAAGCGGCGGCTGGGCGGGGCTGAGGCCGGAGGCGGCTCAGCCTCTGAACTTCCCCTCCATCGCCCGGGTCAGGCAGGCGGTCAGGCACAGCTCGCAGGCGATGCACTTGTCCTCGTTGAAGACCACCTTCATGGCCGGGCGCTCGTAGTCGAGCGCGCCGGTCGGGCAGAAGCCGGTGCAGGCCCCGCACTGGATGCACCGCTCCTGGTTCATGGCGATGTCCTGGCCGAGGCGCTCGATGATCACGCCCAGGCCCTTGAGGTACTCCAGGGCCTTGTCCAGGTTCTCCTTCTTGCCGTTGAGCTCCAGGACCATGGTGCCCTGCTCGCGGGGGTTGATGGCGGCCCGCAGGATGTTGGGCTTGACGTCGTACTCCTTGACCAGGTGGTAGATGACCGGGGACTCGACCTCCTCGGGGGGAAAGGTCAGGACGTATCGCTTGGTGCGCATCTCTCGGCGCCTCCCTACTTGGCCAGCTTGATGTCGTCGTTGCGGCGTTCGCGGACCTTCAGCGGCTGGAACTTGATGCCGCTCTCCGGGCCGGGCAGCGGGGCCACCGGCTCGGTCAGCAGGAACTTCCCGGCCATCACCCAGGCCTTGAGTTCCTCGGCGATGGCCACCGCCTTCGGGTAGCTCGAGAGCGACGCCGTCGGGACCTTCTTGCCCTCGATCTCGATGAGTCCCTTCTTGAGCTGGGCGAAGCTGACCGAGCCCCAGGCCGGCGACTTCTTCAGGTTCGGGTAGCAGTCGCTGTACTCGACGATCGGGGCGAAGAGCTCCTCGTCGGAGAGGCCGGCGGTGCGGGCCAGCCCCTCGTCCAGGATCGGGATGGCCGTGCCGATGCCCACGGCCAGGCTCGTGCCGTAGCCCATCAGGCTCACGCCGACCAGCCACTCGGGCTTCATCTGCTTGAGATCGCCGATCACCGTGAGCGTTCCGGCCGGCACCTTGGGCACCCCGTGCTCGTCGCGGGGCACGCCGGGGTTGTGCTGGGTGCCCTGCCAGGCCACGTAGCCGACGCCGCCGCCCAGCCAGATGCGCGTGCCGATGCCCAGCGTCCGATAGGTCGGGTCCTTCAGGAGCGGCGAGAGCTGCCCGGCCGAACAGTAGTAGGCGCTGCCGAGCTTCGGCCGGAGCTGCCCCAGGTAGGTGTAGATCGGCCGGTCCGAGGCGTTGACCGCCACGTTGTAGTTCTGGTAGCAGTTGCGCGGGTTGAAGAGCACCGCCTCGTTGAGCTCCCCGAGCGTGATCCAGGTGGCGACCTCCTTGCGCGGGTAGCAGTCGGTGCCGTAGCTGGTGGCCTTGAGGTGGACCTCCTTGCCGGCCACCAGGTCGTGGATGACGTGCCCGCCGCCGTAGGGGAACTCGCCCGGGTAGCGCGAGTTCTCCGGGTCGCCTTCGCGGAGCTGGGTGGCGCCGATGTAGGCGTCGACCGCGGCCAGGCCCGTGTAGGCCTCCACGTCGTTGAGCCAGACCTTCTGCATCTTGATGCGCGGGGAAGGGTGGCCGAAGTTGAGGTAGGCGCCCGACGAGCACATCGGGCCGAAGGTCCCGGTGGTGACCACGTCGACCTTCTTCGCCGCCGCGGCCGGGCCGTCCTTGCGGACGATGGCCACCATTTCCTCGGCGGTGACCACCACGGCCTTGCCCGACTTGATGCGTTCGTTGATCTCGGCAATCGTCTTGGGCATGGGTGCCCTCCTATGGACCGGCTGACGCGACGGATTCTAGAACATGGCGGTGAGCTATGCAATTCCGTTTGCCCGGCGGAAGGGCGGCAAAGCGGAGCGATCGGGTCAGGAATGCGTCCGGCCGAAGCGGGCTCAGCCGCCGAACGCGCTGCCGATCGCCCGGTACCAGTCGTGGATCATGAACTGGAGCCGGTCGATGAGCAGGGCCATTCGGGCCATGACCGTCGAGCCGAAGAATGCGCCGAAGGTGACCATCATCAGCCACCGGCCCATGGCCGACGCCTGCTTGATGCCGGGCTTGCTGTGCTCGAAGCTGAAGAAGAAGTAGGTCATGACGCAGAGCATGGTGGCCAGGAAGAGCACGTTTCCGCCCATCAGCCACCAGTTGAGCCGGGGCGCGCCGGTGGCCGGGTCGAAGCTGTGGGCCACGACCGGCCGGAAGCTGTCCACCAGGGTCGGGAAGAACCCGCCGAAGAAGCCCTGGAAGGCCATGCCGCCGGCGATGCCCAGCCCCAGGCCGATCACGATCCTGGCGATCCAGTTGTGCTTGCGGCTGAGCATGAAGTACATGAGCAGGCCGATGGCCGCCGCGACGAACAGGTAGGCCTTCCACCACTGGTAGGACTCCCAGGGCTGGAGGTCCAGGCCCAGCGAGGGCTTGAGCCAGTCTGGCCAGACGAAGTTGGAGATGGTCTCGACCACGCCGTAGCCCGTGGCCACTCCGATGTACACGTGCTCGAAGAACCGGTAGAAGCGGTTCTCCTTCCAGAGGAACGAGTAGATCGACAGCACGCAGAAGCCGCCGGCCAGGACGCCCCAGAGATCCCAGTTGATGGCGCTCACCTGGTCACCCGTTCCCGGCCGCGCGCCGCCGCGATGCCCACCAGGACAGCAGCACCCCGGCGTTGCCCAGGGCCACGAAGATGATGACCAGCACGTGGGCCACGGTCTGGCCGGTCATGTGTACCCGCGCGGCGAGGGAGGCCGGCGGGTCCTTCTCGGGATCGCGGATGCCCTCCAGGAAGTCGTTGTAGGCCGCCGCGCCGGCGATGCCCTCGAAGAGGCCGCAGATCAGCCCGCTCTCCAGGTCGGAGTAGGCGTCGGGGATGGACACCGAGGTGCAGCCGTGAGCCATGTCCGGACGGGAGGTCGGCGTCGAGAAGAACGCCGGCCAGCGGCCGAACATGCCCACCAGACCGGTGATCTCGACCAGCAGGCTGACGTTGCCGGCGTCCTTGATGCCGGTCATGCAGGGGAGGCTTTCGACCTTCTCGCCCTTGTAGTCGGTCTTGATCGCCTCGGGCAGCTTGGCGGCCATCTGGCGCACCAGGAACGACCCGCCGGGCTTGTAGCCGAAGTTGACCCAGTCCTTGCCGTACTCGCAGCCCAGCTCCCGGGCCAGCTTCTCCGGCACCTCCTTGCAGTAGCCGGCGCCGTCGGGCACGTTGGTCATGATCGCGAACTTGATCCGGCGCATCATCAGGTGCCGGACGGTGCACTCAAGCATGGGGTAGAGCTCGGCGCGGGTCTGCGGGCCGAAGTCGGCGGAGATCAGCACGATCTTGTCGTAGGCCGCGCCGGCCTCCTGGCGCTCGTTGACGATGCGCTCCACCCGGTCGAAGAGCTGCCGGGCGCCGCGCAGCGGGGCCGGCGGCAGGGTCAGCTTGCGGGCGGTGTAGGGAGCGAACTCGGCGGCCAGCAGCGGGACGGCCAGGGCCACGAGCACCAGCAGGTAGACTAGCCGGCGGTCGATGGCCAGCAGCCACTCGGAGAAGGAACGGCGCTCGCCGGCCATCACTTGCCCCCTCCGAAGTTGGTCTTCTCGAGGCTCAGCCACATCCGGATGGCCATGGCCAGCCCGGCGACCATGGCCCCGAAGGCGATGCCGCGGAAGGCCGGGGTGCTGATCCACTGCATGGTCCAGTTGCGGGCCTGGGGGGCCTGCTCGGTGACCAGGTACCCCAGCGGGATCTGGCCGATCATGATGACCAGCGCCGCGCCCATCATCAGCGCGGCTTCGAAGCTCTTGACCCGGAAGGAGCGGTAGGCCGCGCTGGCCATGTAGAAGGCCAGCAGCGAGAACATCGCCGAGCTCAGGTTGTTCATCAGCCCGCCGAACAGGAACTTGTCGTAGAACGACGCCATGCCGTCGCTCTGCCCGAACTTGCCCCACATGCCCGCGACGATGGTGACGACCATGGCCAGGAGCAGCACCGCGCCGTTGACCCAGCCCGGCCGGCCCCGGACGATCTGATAGCCGTAGACCCGGACCAGGTTGATGATGCCCAGCCCGAAGGACATCACGAAGATCACCCGGACGAAGTCGAAGACCTCCTTCTCGTACCGGCCCCACTGGTAGAACTCGCCGAAGATGTACAAGTCCTTGGGCAGGAAGAACTGGACGAAGAAGTAGACCCCCGCCAGGAGGGTCACGAGCATCACCAGCAGGCGTCTCACTTGCCCGCCTCCTTTGCCGCCGGGGCCTCAGCCGGCTTGGGCTCGGGGGGCTTGGGCCGCGGCTCCCATGGGGCGCGGGGCAGCTTCTCGGGGACGTCGCGCACCCGGATGACCATTCTCGACTCGTGCTCCTCCGGCCTGACGACCTTCCAGTAGATCCGGAAACGGTTCCAGCACGGGATGCCTTCGGAGCTCTTGCCGGCCGCGGGCTTGGCGTCGCCGGTCGGAGTCGCCTCGGGCTTGGCGCCGGCCGGCGGCTCGGCGGGCTTGGCGGCCCCCAGCGTGCCGACGGCGGAGAGGCTCTTGCCCAGGGCCTTGTTCTGGTCGGCGGTCCAGACGCGCAGTTCGCCGGCCGTCTTGCCCAGGCTTGCGACCTTCTCGCGGTCCGGCCAGGCCTCGGGGGACAGTTTGCCGAACGTCTCCAGACGGCTGGCGTATTCGTCGGTGTCGGACTTCATGTCGGCCAGGCACTCTTCCAGTTCGGCCAGGCGGTCGCAGATGCCGGTCAGGCCGGCCGCCACGTCGGCGCGGAGCGCCATGAGCCCCGGTGCGGCCGTCCCCGAACCGGCCTTGGCCTTGGCGGCGGCTGCCGCTGCGGCCGCCGCTGCGGGCTTGTCGTCCCGGAGGTAGCGCACCTCCACGGTCATCCGGTAACTGCCCGGGTCGGCGTAGGTGTGCGTCTGGGCCAGTGCCTTGCCTTCCTTGCCGGAGACCACCGGGCCTCCGTCACCGAAGTCCCAGGATATCTCCGCGCTCCCGGGACGCGCGTCCTTGGGCATCCGCCAGGAGAAGTTGAACGTCGTGCCGGCGGCGATGGTCTCGTGCCGGACGTCGGTGGGCTCGTTGGTCAGGAGCGCCAGGACCATGGAGCGCGGCCGGGAGGGCTTCTCGGAGACCTTGAGGAACACCAGGCAGTCACCGGCCTTGGTGAAAGGCACCTTGACCTGGGGGCCCTGGTGTTCGGACGTCTCGCCAGAGGCGAACGACACCTTCCACGCATAGGACAGAGGCATGAGCCGGCCGCTGGCCGACCTGGTGCCGTCGAGGGTCAGGGGCAGCCCGCCGTCGGCGGGTGCCAGGTTGCCCAGGAAGGTCGGCGTCCGCCCCTCGGCAGCGCGCTCGGCTTCCAGGGTGTAGGCGCGGGCCCGGGCGAACCAGGCCCGATAGCAGGCCTGGCGGGCGGCGCGGAGCTCGCGGGCGATGCGGGTGGCGTCGGCTTCGGGGTTGTCGCGGACAACGCTCTGGGCTCGCGCCACCAGCGCCTTGCCATTGTCCCCGGCCAGCTTCTCGTTGTCGTCCACCCAGTCGCCCAGGGTGGCGAGTTCCAGCCCGGCCAGCTCGGCGGCCCGGGGGCGCGCTCGCGAGGCGATGTCCACGGCCAGGGCAGCCAGGTCGGTGCGGTGCTGCGCCCTGAGGGCCGCGGATTCCTGCGTGGCGCGCCCGGCCACCTCGTCGAGGCGGCCGGCCAGCGCGGAGGCCTCGGCCCGGGCGGCCTCGTCGGCCACGAGCGCCAGCCCCGAACGCAGCCGGGCGGCCAGGGCGGCGGAGTCGGCCGAAACGCCCCGGAGCATCCCGGCCGCGCGGACCGCCTTCCTGCCGTAGCGCGCCCGGATGCGGCCCAGGTCCTGGTCCAGGTCGGCGGGGGACCATTCGGCCGGCATCCCGGAGGTTTGGCCGGCGGCCAGGTCCTCGGCTGTCGGGGCGTTGGGCGGTCGGAAGGCGCTCTCGACCTCGAAGTCGGCCACGGCCCTGGCCTGCTTGGGCTGTTCGTAGAGCATCTGGGAGAAGGGCGAGTTGTACTTGGTGCCCTCGCGCGGGTCGGAGCGCATGGAGGAGTAGGCCGTGGCGAAGACCACGCCGGCCGCCACGGTCCCGAGGACCACCAGCTTGGCCACATCCTGCCCGCGGATCGAGCCGAGCTGGGCCGGGTCGCGCGAGAGGTAGGCGCCGGCGGCGTAGACCTCCTCGCCGATGATGGTGTAGTCGCAGCTGGTCAGGAAGAAGGGCACCTGGTTGTAGGAGACCGTGCCGGCCACCTGCATGGCGCCCACTTGTTGACCCGCCTCGGCCAGCACCAGGCTCTCCGCGGCGTAGTCGCCGAACATGAAGCAGCTGGCGGCCTTCTCGCGGTGGACGATGCCCATGTAGCCGGAGGCGAAGGCGAACTGCTCGGGTGACAGGTAGCGGATGTCCTGGGGGTTGAAGGCGTCGAGCCGGCCGGCGCTGCGGAAGGCCTCGCGGACCGTCTCGGAGACCACGGGCATGACCTCGTAGTCGCGCTGGGGGACGATCAGCCGGCAGCCGAAGGCCGCGGCCTTCTTGCCGATGTGCGAGAGCACCCCGAGGATGGCGAAGAGCAGCTGGTCCAGGCCGGTCATGCCCGTGGTGAAGACGATCGGCCGGCCCAGTTCGGTGGCGCGCCCGAGCGCCTCCTCGATGGCGTCGATGCCCGGTATGCGCCGGATGTAGAGCTGCCGGCCGCGCCTGGCTATGAAGATGAAGACGATCGGCGGAGCCAGCAGCAGCACCGACAGGACCATCATGGCCCAGCTGGCGTGGACGATCGGGGGAGGGGTCACCGGGCCGGCCCTTCAGAGGCGTGGTTGCGGGTTGCGGGTTGCGGGTTGCTGGAGGAGCCCGCGGCCAGGGCCTCGATCCGCTTGGCCAGCCGCGCGACGTTGGACCGGTCCATCATGAAGAAGGCCAGCTCGTCGCAGAAGCGCCAGCCCAGGAAGGGCCCGGCCAGCGGGGTGCTCAGCATCACCAGGTTGGCGCCGATCACCGACAGCGGGGTCATCTCCAGCGCCACCAGTGCGGGGGACTCCAGTCGCCGGCGCACGACCGCCTGGGCGGCCTGCTCGACCATCTCGTCGCGGCGCTGCTCGCTGAGCTCAACTGGGGCGAAGAACATCGGATCTCCAGGCGGTCCGGGGAACGCGGGGATTCTAGTTTTGCGGGGGAGGGCTGTCAAGCGCGGCGGATGGCCCGCCCCGGAGACCGGGGACCCGCGCCTGCCGCCGACCGTCGGCGCCCGGTCAGACCGCCGGCAGCTCCTTGCGGCCGGTCAGCAGCCGGTAGGCTTCCAGGTACTTCTCGCGGGTCTTGGCGACGACTTCGTCCGGCAGCGGCGGGGCCGGCGGCTCCTTGCTCCAGCCGCAGGTCTCGAGGTAGTCGCGGACGAACTGCTTGTCGAAGGAGGGCTGCTCGCCGCCGGGCGTGTGCCCCGCGGCCGGCCAGAAGCGCGAGCTGTCCGGGGTGAGCACCTCGTCGGCCAGGGTCAGGCGCCCCTCGCGGATGCCGAACTCGAACTTGGTGTCGGCGATGATCACGCCGCGCTTGAGGGCGTAGTCGGCCGCCGCCCGGTAGACCGAGAGGCTGGCCGCGCGGATGCCCTCGGCGCGCTCGCGGCCGATGATCTCCACGGTCCGCTCGAAGGAGATGTTCTCGTCGTGGCCGCTGGTCGCCTTGGTCGACGGAGTGAAGATCGGCTCGGGCAGCTTCGAGCCCGACTTAAGGCCGGCGGGGAGCTTCACGCCGCAGACCGTCCCGGACTTCTGGTACTCCTTCCACCCCGAGCCGGCCAGGTATCCCCGGACCACGCACTCGATCGGCAGGATCTCGCAGCGGGCCACCTGCATGCTCCGCCCGGCCAGCTGGTCCTGGTGCTTGAGCACGTCGTGGCCGATCTTCTTCAGGTCGGCGGAGATGAAGTGGTTGGGGATGATGTCCTTGGTGAAGTCGAACCAGAAGAGCGACAGGGCGGTCAGCACCCGGCCCTTGTCGGGGATCCCGGTGGGCAGGATCGAGTCGAAGGCCGAGATCCGGTCGCTGGCCACGAAGAGCAGGCCATCGGCGCCCAGGTCGTAGACGTCGCGGACCTTGCCGCGGTTCACCAGTTTGAGCTCGGGCAGGTTGGTGCGCAGGACGGGGTTGCTCATCTCGGAACGCTCCTTGTTCTCAGGCTGTCAGAACCACTTCTTCCGGCGGAAGTACCAGATCATGCC
>JAKLDR010000119.1 GCA_022703445.1 Planctomycetota bacterium | reverse complement strand
TGGGCGACGCGGTGATCTCCCCCCAGGACAACGAGCTCGAGTTCCAGAGCAAGGTCGCCCTCGATGTCCGGGAAGCGGCAGACGGCGACCACGAGATGAAGTACGCGGTCCTCCAGGAGCCGGTGAAGAAGGACGGGCTCGGCCGGGGGATGGTCTTCGGGGTGACGCCCGTGCATCTCGACGTCCAGGACGAGTACGACGATTACGCCAGCTTCGAGGCCGGGGAGACCGGGTGCCTCAAGACGGCCAGCGCCGGCACGGCGCGCATCCTTTGGAAGGAGGCCGGCACCGGCCGGAAGTGGGGGGTGGTCCACTTCCCGGTGGACGACGGCTTGCGGCTCAAGGTGACGAACGGCTCCGGGGAGACCATCCCCGAGGGCGGGGCGATGGCACTGACCGGGGCCGACCCGGAGACGCCGTTCGCATTCACGGTCTCGAAGCCCAGCAAAGACAGCCAGATGAACGTGGTTCCGTTGGTCGGCCCGCCGCTCGCTCCGGGGGAGTCGCGGCGGATGCGGTTCGCGCCGCTGATGCGCTTCCTGGCCGAGGGCTCGGAACTCGCCACCGGCGACATGGTGGGGGCCGCTTCCGGCTCCTGGGCGCTTGGTAAGACCAAGTTCGGCTTCCTGGTCCTGGCGGTGCAGAGTTCGCCGGCCGGCCAGTTCGCCTACGTCTTCTTCAACGGCCTGGTGCCGGTGCTCAAGGCCGTCTACGACGCCTCCGGCGGCCAGGTGGAGGTCCAGCTCGCCACGAGCGGCGGTGCCGGCCAGGGCAACCAGTTCAGTCTGGCGGTCATCCCGGGCAGCGACGACGAGGGCGGAGGCCCGCCGTGAGCATCGAGGCCGGGAACCTGCTTATGCCCATGCTGGCCGCGGACGGTCAAGTCGTGGCCTACCGGATGGTCCGGCCGGAGAAGGCCGGCGATCTGGTAGTGCCGCTCTTGGCCGCCGACGGCGTCTCGGTAGGGCTCAAGGTCGTCTCGATGACGAAGCAGGACGACGTGGGCTTCGGGGGCCTGGCCGCGGACGGCGTCGTCGTGGCCTTGAAGTCCAAGAAGAAGGAAGACCAGTACTACCCGGTCATCACCAAGATCTGCAGCGGACCGGGGAACGGCCTGATCGGCCAGTGGCGGTGGATCGACGAGGAGGACCACGAGCAGGGCATCGAGATCTGGTATCAGACCATCGGCGAGTACTACATCGGCTTCTGCCCCTACCGCGAGGACCAAATGTTCGGGCCCATCATCTGCCCCTACGGCTCCTACAACTGCACTGACGCGGTCTGGTACGTCCAGTGGGCGCAAGGGTGAGGCCATGCTGAACGAAGGCTTCCGGATCACGCCGCGCGACGACCGCAACTGCGATCTGTCCTGGGCCGCGCCGTCGGCCGAGTCGGTCTCCTGGGTGTTCATCGACGGCAAGCATGTCCTAGGGCCGTTCTGCCCGGACGCGGTCGAGCGGATGGTCAAGGTGCCGCTGGCCGCCGGCGACATGGCCGCGGTCGAGGTCCACGACTTCCCGGACGGCTCGGTCCGGCCGGAGCCGATCCACGTGGCGCCCAACACCCGGCCGGCCCTGGCCTGGAACGCCGTGCCGGACGCGGTGCGTTACCGCATCTACCACCGGAGGTTCGGCGACGCGGCCGAGGAGATCGTCTACGACCGCCCGGCATTGCAGGGCATCGAACGCTGCGAGATCTCCTGCCCGGTCGAACTCGACGGCAAGGGCGGCGTCTGGCACTTCTTCCGCGTGGAGGCCGTGGACGAGTGCGGCAACGAGTCCGCGCGCCAGGCCTGGGTCTACTTCGTGACCGATCTCCCCGGCGTCCCGGCGCACCTCTCGGTCGCCGACGGCGCGACGCCGGGAACCTACACGTTCGCATTGGAGGCGTGAACATGGCTACCCCGACTGCTGACAAGCTCCGCGTCCACTTCCCTTCGAAGAACCTGGCCGCCGACGGCGACGCGCTGCCGACCTACACGGCCGACGCGGGGGGCGCATTGAACGCCATCGTGGATGCCGCGCTCACCCAGGCCGACGGCTACTGGGCCGGGGCGGTGGGGTGGTTCCTGGGGAACACGCCGACCGTCGCCCTGCAGGGGCAGTTCTTCCACGTGAAGAGCTTCGATGCGGCCACGGACAAGCTCACGCTCTCGCGGGAGCTGCCGGCGGTTCCGGCGGCCGGCGACACCTTCCGCCTGGTCCTCGGCGGCAACTGGCGCTCCTCGCACGAGACCTTCGGGATGCTGATGGGCGGGGTGCTGCCGGAGCTCAAGACCGTCTCAGGCGTCAACATCACCGGGGTCACCATCAAGAAGGCCTCAGCGCTCCTGGGCGAGGGCACGCTCACCGTCCAGTACACCCGCAGCCTGCAGATCCTCCGGATCAAGATAAGCTCGCAGGCGCTGGGGGTGGGCCTCGACGTGTCGGCGAGCGTCACCGACGGCATCGTCTTCGCAGCCGACGGCCAGGCCTTCATTCAGATCGACGTGAACGCGGCGAGCCTGCCGACCGTGGACCGCGCCGACACCTGGACGCTGGCCTACCCTGAGCGGACGCTCACGCCGGACTACGAGGGCTACGAGACCAAGAACGACGTGGGTGGGAAGACCCGCTACCGCCTGGAGTGCGTCAGGAACGCCGACGCGGTCGACTCGATGGTGGACCTCACCGTCTACGCGGGGAAGCCCTCCGGGGCGGCGACGACCATCGCCACGGGGAGCCTGGGCACCGGGGCGGGCTCTTTCGATGTGGCCGATGCCACGGGCTGGCCCACCAAGGGCTTCTGGCTGAAGAACAAGACGGTCAACGCTGGCGTCGGCGACTGCCGCTACGTCAACTATCGCTCCGGGAATACGCTCTACTGCCTGGGCGTGGACTGGGCAACCTTGGCCTTCAACACCGGCACCAGCGAAATCAAACAGGGCGACGTGCTCTCCGGGGCGACCTCCGGCGCGACTGCGGTGGTGGACCAGGTGGTGGTGACGAGCGGCACCTGGGCCGGCGGGGACGCGGCCGGGACGCTGCTTCTGCGCAAAGTGGTCGGCACGTTCCAGAACGCCGAGTACCTCCGGGTCTCCAGCGTCAACATGGCCCGCGCAGCCGGGGCGTCGGCCCTGGGCCTGCGGGGCTACGCGGCGGTCGCCTGGGCGGCGGGGAACGCTCTCGAACTGCTGCCCGACGTGGACATCGGCATGAACAAGCCCGCCGCCAACCAGTACGAGAACCCGGCCGCGGAGACCGTCCAGCCGGCGAACGTGGCCTTCCGCGCCGCCTGGGACAAGACCACCGCGCTCGACCTCGGCAACCTCGCTCCGGGCAAGCTCCAGGGCGTCTGGCGGCGGGAGTGGATCATGGACGGGCACCAGGGCCGCGCCGGGATCGTCGCCGACACCCGCTACTCCTGGAGCTGACGCATGCCCGGACTGGAGAACGGCTCCTCGATGCAGAACGCCTTCAGCTGGGACCATACCCAGTACCCGGGCGGGACGCGCGTCTTCGGGAAGCTGACCTCCTACGGCGGCGGCGGGAACTACCAGGACTACTGGGCGCTCTACCTACTGGCCGGGAAGACCTACGTTTTCCAGACCCGGCTGCCGACCGCCTTCGACCCCTACATCTACCTCTACGACTCGGCCGGCAGCTACCTCGCCTACGACAACAGCTCGGGCGATGACGGCGGCGGCATGGCCAAGATCACCTACACGCCCACCAAGGAGGGCTGGTACTACATCATCGTCTACCTCAACTCCGGCACCTACGGTTCCTACATCCTGGAATCCGTTCCGGCCCCGCAGTCCTTCCGGGTGTTCGCCGGCTCGACGGCGCGCTTCGGCGCGAGGATCGCGCTCGATGCCGCCGTGGCCGCCCGTTTCGAGGCGATCCGCGAGAAGAACGCCGCTGGCTTCGGAGACAGATTCTCCGTCTACGCCCCGGCGCAGACCGGCAACGCGGCCCGGGGCTCGGCCCGCCAGGCCAGGGAGCACGCCCGCGCCAGCCGGTTCGAGGCCGTCAAGATCGCGACCGTGGTCGTCTCGGCCAGCCGGTATAGCGCCCTCCAGGCGCGCGAGGGCCGCCAAGGGGCACGTTTCTCGGCGCGGTCCGGCCAGGGGATAGTCCTGCCCGGGAGGTTCGACGTGCGCCAACCTACGGACGCCCTCGTGCCGGCCCGGTTCGGCGCGCTCGGCCGCGTCGAGGGTATCGTCCCTGCGCGGCACAACGCCCTGGTGCCGCCTGGCTGGGCGCTTTACGCCAGAAACGCGGACACTGGCGAGGTCGTCCGGCTCGGCTTCATCCCGGCCGACGCGGAGCCGAAGCAGCTGGCCGACGTGCCCCTGGCCGACGGCGTGTGGGAGATCGAGGTCCGGCCGGCCGAGTGGTACTGGGAGGAGTGCCGGGGCCGGAATGTGCTCACGCTCATCGCCGGCGAGGCCGGAGGCGGCGGGGACCCGCTCCAGGGACTGCCCGCCATCCAGAACCTGCGCCGGGAGATCGTCTCCTTCCAGACCGTCATCAAGTGGAACGTGGTCGCCGAGTACGAGCCGGGGGCCTTCCGGTTCGGCCTCTGGTTCGGGCCGGCCTCGCCGGTGGACACCTCCGGACCGCCCGACCAGACCGTGGCCTACGCCGCGGGGCAGGGCGAGTACCAGACGGCCCGTGCTCAGACCGTGCCGGAGCATGTCGCTGTCGCGGCCTGCGCGGATACCGAGCAAGGCCCGGCCGCCGAAATCTTCCTCGACTGGGACATTGTCGCGCCGGAGAGCCCGGGAAACCAGCATGCGCAAGGAACGGCGACAGGAGGGTAGCGTGCGGAAGCCAAGCCACTCTCGCGGCCGGATATGTCTTGACCCGGCGCCGATGAATCGTATGATATATCGGTCTTTATAAGCGGTGATTGGGGAGGAGGGGCAGTCTGCTTGTGCGAGGAGAAGCTCTTGTGAGTGCACGCCCAGATCTGTCTCTGCTGGTTCGCGAGCTTCGGGAAAGGCTGGGGCTTACCCAGGAGAAGCTTGCGGCCAAGCTGGGCGTGACGTTCCCGACCGTCAACCGGTGGGAGAATGGCAGAGCAGAACCGTCCCCGTTAGCCCTTCAGCAAATCAAGGAACTCCTGAAAGGGATGCGCAGAGCCGGGGCCGATCTGCGGAGGAAGTTCTTCCCGGACAATCGATAGGGGGCTCGGTGGAAGTGCGTGCGATGCTCGAAAGAGTAAACAGATCGACGAGCAGCGAAAGCCGTAAAGTGACCGTGGGGTCCCTCTTTGCAGCGATTGGCGGCTTCTGCAAGGCATTCTTGCACAATGGGGCAGACGTTCTTTGGGCCAACGAAAAAGACCGGTTTGCGGCAGAGACGTTCAGGCTCAATTTCCCCGACGTGCGGTACATCGAAAAGCCGGTGGAGGAACTCTCCGTGCACGGGGACCGCCTCCCCCCGGTGGATGTGCTGACGGCCGGTTTCCCCTGCCAGGCATTCTCAATTGCTGGCGAGAAGAGAGGATTCGCTGATCCGAGGGGGCTCCTATTCCTACACATCGTTAGGATAGTTCGGGAGTTCGGGAAGAACAAACCGAAGATTCTGCTTCTTGAGAACGTCAAGAACCTGAAGGCCCACGACAAGGGGCGCACATTTAAGCGGATTCAGGCCGAAATCCAGCGCGCCGGGTACTGGTTCGGCGATGCCAATGCCCGCGTCCTCAACACGGCTGAATATACTCGCATCCCCCAGAACAGGGAACGGGTCTTCATGGTTGCCATGAGCCAGTCCCATTTCCCGGCCAACACGTTCGTGTTCCCCGATCCTCTGCCAAAGGGCGAGCTGCGCCCTGTGCGATCTTTCCTTGATCTTCAAACCAAGGCGGATGACTTCTTCTATTTCACTCCGGAGTCGCAGTACTACGAGCTGTTCCGGGACGAGATTGAAGATGGCGGCCGCGAACACATCTATCAACTCCGCCGGAGCTACGTCCGCAAGAACATGTCGGACATGTGTTTCACCCTGATGGCGAACATGGGCGAAGGCGGCCACAACCAGCCGGTGATCAAGGACCGATGGGGCATACGCAAGCTGACGCCGCGCGAGTGCGCGCGTTTGCAGGGATACGAAGATTCGTGGTTCAAAATCCCCTCCTCCTTGTCGCACACGCAGATCTACAAGCAGATCGGGAACTCGGTCACCGTGCCGCTGGTTGCGAGGCTGGCAGCAAAAATCGCGCAACACATCCAGTCTTTGAAGGAAAGTCGCGAAGCTTAGGAGGGACATCATGAATTGGGTCTTCCCCAAGAACGATGGCGGACGCGACAGCGGCTTCCACGATGCCGGCGTGGAGACGTTCAAGGGCAACTTCGACCGCTATCTTGCGCGCGAGCTGATCCAGAACAGCCTCGATGCCCGGCTGGACCTCGGGAAGCCGGTTCACGTGAAGTTCGAACTTCTTGCCTTGGACCGCGCCAAGCTTCCGGGGATGGACTACCTCCAGGAAACGTTCGGCCGATGCGCCGCCTACTGGCGGGACCACGAGAAGGTCCGCACGTTCTTCACGCAGGCCGCAGAGCTGGCCAAGAAACCGCGGCTGAGCGCGCTCAAAGTCGGCGACTTCAACACAACCGGCGTACCGGGTGCCGACGGGGACAGAATGAACAACTGGTATCACCTGATCCGATGCGCAGGTTCCTCTTCGAAGTGGAGCGGCGAAGGCGGGTCCTTTGGGATAGGCAAGAACGCGCCTTTTGCCGCCAGCCGTCTTCGGACAGTCTTCTATTCCACTTTGACTGCCGACGGTTGCGCTTTTCAAGGCGTGTCAACGCTTGTTTCGCACAAGCTCCCCGATGGCGCAACGGCGCAGCCAACCGGGTTCCTTGGCGGCGACAGGGGCGAGTCGATCCGGGTGGGCGGCCACATACCTCCCGAATTCCGCCGAACCGAGCGAGGCTTGGACATTGTCGCGCTCGAGTATCCCGCGTCCACGACATGGAAGAACGACTTGATCCATTCGGTTCTCGATAATTTTTGGCCGGCGATTGATTTCGGCGATCTTGTCGTCACCATTGGGGATCAGACTATCGACCGCTCCAATCTGCCCAAGCTGCTCGCCGAGTTCAGCGGACAAGAGGACTTCACTGCGCACCTATTCTATCAGGCATACAAGTCCCCCGCGCAACGTTTTGATGAGCACTTGCCCACCGTCAAGGAGTGCAGCCTATTCCTTCTCGCTGGGGACATGGACCTCCCAAAAAGAGTTGCGATGGTGCGCAAGACCGGGATGATCATCTACCAACGGGGATACCTGCGTTCGCTCCTTCCGTTCTGCGGCGTGTTTCTTTGCCGAAACGACGAGGGCAACCGGGTCCTGCGCGAGATGGAGCCGCCGCGCCACGACACATGGGACCCCGACCACCCTGAGCGCAACGCAAACAAAAGGGTGGAGATCGAGTATATGGGGTTCATCCGGGAGTGCATACGGAAGCTGATTCCAGTGGACGATTCGAAGGTTATCTCGATTCCCGATCTGAACCGATTTCTGCCGGATGACGATGAAACCAGCGAGGAGTCGTTTGACGCCGGCGATTCGCAGTCGAAGACCGAGACCCCTGAGCGTTCTCCCCTCCCCGAGGTCATCCCGGGCCGTCGAATCGACCCGCGCCAACAGCGCATGCAGCCCGACAAGTCCGCAGCGGAAGGTCAAGACGAAGAGACCGAGACCGGAGAAGGCGAAGGAACGGGGGGCGGCCCCGGAACAAAGGAAAATGAGGGCGACGGCGGAACCGGCGGCGGTGGCGGCGGAGTTGGCGAGGGCAACGCAGACAAGGGGACTGGCGGTAAGGGCGGCGCCCAGTCGAAGCCATCCTTGCCGGTTCGATATCGGACCTTCGCCAAAGACATAGAACGCGGAGCGTACAGCGTGCTGGTCGCATTGGACGGGGAGGGGAGCAAGTCCGTGAACCTGTTGATCTCGACAGTTGGGGATGACCAGAAAGCTCCCGCCGACATCAGGGCGGCAAGGACCGAGGACGGATCGGAGCTTGCCATTGCCGGGCCGGGGGTGATCGGCCCGCTTGTGCTTTCTGCTGAGAGCGTTCACCGCATCGAACTGACGCTTGCTGACCCTGTCCGCGTGGCGATGGAGGTGTCTGCTCATGAGGCTTAGCGCTCGGTCCTACCCGCATCCGGTCTTGGGGAATCGGGACGATGTACCCGGGGCCGCTTTCCAGGCGACCTTGGTAATGTCAACCGATAAGGAGTGCGTCTACATATCCGCGGACGTAACGTGCAGTTGCGAGGCGCTAAACGCGCTGCTGAAGGACGGCCGCGCCGCGTATGTGCTCCATATCGAGTGCAGCAACACGCTCTTTAGGCGCGCTTACGAATTCCGCGAGCCTCAGCACCGCGTTTCGATAAGCGCCGACAATCTGAACGACGCTGTCGAAGTGAACGTATTTGCCCGGGCCAAAGACCACATTCCCGGCTACTGCATCCCCGAAGCGCACTCCGATTATGCGGGCGCACAGTTTGATGTGCAGCGCGGAGACATTCTTGCAGTTGGAGAAGGGCAAGTCTTCCACGTCGAGAGCGATTTTGACTCGCTCAGCCGAATCGGGTCGATCATGCAGATCAATGAATCCCCAAAAGATGGAGATATTCCGATGGAGCCCAGCTTCGACGGAGACAAGATCGTTATCTTCCTTTCAAAGAGCGATTTTGCCGACTACAAAGTCCTAAAGCTGCACGAAGGAGTGCGCGGCCCCTTGACCACCACCATCGTTCTGCCGGTTCTCGCCGAAGCTCTCCATATCCTCAAGGAGGAGAGCGACGGCATGGACGATACGCGGCGATGGGTCCGGGCGCTTGCGCGCCGCATCGAGAACCTCGGGCTGAGCGGCGAGTCGCAGCCGCTCCTGCTCGCGCAGCAGCTCTTGGAACTGCCAGTGAAACGGGCATTGTCTTCATCTCGCATGCTTGCCGAAGCCGCCTCATAAGGAGCGATCCATGAGCTCGCTGGCCATCTTCAAAAGTACTCTTGTCAATGCGTTGCGGAGTTCGATCTCGGCCAACCTGGATAAGTATCTGCTGAATGATGCCTGGGTGGCCGAGGTGTCTACAAAGACCAATCGCGAGATGCAAACTGGCGTCGAAGTGGCCGGTCCGCTTGGTCTGGCCTTGCCCGAGGACAGCAATCACAAAGACACCGAGAATGCCATCAGTTTTCACAAGGCGCTTCGACACCTCACGCCCTTGCAGGCCCGCGACCCGCGCCTCTGGACCAGGCTTGCCCACATCGAGCTTTGGCCCTATATGCGTCTCCGGTGGCCCGTTGAGAAGCACATGGCCAATCGCGAACGTGCGGCGCGGTTTGTGGAGGCCCGGTATTTCGTGGCGCAGAGCCAAAGCCGAGCGCTGTTGCGCCACGGCATTGCGCGCCTGTGGTGGACGGCCCAATTGTCGCACGATCCCGACCGGGGGAATCCGTATGAGTTGACTGCGGTCTTGCTGTCCACACTGGACATTACCCAGCAGATTGTCGAGCGCGGCATGGGCCGCGCCAACAACATCATCCGAGGCTTCCTGGCCTTTCTGTTGAGCAACAGCGAGGTCCTGCTTACTGGTGGCGACAAGAACCGGGTACGGATACGCCGTCTGGCCAAGCACCTGAACATGCACGGCGGTGTCTGCGTGCTGGATCTTCTCAGCCAGGCCGAGGTCATGGAAGTACTCGGCAAGGAGCTTGCGCGCATCTTGGACTCAGAGCGTGCCGACAGCAGCAAGGATACTCCCGCATGACCGACATGTTCAGCCCGCAAGAACGCTCGCGGATCATGTCGCGAATCCGCAGCCGGGGAAATGCGGCCACTGAACTGCGGTTTATCAGAATCCTCAGGAAGAACAAGCTTGCCGGTTGGAGGCGGAATGTGCTGCTTGTTGGCAAGCCAGACTTTGTGTTCCCCAACGCAAGGCTCGCCGTGTTCATTGACGGCGATTTCTGGCATGGCAACCCTGAGGGGTTCAGGCTTCCCAAGTCTAACCTGGCCTATTGGCGCAAGAAGATTGCCTCCAACCGCAAACGCGACAAGACCGTGAACCGTCGCCTTCGCGCGGAGGGCTGGCGGGTGCTGCGGTTTTGGCAGTCGCGGTTGGCGAACGAGAATTGCGTGGTGAGACGGCTTTGTAGACTGCTCGACCTCGCACCACGGGGGGCAGAGACGAAGCCATGAGAACCGTGGCGGCCATTCTGCGCGGAGCGGTCCTCGCCGCATGCGCCATTGCTGCCGGATGCTCGGGGCGATCAGAGACAGCGCCGGAACCGCCCGTGTTGCTGCCCGAATCTTCGCCCTTGCTTCTCGCGCCGCCGGGATCGCAAGAGACAGCCCTGTTCAAGCTGGTGATCCTGGAACTCCCGCGATGGCTCGGCGACGAGGAGCGCAAGGGACTCGACATCGACAAGCTGCTTGCCGACCGGCACACGAGGGTGCTGGTTCGCCGCAGCTTCTTCGTCGGCATGGGGCAAAGGAACGCGCTCGGCTCTCCCGAGGAGGCGAGCAAGCTGGAGAAGCCGGGCCTATCCCTGACCATCGAGCCGCAACGGACTGCCGGGGGGAAGATCGAAGTTGCCCTGGACGTCTACTTCGCTGACGGCTCCGGCCGAAGCCGCCGCCCACAAGGCCGATGGTCCTGCACCCCTGGGAAGTACGCGGTGCTCAGCACGGTCAGCCACAGACAGGATTCCTCCGACCGTCGCGGCAAGCCTGCAAACAGGTCGGAGCGAATGGAGGTTGTGGCCGTGCTCTTTGAGGCGGGCAGTTTGGAATAGGCCAACTTGTACATTCCGTGTCATCTTGGCATGGCGACGCCACGTGCACATGGTGCGCGCCATCCCGGAATTGTCCGGGTTTGCAGGACATAGGCTACATTCCTATTGGAGAACCGTGGCGCGCATTTTGCTTGCGCGAAACGTGAGGCGGTCTGTCTGCCCGTCTCTTCTAGACGGGGCTTGCACCGCTGGCAAACTGGGCGCCAGGGCATCTGACAAGCGAGGAGGCAAAGGATCCTGCGCGGATCTTCCGACTGCGGCCAGCAGACGGGGAATGCCGACATGGCTTCGGAAAGGAGAAACGCGATGAAGTTCGTTCCGTCGAGGCGGCAGTATGGCTTGGCCAAGACCGGGCCGGCCCATCCTATCGATCTTTTCCGCCGGCAGGTCGACCGGCTGTTTGAGGACTTCTTCGACGATTGGCCGTTGGGGCGATGGGGCGCCGGCGCTGAGTTCCTGCCGCGGCTGGATATAACCGAGAGCGATCAGGAGGTGGTGGTCAAGGCCGAGCTTCCCGGCCTGGAGGAGAAGGACATCAACGTATCGCTTTCCGGCGGCCGGCTGACCATCAGCGGAGAGAAGAAGACCGAACGTGAGACGAAGGACCGCGCGCAGCTCATTGCCGAGCGCAGTTACGGCAGCTTTTCCAGGACCGTGGATATCGGCGCTGCCGTGGACGAGTCCAGGGCCGACGCCAGCTTCAAGAACGGCGTGCTGACAGTCAAGGTGCCGAAGCATGAAAGCGCGAAGCCGAAAAAGATCGAGATAAAGACGTAGCGGTTGCCGTCCGCGCCTGCGGGGCAGAGGGAAGGCCGCCATCGGCCTGATCGGTCTCGGAGCGCGGCGCAGCGGCTGCTTCAGCGTCCCCCACCTTGTGGCGAAGCCCTGCGTCGCGCTTCAGCCGGCGGCTGAGTTGCGGGTGTTGTGTTGCGGGGGAAGAGGGGAAGGAGGACAGGAGACATGTTTGGGCGCATCGGAGTCGTTCTTGCAGTGGCCATGCTTGGTGTGATCGTTGCCAATGGCTGTCGAGAAGGAGAGGTCCCTGGAGGGGCGGCGCTGACGCCGGCAGTTGCCGAGACGCCCGAGGCGAAGCCGGAATCGCGGCCGGCCCAGGAGCCCGCGAAAGAGTCGCCGCCGGCCAAGAAACCCGTCTACGGGCCCGAACCCGAGAAGAAGCCCGAAACCGGACTCGACAAGCAAGAGAGCAAGATAGACATCGACGAGCTGCTGCGCCAATTCCCTCTGGGCAACATGTTTACTCCTTGGAACAACGGGAACGGTCTGTTCGGACCGAACCCCGGCAAGTTGCAGCCGGCGATCCCCGAAAAGGACGATGGGGAAGCACCCAAGGGAGAGGCCAAGGAGAAGGATGCGCCGGCCAAGCCGGAGAAGAAGGAACCCGGCGAGAAACCCGAGGCACCGGCTGGAGACAAGCCGAAAGGCGAAGAGAAGCCTGCCAAGCCAGCCGCAAATGAGGAACCGGCCGGACAGGCAGAGCCGCCGGCCGAGGACAATGGGGAAGCGCTTCCCCCTCCGCCAATGGAGGACCCCGAGAAGGTCCCGGACGCGGAGGCTGGCGCGGGGGCGTAGCGCAGAACGTTCTGCACCCGCCCAGGCGGAGTCTGGTTAGGAGGTGGAGGAGCCGCCAGAGGCTGATCGCATGTCCAGAGAACAAGTCCAGGTTGGATGCGAAAGCATCAGGGAGTGCCGGTCTCCGTTCTTTAACCGGGTGACGTCGGACCTGCTGCGTCTGCTTGATGAGCAGGTTCCCGGCGCCGAGTTCGTGCGCGGCGTGGCTGGAGACCGCCCCTTAACGATGGAAGAGAAACGCGAGTTTGAGGAGAGAAGGCAGCGGAGAGGCGAAGCCTTCTACTCCGACCTGCTCATGGCGCTGAGCCACCGGTATTTCCCGCCGGAGGCGGCCCGGGAGACCTGGCAGCAAATCATCAGGCACCGGAATGACCTGACCGGGCGCCTGGGGCGCAATCCCGGAGTGGCGGTCGCCGCATTGGACTACCTGAGCAATATCGATGGGTCAATCAAGTCTCCGGTGATCATGCCGTATGAGAGAGTTGCCACGGTTGCCGAGGTGGCTTTGCGGGACGAGTTGACCGGCTTGTTCGACCGGCAGGCGTTCATGCACAAACTGCGCCAGGAGCTGCGCAGGCATCACCGGTGCTGGAGTCCCTTCTCCATCATGATGATGGACATAGACGATTTCAAGAAGGTGAACGACATCTATGGCCATCAGCGCGGCGACCAGGTATTGGCCGACGTGGGCAGGATCATTTCGGACAGCGTTCGGGACACGGACATCCCGGCGCGTTACGGCGGCGAGGAATTCGCGATCCTGCTGCCCGGCACGGGTTATTGGCCGGCCTTGCAGAAAGCCGAGCGCGTAAGGAAGGCGGTGGAGGAGCAATCAGCCCGCAACCACGGAGTGACCTTGAGCGTTGGCGTGGCCTGTTGTCCGGAACATGGCCGGGGCCTTTGGAGACTGATCCAGCATGCGGACGAGGCTCTGTATGCGTCCAAACGCGCGGGGAAGAACCGGGTCACCGGGGCGGCGGATGGCATAGCGGGTGGTCTGGAGCGCCGTGGGCCAGGCTCGCCGGGACCGGGAGAGTCCTGATGCGGTTCTCGATGCCGATGACGTTTGCCCGCAGCCTCATTGCCGCCGCGGCGGCGCTGCAGCCCCCCCCGCGGAGCTGCGTTCATGCGGAGGCGCGGCGGGGCGGCGAGGCATCGAGGGCATCCGGCTCCCTGTCCTGGCGGCCGGCCCGGGTGTGCCGGGCCGCGACGCCTTGTAGGCGTGGATCTTCGGAGGCGCGGAGAAATGCCGACATACGAGTACCAATGCGATCACTGCGGCTGGTTTTTCGAGAAGTTCCAGTCGATCAGCGCCGAGCCCATCAGAAAATGTTCCAAGTGCGGCCAGCCGATCCGCCGGTTGATCGGAACGGGGGCGGGGGTCATCTTCAAGGGGAGCGGATTCTACCAGACCGACTACCGATCCAGCGACTACCGCCAGAAGGCGAAGAGCGAAACGGAGAAAGCCGGCGCCGTTTCCACCGGAGGGTCTGCCCATGCCGTGAACTGAGCCGATGCGCGATGCGGTGGTTCCAGGGAAACCGAAGCGTGGAGAGGAGAGAAGAGCATGGTAACTCCGTTGGGCGACCGAGTGCTGGTCAAGCGCAGCGAGGCTGAGGAGAAGACCGCCGGCGGCATCGTCCTTCCGGACACCGCTAAGGAAAAGCCCAAGCAGGGCGAGGTGATCGCGGTCGGCTCGGGGAAAATGCTGGACAGCGGCGAGCGCGTCGCGCCTTCCGTCAAGAAAGGCGACAAGGTTCTCTTCACCAACTACGCCGGCAACGAGGTCCAGATCGGCGGCGAGGAGTACCTCCTGATGCGCGAGGACGACATCCTGGCCGTGGTGAACAAGTAGGGAGGGACGAAAGATGCCCGCCAAGATGCTCGCTTTCGAGCAGGATGCCCGCGAGGCCATCCGCCGCGGGGTGGACAAGCTTACCAGCGCGGTGGCCGTGACTCTGGGCCCCCGCGGCCACAACGTGCTGATCGAGAAGAAGTTCGGCGCGCCCACGGTCACCAAGGACGGCGTTACGGTGGCCAAGGAAATCGAACTCTGGGACAAGTACGAGAACATGGGCGCCCAGATGGTCAAGCAGGTGGCATCCAAGACCTCCGACGTGGCCGGCGACGGCACCACCACCGCCACAGTGCTGGCCAGGGCCATCTACGAGGAGGGCCTGAAGAACGTTACGGCTGGCGCCTCGGCCCTGGCAGTGAAGCGCGGGATCGACGCCGCCGTGGAGAAGATGGTCGCCGAGCTCAAGGAGCTTTCCAAGGAGGTCAAGGGCCGCGAGGACATCGAGAAGGTGGCCACCATCGCCGCCAACAACGACGCGGCCATCGGCAAGATCCTGGCCGACGCCATGGAGAAGGTCGGCAAGGACGGGGTGATCACGGTCGAGGAGGGCAAGTCCCTCGAGACCGCCGTGGAACTGGTCGAGGGCATGCAATTCGACCGCGGCTACGCCTCGCCGTACTTCGTGACCAATCCGTCCACCATGGAAGCGGTGCTGGAGGACTGTTACATCCTCATCAACGAGAAAAAGCTGACCTCCATCAAGGAACTGATCCCGCTGCTCGAGAAGATCGCCGGGGCGGGGAAACCTCTACTGGTCATCGCCGAGGAGGTCGAGGGCGAGGCCCTGGCGACGCTTGTGGTTAACCGGCTGCAAGGAACCTTCAAGTGCTGCGCGGTCAAGGCCCCCGGCTACGGCGACCGCCGCAAGGCCATGCTGGAGGACATCGCGGTTCTCACCGGCGGCAAGCCCATCTTCGAGTCGCTGGGCATCAAGATGGAGAATCTCAAGTTGGAGGACCTCGGGCGCGCCAAGAAGGTGGTGGTCGACAAGGAGAACACCACGATCATCGAGGGTGCCGGGAAGACCTCCGAGATCAGGGGGCGGATCGAGCAGATCAAGAAGGAGATCGAGACCACCACCTCGGACTACGACAAAGAGAAGCTCCAGGAGCGGCTGGCCAAGCTTTCCGGCGGCGTGGCCAAGGTAATGGTGGGCGCCGCCACCGAGGTGGAGATGAAGGAAAAGAAGGCGCGCGTAGAGGACGCCCTGCACGCCACCCGGGCGGCCGCCGAGGAGGGCGTGCTGCCCGGCGGCGGCGTGGCTCTGATCCGCTCGGCGCAGGCCTTGAGCGGCACAAAAATCAAGGCCGAAGAACAGGTCGGCTTCGACATTGTCATCCGGGCGGTCGAACACCCGTTGCGGCACATCGCCGAGAACGCCGGCGTCGAAGGCGCGGTGGCCCTACAGCGGGTCAAGGAGGGCATGGGGTCCTTCGGCTACGACGCGGCCAAGGACGAGTACACCGACATGGTCAAGGCCGGCATCATCGACCCGACCAAGGTGGTTCGCTCGGCGCTCCAGAACGCGGCCTCCGTGGCGACGCTGATGCTCACCACCGAAGCGCTGATCTCCGAGATGCCCGAGAAGAAGAAAGACGCGCCCATGCCGGGCGGAGGCGGGATGGACGAGGACTACTAACGGCCTCCGTCCAGAACGAATGGTGCGCGCGCGGTGCGCCGGTCAGGCTGGATGGATTGAGGAGATGCGCGATGGGTAGGCGATGGGTCTTGGTTTCGTTCCTGTGCTCGGCCGCGGTTGCGGCGGGTGGATTTCCCGCCTCTTGCGGCGCCCCGCGGCGATTCGCCGGAACGGCGCGGGCTGCGGAGCCGGCGGCCGGCGCGGACGAGACAAGATCGGCGAAGGCTCTATCGCGGGCCTTCTCCACGGCCGCCAAGAAGGCTTGCCCCG
>JAKLDR010000118.1 GCA_022703445.1 Planctomycetota bacterium | reverse complement strand
AATCCGCCGGAGAACGAGCACGACGTGAAGTTCCAGACCACCAAGACACCCGGCAAGGTCGACAGCCAGGGGCAGATCATCGGACACATGTGGACCAAAGGCTCGCCCACTCTGAAGGACGACGACAAGAAGGCCGAATACCAGGCGGCCCACGAGGCCGCCGCCAAGGCGGCCAGCGAGGCGGTCGAAAGCGGCAAGATCCCCCGCGAGCTGCGCGAGTACGTCCGGAACTACTTCGACACCACCCGGGCCAAGGCGCCGCCGGCCGACCCGGCGACTCCCGGGAAAGCCGCGCCGGAGAAACCGGCGGACGGGAAGTGAGCCGGCCGCCCGGTCACCTCAAGCCGGAGCCGGGCGGAACCGATATGATCTATGCCATGTCACCCAGACCTGATCACCGACGCGGGGGCGTCCTCAAGGCGCTCCTGATCCTCCTGCTCATCGTGGCCGCGGCCGCGGTGGTGGTCTACCTCATCTACACCCGCGGGTCCGACATGCAGAAGGGCCTGCGCGACAAGGGCGAGGAGATCCGCGACAAGGTCTCGGGCCCGGCAGACCCGGCAGCCCAGCCGGAGGCCGGGCTGCCCGGCAACGGGGCAACCGTCAGACCTCCGCCGCCGCCGGCCAAGACCCGCTCCAAGCCGGCCGGAGGGGATACGGCCAAGCCGGTCTACTCCGTCAGCAAGCCGCCGCCCGTGGAGAAGTCTTGGCACACCGTCGCCAAGGGCGAGACCCTCTACTCCATCGCCGAGACCTACTACGAGGACGGCCGCCTCTGGAAGCTCATAGCCGACGCCAACGGCCTCAAGGAGACCGCCGAGCTCAAAGAGGGCATGCTCATAACCATACCCGGCCGTTAGACGGATCCAGCCACAAAAGAAAGCTCCGGGCGCCTGCCGGCGCCCGGAGCTTTTTCGTGGCGCTCTGCGCCCGGTGCGCTACTGCAGCTGGCTCGCCGGGTTGAGGTTGTCCTTCTCGATGTCCTTGAAGTAGTTGACCGTGCCGACCTTCAGCTCAACGGTGGCGGCATCGTCGCAGACGATGATGCCGTGCGGATGGAGCTGCAGGGCCGAGACCGTCCACATGTGGTTGACGCCGTTCTCAACGACCTCGTGCAGCGCCCGGGCCTTGTTGTGGCCGGTGACCAGGATCACCACGCGGTGGGCGTCCATCACCGTGCCCACGCCGACGGTCAGCGCCGTCGACGGGACCTTGGCCGGATCGTTGTCGAAGAAGCGCGAGTTGGCGATCTTCGTGTCGGTGGTCAGGGTCTTGACCCGGGTGCGGCTGGACAGCGAGCTGCCCGGCTCGTTGAAGGCGATGTGCCCGTCCGGCCCGATGCCGCCCAGGAACAGGCGGATTCCGCCGTATTTCTTGATCTTATCCTCGTAGGCGGCGCACTCGACCTCCAGGTCCTTGGCGTTGCCGTTGAGGATGTTGACGTTCTCCTTCCGGATGTCCACGTGGTTGAAGAGGTTGGAGTGCATGAAGGACCAGTAGCTCTCGGGGTGCTCCCGGGGCAGGCCCACGTACTCGTCCATGTTGAAGGTGACCACGTTCTTGAAGGAGACCTTGCCGGCCTTGTTCAGGCGGATGAACTCCTTGTAGGTGGGGATCGGCGAACCGCCGGTGGGCAGGCCGAGCACGAAAGGCTTCTGCTCGGTCGGCTGGAGCTTGTTGATGTACTTGGTGATGTAGGCCGCGGTCCACTCCCCGACCTTCTGGGCGTTGGGCTGGATGATCACGCGCACGGCGACACTCCTCCCTCTCGATGGTTTACGGGTTCCCGGCCCCCGACGAGGGCCCGCAGATGCGGATTCAAGCCTAACCGGCGGAGGTGACCCGTCAAGCGCTGAAAGGCGAACGACATCCGGCATTCGGCCTTCGGCATTCGGCTATCGGAACGGTCGTTGTTCCGAAAGCCGATAGCCGAAAGCCTAGAGCCTAAAGCCGGTCGTTGGGTGTCACCCCGCCGCCGGGCCTTCGCCGCTCGGCCCCTCCAGACCTGCGGCCGGGGCGGCATCCGCACCGGGGACGGCGGCGGCGACCACCTCAGCCGGCTTGGGCTCGCTGGCCAGAGCGGCCCACTTCCGGGCGATCGGCGGCCAGGCCGCCACCAGCGCCAGGATCGCGGCGAAGAGGCCCGCGCCCCAGGCCCAGTCGCGCTTGGCCCTGGACGGCATGGTCTTGCTGGCCTCGAAGGACACGGCCATCTCGCTGTTGGGCTTGACCTGCACCGGCCGGTCGAACTCCAGGACGCGGCCGCGCAGCGGCATGCTCACGGCGATCTGGACCCCCGAGCCGGCGGCGGCCTCCTGGGCCTCGATCACGCTCTTGGTGATCCACTCCAGGTTCTCGCTGTCGGCCTTGCTCAGCGAGTTGCGCAGCCGCTCGGCGTCGGCCTGGCTGAAGTTGTCGCCCAGGTCCTCCACCGGCTGGGCGCGCTGGACCGCCTCGCCGGCTTGCCCGGCGGCCGGGCGCAGGTAGCCGCGGCGCCCGACCAGCCCGACCAGGGCCTGTCCGCGGATGAGGTTGTTGAGCTGCACCCGCGCGTCCTCGTTTCGGGCCGCGTCATTGAACGAGTAGTTGAGGGCGTTTCCGTAGGCGTAGCGGGCCTCGTACTGCTTGCCGCTCTCGGCCAGGGCCTTGCCCTGGTCCTGGTAGAAGTCCACCTTGGCCTCCTGGGCCTTCTTGGCCTGCTGCACGTCCTGCTCGTACCGCCCGACGTTGTAGCGCTGCAGGAGGCCCTGCTGCATGATCTCCTCGTTGAGCGCCAGGGTGCCGCCGAAGCCGCCGTACTTGCAGCCTTCCGGCAGGAAGAACTGCCAGCTGACCTGCTTGAGCGGGAGGTCGAAGCGCGGGCCCAGGAACTCCTGCCGGCCGGCCGTGGACTCCCGGCCGGTCGAAGCCACGTACACGAACTCCACGTCGGCGGTGAGCTCCCCCGTGGGGGTCTGGGGCAGCGGAATGAGCACCACCTTGCCGGCGGCCGGGGCCTTGTCCGGGGCCGCGCCCGCCGCGGCGGCGGGAGCGTCGGCCTTCTCGGACGGGGCGGTGGAGCGGCCGTTGACGGTCAGAGACCAGATGCGCGCACCGGCCGGCAGGCGGGTCTCGAGGTTCCTCTTGCCGCCGACCTTTAGCAGCATCCGGACGTGGTTGATGTTCTCGCCGCGCTCGCTGACCACCGTGGCGATGGCCGTCTCCAGAACCTCGGCCTCGAGCACCGGCGCGGCCTCGTGCCGCCTGGCGCGCATGGCCAGGTTGTAGGCCGGCACCGCCGTGGCGTAGCAGAATGCGGCCCCGGACAGGTCCCCGGCGCCGAAGGCGCTGGAGATGCTCCGGGCTTCGGCCGCCTGGAGGTTGTCGCCGACCGCCAGGGGGGCCAGCTCCGTCCGGTCGGTGGCGAAGACCACGATGTGGCCCCTCTGGAGATCCACTCCGGCCGCGCTGGCCGCGGCGAGCTTGAACTCGCCGGCGGTGCGGTCGAAGCGGGTCTCGTAGCGCACGGTGAGCAGGTAGGGCTGGTCGAACTTCTTCTTGTCGAGCTCCACGCGCCAGCGCCCGGGGCTGATCTCGCGCGAGTTGGCGATCTCCGAGCCGGACACCAGCAGGCCGATGGCCTCCTTGGGAACTTCCACGTCGAAGACCTTGACCCCGGCGTTGTGCAGCCGGTAGCGCAGGTAGTGGGTGTGGCGCACCAGGCCCTCGGTGACCCGGGCGACGTGCAGGAAGTCGACGTTGACCCGGGGCTCGACCACCTCCGGACGGAGGACCAGCTCCCAGTCCGGCTTGAGCAGGTTGTAGACGAGCACGCCCGGCTCGCGCCGGCCGAGCTCCAGCGGGTTGACGGAACTGGCGCCCTTGCGCTCGGTCTCCGACAGCCGGATGCCCCGCGCCGCCGACACCGCCACCTGGCCGGTGTGTTTGAGCTCGCCAACCACCCCGACCCGGGGCAGGGCGATCCTCTCGGGCAGTTCGGAGACCGACCGGCTCAGCGCCAGCTTCAGGGCCACCGAGCCGAGCAGCTTCTGCTTGAAGTGGATCTGGACCGTCCGGACGCCTTTCTCGACGGTGTCGTCCCAGTGGCTGACCTCCGGGGCGGCCAGGGCGTCGATATCGTAGCCCTCAGGGAGCACGAGCCGCGCCGAGAAGACCCCGGCCTTGGCCACCGTGAGTACCAGGCCGCCGCCCGCGCCGGTGTCATAGACCAGCCGTTCGTCGCCGACGAAGAAGCTGGCCATCTCGCTGACCCGCAGTTCGGGTTTGACCTCGCTGACCGTGACCTTGAAGGCCGTGCCGGGAGCGACGCTGCGGAAGGCGTGCCGCACCTCGGCGCCGGCCAGGCCGGGCGCCTTAGCCAGGATGGCCCCGGCCTCGCGCAGGAAGTCCGCCGGACTCATGGCGTGGGGATGCTCGCCGAGGGTCAGGAAGACCGCCGGGCTGGCCGCCAGGCCGATGGTCCCGCGCTGGCGCACGGCGCCGACCACGTCGATGGAGGCCACGTTCACGTCGGCCGGCAGCGACTCGCTCGCGGCCTGGGTGACCACGGTGAGCTCGTACTCGCCGCTGGCCGGCTTGGCCAGACGGGCCTCCAGTTCGCTCTTGGCCGGGTCGAAGCGCCAGGCCCCCAGGTCCCGGCCGTCGACCACCGTGACAGTCGAGCCGGCGGGGATGCGCAGGCGGATGACGCCCAGTTCGCCCTGGGCGATCTGGAAGCGCAGCTGGTGGCGACCCTCGGCCAGTCCCGCGTCGAAGCGGAAGAGGCTGGTGACCTCGGAGTAGAACTCGGTCTTCTCCAGCTTGGTCTGGCGGGTCCGCGGCTTCCACACGAAGGAGACCGGGTCGCGGGGGCCGACCACGACGCGGGCCACGGTTTCCTTGAGCGTCTCTTCGCGGTTGAGCTTCACGGCCGTGGGCGAGGCGATGTCCATACCCGGCTCGGGCACGGTCAGGACCACCCGGTTGACCAGCGCCGGGGGCAGGGGCATGCCGAACTGGCGCAGCCCGTCGTCGCCGGCCTTGGCCAGCGGCATGAGCAGTTTGACGACCGCGCTGTGCCTGCCGGAGCGCTTGACGCGCAGCACGTAGCGCCCGGCCTCGCTCTTGATCTCCATGGAGTCGGAGAGCTTCTCGGGGGTCAGCAGGATGGCCGACTGGTCGGCCAGGGGGATGGCCATCTCCCGCGGAGCATCGATGTTCAGTCTGAGCTCGGCCACCATGCTGTCCTTCTCGGCGGCCAGGGTGCACTCCACCCTCTCCAGAACGATCTCGTCGGCCTTGGGCGGCACCTTGGCGCCTCCCTGGCAGCCGGCGGCCAGCAGCGCCCCGGCGAGGAGCAGCAGTCCGGCAGCGGCCGGGATCCGCCCGGCGCTCAGGCCCGTGCGGCGGCCGATGGCCCGCACCAGCCAGCAGACCGCGGCGGTGGCCGGCAGCCCCCAGGTCAGGAAATGCCCGAGCACCAGCGGCATGCCCGGCAGCGCGGCCGAGAAGGCCAGAAGCCCGGTGAGGCCCAGCGCGGCCAGCCCCGCCGGCAACCAGCGCCTGGACGGGTCGCCGCCCCGGAGACGCAGGGCCAGGATCAGGGCGGCCAGCGACAGCGCCGGAACCACGAAGAGCAGCGCGAAGCCGACGTCCTGGCGCCAGGCCGGCACCAGCGCGGCCGAGACGGCCAGGGGCGCGGCCTCGTCCAGGGAGAGCGCCTGGCTGAAGGTCAGCGAGGAGAGATCCTCGCGCCCGGCCAGGCCTCCGCCGAACTCCGGGCTGCCCGCCGCCGCCACGCCGATGACCAGGGCCGCCAGCAGCGCCGAACCCACCAGCACCGCCGGAACCAGCCGCCGGCGCAGGGCCAGCGCCAGGCCGCAGGCCATGACCAGCACCAGTCCGACCACCAGGCCGACGGCCGAGCCGAGGACCTCGCCGGCGCCCCGGGCCCAGCTCGAGGCCACGTTCGAGAGCACCAGGGCCAGCCGGCCCGGCCGCTCGCGGCGCTCCTCCGGAACCATGATCTGGGCGCCGTCAGGGCGCTCGAGCACCGCCCAGTCCTTGGGGGCCTTCAGGGTCCACTGCGCGTAGGTCGAGCGCACCGCGCTCCTTGGCGCGGCCAGCTCGATCCGCCCGTTCCAACCCAGGCCGCCCAGGGTCTGGCCGTACTCCAGCTCCACGGTCACCGGGTCGTTGGGGTTGCGCCGGCGCAGGAGCGGGATCTTGAGCAGCCCGGTGTCCCGGTCGAACGAGGAGTTGACCCGGGTGCGTTCGCGGCCGCCGCGCTCGACGATGCTGGTCGACCAGACCGCGGCACCCTTGGGCATCTCCAGCGTCAGGAACTGGCTGGAGGAGTTCTTCACCTCGTAGCGCACGCGGGTGACCGAGTCGGTCCCGCCGCCCTTGACCACCGCCAGCTCGGTGTTCATGGCCATGACTTCCACGACGGCCGGCAGGAGCTGCGCCCGGGCGTGGGAGGAGAGGCCGAGCTTCAGGTTGTGCGGGGGGTTTACGTACTTGTAGGTCTTGAGCACCGGGGCGTTGACCAGCAGCCGGTAGTTGGCGGGAACCTCGCTGCGGTCAATCTCCAGCAGGTTGGCGTCCGGGGTCCCCCGGGTCTCCAGCTTCAGGTTGAGGTGGCTGGCCACGCAGATGAACCCGGTCTGGGTCTCCACCTTGGCGCACTCGACGCCTCCGACCAGGATCTCGCCGCCGTCCTCGTAGCGCTGGCTGTGGGTCAGGCCCAGGTTGTAGTCGCCGATTACCTTGCGCTGCAGCTTGACCTTGACCAGCCCGCCCTCCCGGAGCCAGCGGAGCACGTCGCCGCCGACGAACTCCACGTTCTGGAGGCCGTCGGGAATCCTGAACCAGAGCTCGTCCACCGGCGCGCCGGAGATGAAGTAGTTGACCACCACGCTGCCGTAGGCCACGCCCTCGCCGATGGAGACGAGGTGGAAGGCCTCGGCCCGGACCCCGGCGGTCTTCTCGCGGGCCAGCAGGCCCAGGCCCCAGCCCTGGTCGCGGAAGCGATAGGCGAACTGGGCGCCCGGCGCGTTCATGGGCACCGAGGACACGTGCACCTCGCGCAGGCCCTCGGGCTTGGGGGCGTCGAGCTGCACGCCCTTCTCGCCAGCGACCACCACCGCGCCGCGCTGGCTCTTGGCCCCGGCCACGGCCAGGCCGCCCACGCGCACGGACGCGCCCAGCGGGCTCCGGCCCAGCTCCAGGCGCATGGTGATCAGCGCCCGGCCCAGCACCGGCTCGCGGAAGTGGATCTCGACCTGCTGGGCGCCGCCGCCCTTGGCCTCGATGACCCGGTGCTCCTCCACCTGGCTGCCCTTGACCGCAGCCACCAGGAAGCCGGCGGGCACCTCGATGCTCAGCCGCCGGATGGCGGCGTCGCGCACGTCCATGTCGAGCTCGGCATCGACGATCAGGTCGTCATCGCGCACCGTCACGACCAGCCGCTGCTCGGCGTCGTAGGCCGGGACGATGTCGGCCAGGCCCAGGCGCATCTGGTAGGGGGTGGCCGCGTAGGTGTAGAAGAAGGCGTTGGAGGCCGGCAGCGGCCGGGGGTGCTCCTGGTCCAGGATGATCCGCGGGAACTCCGCGGCGTTCTTCTGGGAGAGCCCGCCGGCCTTCTTGACCAACAGGTGGATGGCGCTGTCCGTGCCCACGGCGACGTGGCCGTTGGAGCGGATGCAGCCGGCCGGCTCGATCACCGGCAGGTCGATCTCCGCGGGGAACTCGGCCAGGGCGGCCTCCGCCTGGATCTGCAGCCCGTACTGCTTGGTCTGGGGACGGGCCAGGACCACGCTGAGGGTCTTGGCGCCCGGGGCCCCGCCGACCGCCGGTGGGCCGTCGGTCACGCGCCAGTCGCGGATGTCCGGCCCGCGCACCTGCGTGACGGAGAGCGCCGGGGGCACCGAGAAGGAAAGCTCCCGGAGCTTGCCCTGGGCGATGTCGAAGGCGAAGAGCGTGTCCAGCCCCAGCGCCCCGGCCCGGGCCACCGCGATGGTGTTGGCCTCGCTGGCCAGGACCAGGGCGGCGTCGAGCTCGCGGACCTGCGGCTTCCAGCGCACCGCGAAGGGCCGGCCGGGCCCGAGCACGGCCTTGACGGTCAGCTTGTCGTCCCGGACCTGGCGGTCCAGGCGCATGGCGCCAGGAAACAGGACCTCCAGGTCGCCGCGGTCGCAGGCCACCTCCAGGTCGCGTACCCGGGAGGAGGGGATGGCGAAGATCACCTCGCGCCACGGGCCGCCCTCGACCAGGTGCGGGCGGGCGGCGAAGGTCACCGCCACCTTCTGCGGGCCGCTCTTCGGGAACTTCATGAAGTACGTGCCGGTCTGGGGGTCGTAGCGGACCTGCTTGAGGTCGCCGGGCGCGGCCAGGCTCTCCAGGACCATGTCGCCGGTCACCAGCGGCAGCTCCCGGTCGCTGCGCTTGGGCTCGACGCTGAAGCTCAGCGTGAAGCTGATGTTCTCGCCGTCGATGGCCCCCTTGACGGCCAGGTCGCTGGCGGTGAGCGGCTCCTCGCCGCCGAGCGCCGCCGGGGCCAGGGCCAGGAGGGACACGATGCCAACCAGCGCGAAGAGTCTCATGGCGGTTCTCCTAACGGGCTATCCTCGGGGGCCGGCATCGGGATCGCTATCGCTATCGGAATCGATCCCGATGGCGATACCGATAGCGAAGTCAACCGCAGCATCCCCGTTCCAAGGCCTCCTGCTCACCTGTTCTACTCCCCACCTGCTCCAGCTGTCACGGTGCCCGCGGCAGGCCCTTGGCCTTCCGCACCAACTCCAGCAGCTCCACCACCCGGGGGTCGTAGCGCAGCGCCGGCTGGGCGGCGGCCCGCTCCAGGGTCTCGCGCAGGGCGTCGAAGGAGCCGCCGGCGGCGTGCTCGCTGTCGCGCAGCAGTTCGGCGAACTCCGCCGCGCAGGCCGCGAGGTAGTAGCGCGGGTCGCTCTCCGGAGTGCGCGGCCGCAGCGAGCGGGCCTCCAGCCGCTGGGAGATCTCCTCGACCCGCCCGGTGTCGACGTTCTTGTAGCGGACGTAGACCGTGCCCAGGTCGGCGTCGGCCGGCCCCTGGAGCTCCAGCTCGTAGAGCGCGGTGGCCGACTGGCCGGAGCCCACCTCGCCGGCGTCGACGGTGTCGTCGCGGAACTTCTCGTCGGCTATGTCCCGGTTCTCGTAACCCACCAGGCGGTAGCGCCGCACTCGCCGGGGGTCGAACTCCACCTGGATCTTGGCGTCCTTGGCGATGGTCTGGAGGGTGGCCGAGAGCTCCTCGACGAAGACCCGCCGGGCCTCGCGCCGGGAGTCGACGAATACGTAGCTGCCGTCGCCGCTGTCGGCCAGCTTCTCGAGCAGGACGTCGTTGTAGGTGCCGGCGCCGAAGCCCACGCAGGTGCAGGTCACGCCCTTGTCGCGGAAGGTCCTGACCTGGTCGAGGATGCTCTCGCCGGCGGTGACGCCGATGTTGGCCGCCCCGTCGGAGCAGAGGATCACCCGGTTGACCCCGCCGGGCACGAAGCTCTGGGCCGCCATCCGGTAGCCGACGGACAGCCCCTCGGAGAGGTTGGTGGACCCCTCGCACTGGACGCGGTCGATGGCGTCCAGGATGGCCTTCTTCTCGGAGGCCGGCGCGCCCTCGAGCACCAGCCGCGCCTTGGTGCCGTAGGCCACGAGCGTGACCCGGTCGCCGGCGCCGAGCTGGCCGACCAGCTCGCCGAGCGCGTACTTGACCAGCGGCATGCGGTCGGGCTGGTCCATGGAGCCGGAGGCGTCGACCACGAAGACGAGGTTGGCGGGCTTGCGCCCCTCGCGGCCGACTACCTTGCCGCGGATCCCGACCTTGAGCAGGGTCAGGTCCTGGCCGAACGGCGCCGGTGCGGCGTCGGCGATCACCGAAAATGTGCCGCTCGTCCGGCAGGGGTAGTTGTAGTCGAAGGCGTTGACGAACTCCTCCATGCGCACCGCGCCGACCGGGGGCAGGTAGCCTCCGCGGATGTAGCGGCGGGAGATGGAGTAGGACGCGGTGTCCACGTCCAGGCCGAAGGTCGAGAAGCGGTCGTCCTTGGTCATGACGAAGGGGTTGACCGGCACGGCCTTGAAGACCGCCGCGGGGGCCAGCGTCGCCTCGCCCTCCTCCGAGTCGCCCTTGGGCGGCGGCGGGGGCGGCGGCGTCACCGGGCGGCCCTGGGTGCCGGGCTGCCCCTGCTGAGCCGGCCCGTAGAGCGCCTGGGCCTGCTCGGGGGTCAGGACGATGAAGGGCTTGGCGGCGACGACCTCCTCCCCGGCCGTCGGGGGCTTCTGCTTGGCCGAGTCCTCCCTGTTGAGACCGGTGACCAGGCTCTGGGCGGCCTGGGCGTGGGGGGAGGTGGAGAACAGCGGCCCCAGTTCGGCGCGCGCATCCGTTGGGCTGGCCGATGCCGTCCTGTCGCCCCGGGACGACATGGCGCTGTCGTCGGGCATGAACGGCTTCCTCTGTTCGATGATCTGGCCACCGGCGAAGTCGTTCCACACCGTAGTGACCCGAATCTTCCCGATGTACTCATCCTTGCGGTAAATCAGGAAGACGGTGCCTTCCTTGATGCCCGAGTCGGAGCCGGCGCCGAGAGCCACGTTGCCAGTACTGCGGACGTCGACCACCTTGGTACGCACGTCCGGGATGTTGACCGGCGAGAGCCGATAGCCATGGGATACGGCGTCCTTCAGGGCGTACTCGGCGTTGGCAAGGTCCTCGGTCAGGCGCTTGCACTCGCGCTCCAACGCGGCCTGATACTCCGTCGGCTTGGAGTATGGTATCGAGGCGTCCTCGATGGACTGCTTGCCAGTGGACTGCCTGGGCCGCCCCTGATCGTCGTTCGGCCTGGCGCCGGCGGGCGACGTCGGACGGGATGCCTCGGCGCCCGTAACCCAGTCCCTCATGGCTTCATTCTTCTGGTTCGCGATCCTTTCGCGCTCCCGGAGCTTCTCGGCCTTCTTCTTGTCCTCGTCGGTCAGCGCACGCCCCGCCATGGCGCCGCCGCCCACGCCGATCGAGCCGACGGTGCCGGACGCGCCCAGCGGGATGTCCGAGATGGCGTCATCGCTGTTGCGGGCGGCCTCCTTCCTGTCTATGTCGTTGTGGGTCTCGAGGCGCCCAGCCTCCTTCATCCGCTCGGCGACCACGATCGGAGCCGGCCTCTCGAAGGCCTCCTCATCCTTATCCTTGCCCGGGCGCGCCTTCTCGCGCTGGACCCGCTCCCTCAGCTCCTGCTCGGACTTCCTCAGTTCGGCCACCAGCTTCGTGGAACTCTCGTAGTCATACCCGTTGCCGGCCAGCGGCTTGGCCGGCTCGTGCCTGGGAGCCGGGCCGGCGACCGGGGCCTTGGTCTGGGACTGGACGGAACCGGACGTGGCGGAACCAGCCGTCTGGAGCCGGCCGCGCGCGTCGGCCGGACTCTTGGTGGCGGGCAGCGAGTAAGTCCGGCTGCCCGTGTCCCGCCAGCCAAATGCCGGATCCTGCGTCTCCTTGCCGCCGCGCCGACCGTCGTCCTCATACGCCAGTTTCGGAGGCGCCGGCTCCGTGGGTGCAGGGGTGGGGGCGGGGCTTGCCCTCACGCCAAAGACGGGTCCCTCGCCAGTGCTGTCCGCGGCGTAAATATCCCTCCGCTTCATCTCGTCGTACGCCATCGGCGCCTTGACGGGCTCAAAACAGACGATGGCTTCGTCATGACAAGCCGGCGGGGCATTGGCCGTGCACAGGAAGGTCTCGGTGATCAGCACCCCGGCCAGCAGCACCGCGGCCGCCGAGGCTGCGGCCAAGCCGACTATCCGCCCCTTGCCACCCAGCGCCCCGGGATGGCGCCTGGCCAACGGCGGCCGCCGGGCATTGATCTCCGCTGCCTTGTTGAGCAGCACGGCCTGGCGCTCGGCGCTGAGCACCGGCGCCGTTCCGGCGGTCAGGCCCTCGCGCACGAGCCCGGCGGCCACGCGCATGTCGTTCAGGAGCTCGGCGCAGGCCCGGCAGCCGGCCAGGTGAACGGCCAGTTCCGACCCCTCCGGACCCGCGCTGTCCAACTCGCCGTAGATCATCTGGGCGAGGAGCATTTCGGCCTTTTCGCAGTGCATGGGACTATCTCCTACGACGCAAGACCACGGCGAACCGCAGAATGACGAATGTCGAACTCCGAATCACGAAGGAGCCCTTGGCTTGCATCACGCAAAGCCGCGAAGCCGCAAAGCAAGAGCCCGGGTTGTTGTTCTTGGCGCCTTGGCGGCTTGGCGTGAGAAACGCCACCACGCCTCGATCTCACAGCACACCAGCCTCTTTGAGCCGCCGGGCCAGCTCCTTCAAGCCCTGGTTGAGCCGGTAGGCGGCGTTGCCGAAGGACAGCCCGGTGACCTTGGCGATCTCGCGCAGGGTCATGTCCTGGACGATCTTGAGGAGCAGCACCTGGCGGTACTCCTCGGGGAGCTTCCGGAGCTCGGCCAGCGCCCGCTCCGAGGCCGCCTGGCGGATGATGGTGTCGACCGCCTGGCCCTCGTCGGCCTCCGCCGGCGCCGGGGCGGCGGCCAGCTCGGTCTGGGCCTTCTTCTCGCGCTGGCGCTTCCGGAGCACGTCCTGGGACAGGTTGTGGGCCACGGAGAAGAGCCAGCTTGACAGGTTGCGCACGGCTTCCGCGTCGCCCCGCTGGGAGAAGCGGCAGTAGCACAGGAAGACCTCCTGGACCACGTCCTGGGCGTCCTCGTCGCGGTTGAGGATGCCGCCGACATAGCGCAGCAGCGGGGTCTGGAAGCGGCCCACCACTTCGGTCAGATCGCAGGGTTCGGCGGCCCGGGTGGCTGTCTTATAGTCGTCCAGTTTCAAGAGTCCGGCCATCGTACTCTCCCGTTTTCTGCCCGGTAGACGCCTGGAGCCGGGCGATGTTTGGGGAATTCCGGTGCCTTTAGACTCCCAGCCTGTGCGGTGGTTTCGGCGAGTTTTCATGTTCCATATGAACGGACCCTCCAAGGACTGCGTTCACATCCGCAGTCAGCCTTTTGTCAGCTCCCGGAAGCGCTCGCCGCGGCGCTCGAAGTTGGGGAACTCGTCGAAGCTGGCCGAGGCCGGGGACATCAAGACCGCCCAGCCGGGCCGGGCGGCGGCGAAGGCCAGGCGGCAGGCAGCGTCGAAGCTAGCGGCGTCGACCAGCCGCGTCCGGCCGCCGCCGGCGGCCTCGATGGCCGCGCGGATCTTGGGACCGGTCGGCCCGGTGAGCGCGACGAAGTCGGCCCGCCGCGCCGCGACCCGCCCGAAGGCGGCGTAGTCCACGCCCTTGTCCGAGCCGCCGGCCACGAGCGCCACCGGACAGTCGAAGCTCTCCAGCGCCGCAATCGCCGACTCCGGCGTGGTGGCGATGGAGTCGTTGTAGAAGCGGACGCCGTTCTTCTCAGCAACGAGTTCCAGGCGGTGGGGAAGGCCCTTGAACTCGCGTATGGCTGCACTCAATGCAGAGGCTGGCTTTGGGCCTTGGGCCTTGGGCTTTGGGAGCCGAGGCTGTTCCGAAAGCCCAAAGCCTAAAGCCCAAAGCCCGCCGGCGCCCTCTGCGGTTAAGAACCCCGCCGCCAGCGCCGCAGCCAGCGCATTGGCCTGGTTGTGCCTGCCGGGGAGCGGCAGCTCCGCGGCGGGCATGATCTCCTCAGGACCCGCGCCGAGGTCGAGCACAAGCTTGCCGCCCTCGAGCCACGCGGCCGGCGCCGGCGGCCTGGAGAGCACCGAGAACCGCGCGACTCGGGCCTTCGACCACTCGGACCACTTCGAGGCGACCGGGCAGTCGGCGTTGGTGACCAGGAAGTCGTCCTGGGACTGGAAGCGGGCGATCTGCTCCTTGGCCTGCGCGTAGTCCGCGAAGTTCGGGTGCCAGTCGAGGTGGTTCGGGGTGACGTTGGTGACGATCGCCAGGTGCGGCGAACGTTCGGTCCAGGCCAGGCGTTGGAGCTGGAAGCTCGACAGCTCCATGACGATGAGGCCGTCGGCCGGGAACTTCTCGACCTCGCCGAGGAGCGAGCCGCCGAGGTTGCCGCCGAGGAGCATCTGCCGGCCGGCGCGCTGCATGATGGCCGCCAGCATCGCCGCGGTGGTGCTCTTGCCGTTGGAGCCCGTCACTCCGGCGATGGGCGCCTTGGCCAGTTCGAAGACCAGGTTGATCTCGGTGGTGAGCTTCACTCCGGCGGCCCGGGCGGCAGCAAGATGCGGGGAGCCGGGCTTGACGCCGGGGTTCACCACCACCAGGTCCGCCTCGCGGAAGAGCTCCTCGGGGTGCGAGCCGAGGTGGTAGCGGATGGGCAGCCCGGCCAGCGCCTTCACCGCCGGCTCGAGCTGCTGCTCGGTGCGGAGGTCGGTGACCGAAACCTGGTGCCCGCGCTCCGCGAAGTACCGCGCCGCGCCGGCCCCGCCGCCGAAGAGCCCCAGGCCGAGGATGGTGACCTTCATCACAGTCGTATCTCGTTGATGAGCCATCTATCCTCATCCTTCACCAGGGTGATCCTTATGTCCCAATCGCGGCCCTTCCAGTACTTGATGCTGAGGGAAACCTCAGCAGTTCTCTGCTCGATCCAAGAATTCCACCAGTCCAGGTAACGGACCTCGTTGAACCTTTCGGCTACGATAGCCTTCACCTGTTCCAGGGACTTGCCTTGCCTGAATGTTGCGGACGTGAGATTCCGGTACGCTTCCTCGCCTTTCCCATCCAGGAACAGCTTGAAAAAAGAGTCGCACAGGCCGAAGAGCTTCTCCTCTTCCAAGACATCCCTTGGCTGCCCCCTCCCATCGGGGAGTTTGTACACGAACTGTTCGGGCCTCAATGCGGCGTCCAGTTTGAGGTCCATGAACATGACGTCGCCACGCCCCGCCTCGCCTCCCATCCCGCGGAGCAGGCCGTTCTCCCTGGAGAAGAAGAACCATACGTACATATCCTCGTAAGGCTGCGGCTCCCGGCCCCATTGCTTGCGGGCCTTGATGTAGCCGCCCGCCTCCTTCCAGGCCTGGAGCTTGGCGCGGACCACATCCTTGCGAGCCCTGCAATGAAGGACGTACATGGGCTCGCCATTCCTCTCCTCTGCTTCGCACTTCACAATCTCGAAGCGCTCCCGGATCGCTCCCGGCATCACCAGGAGATAGAACGGCAGATGGTAGCCTTCCAGCCACCACGAAGGCGCCTTGCGAGAGTCGACAAAGGGACGACTGCTGGCAGAGTGTCCTCCGCCACGCATATCCACGTAAAGTGTTTTGCCGTCAGTAATCCAGGTGGTTCCGGTATCGGTCCCGTCCGGCTCCGCCGGTCGCTCGCTGCTGAAGAAGCGTGGCCCGCCCACGTCGGCGACCAGGTAGCTTCGCTTGCCGAAGACCGCCCGCACCGTCTTCGCGCGGCTCATGGTCTTCTCGAAGCGGCTCAGGACCTCGTCGCCGTTGAGTGCTTGCGCCGCAGCTGGCGTCTCCTGCCGGCAACCGGCGGCGCCAAGAAGCATCCATCCTGCAGACAGACAAAACACCAGATGGACGATGCCTGCCGTGCCGGTGCTAGCCCTGTCGCCGAAGATCCTCGGGCCGAACCTGCGCATTCTCATGACTGCTAGATTAGCGGCTCCGACGCTCCCGGCAAGAGAAGAGTCCGGACTAACGGCGAATTGAAGATTGCTGATTATAGATTGCCGATTCTCGAAGTCCGGCTTTCGTTTCGCCCTCGTCCTTCGCCAATCTGAAGCCCGCAATCAGCAATCTGAAATGTCCGTGGATCTCCCAGGCCTCACTCGAACTCCGGCACCTCCACCCGCTTTCCGCCCTTCATGGCGGACTGGTGGGCGCAGAGGCCCGCCGCGGTCCACCAGGCGGCACGGCGCTCGTCGACCCAGGGCTTCCGGCCCTCGACAATGCTCCGGACGAACTCGTGGACCAGGTGCGGGTGCGAGCCGTGGTGGCCTCCCCCCGCCTCGAAGGACTTCTGCGGGTTGGTGTCGTCGTACTTGCCGCGGACCGTGAAGCGGGCGATGGCCGGCGGGAGCAGGTCCTGCCGGTCGGGCGCGCTGACCCGCTCGGTGGCAACGGGCTTCCCGCGCTTGCCCGCCTCGACCGCGGCGGCCATGGAGAAGACCACCAGGGCGTCATCGGCATCGACCTGCGGCCACTCCACGGTCATCCTCTCGCCGTAGACCGCGAAGCTCTCGGTGTAGCCGCGGGCGGTGTGGAAGAGCGAACGGGTGACCTCCATCGCCAGGTTCC
>JAKLDR010000117.1 GCA_022703445.1 Planctomycetota bacterium | reverse complement strand
ATGATCAGCCGGGTGCTGGCGCTGGCCCTCAACACCTTCCGCGAGGCGGTGCGCGACCGGGTGCTCTACCTCCTGCTGGTGGTTGGCCTGGCCGCGGTGGCCTTCTCACGGGTGCTCGGCGAGATCTCGGTGGGCGACCAGCTTCACGTGATAGCCGACACGGGTCTGGCCGCGGTCAGCCTGCTGGGGGTGATGCTCTCGGTCTTCGTGGGCACCGGACTGATCTACAAGGAGATCGACAAGCGCACCGTCTACACCATCCTGTCGAAGCCGGTGCGCCGCGGGGAGTTCATCCTCGGAAAGTACCTCGGTCTGGTGCTGACCGCGGGGGTGTGCATGGCCGTGCTCTCCGCCGGTTTCCTGGTCTACTATCCGCTGCACGGTGGCGCGGTGACGTGGCCGCTGCTGGCGGCGCTGCTGTTCTCCCTCCTGGAGGTGGCGGTGATCATCGCGGTGGCGGTGATGTTCAGCGCCGCCTCCACGCCCATTCTCAGCGCCGTGCTGACCACCGTGGTCTTCGCCGCCGGGCGGCTCTCGCACTGGATCCCGGACTTCATGGACCAGTTGGGCCGGACCCGGACGGGCGGGTCCGTCCTGCAGTTCCTGCTGCAGCTGCTCTACTACCTGACGCCCAACCTGGGGATCTTCGACCTGCGCGACGCGGCGGTCAACGACCCCGGCCGCATGCCGGCGGCGGGGGACCTTCTGCGGATCGCCTTCTACGGCGCAGGATACGCCGCGGCCATGCTGCTGGGCGCCACGCTGATCTTCCGGCGCCGGAGGTTCTGATGCCGGCCTGGCGCGTGCGGCGGAGGCTGGCCACGGCCGGCTTGCTGGCCGGACTGGCCGCGGCCATCGTTCCGGTCACCGTCCTCAACGACCGCTTCGACGCCCGCCGGCGGGCCGCGCCGCCCGAGCGGGTTCTCTATCTGCCGAAGGGCGACACCCTCAAGTTCCTCTGCCTGGGCTACAACGGCCTGGCCGCCGACATGGTCTGGATCCGCAGCGCCATGTACGTCGGGCGCAGGCTCAACGAGCGCCAGGCCAAGTACGAGTGGCTGGCCAAGCTCTTCCAGGTCACCACCGACCTGGATCCCCACTGGAAGCGCCCCTATCGGGTGGGCGCCCTGCTGCTCTCCGCGCTGCCCGAGGACGACGAACGGGCCGTGGCCCTGCTGCGCAAGGGCCTGGACAACAACCCCGGCGACTGGGAGATCCCCTACCGGGCGGCGCAGCTGCACATGCTCCGCGGCCGGGACCGGGAGGCCCTCAAGTGGCTGACCCTGATCTCCCGGACCGTCCCGGACCATCCCAGGGTGGTCGAGGCCACCCGCGAGCGGCTGCTGCTGGACGGCCAGGACCACGCCCAGGCCCTGGCGCTGGCCGCGCAGGAGCTGCGCGCCGGCAACGGGCGGGTCCTCGACTCCGTCAATCGTCTGAACTACCGCGAGGCGTTGGCCAGGCTGACCGCGGCGGAGCTGACCGCCTGGCGCCGCCGCTGTGCCGCGGCGGGGGGCGCGCAGCCGGCCGGCGTGGAGGGGTTGCTGGCCGCGCGGTTCCGGCCGTCCGGCCGCGGGGACGGGGCACGGGAGCTGACCGTCCGTGACCTGCTGCGCATGCGCCTGGAGCCGCTGGTCGGGGACGGCGAGTCGGCCGACTACTGCGCCAGGCTGCCGGCCGATCCGTATGGCATGCGCTTCCACGTCCGCCAGGATGGCGCGGTCGGCAGCGAGGGGTTGGAGCGCATCGAGCTCGGGAGGCTGGTCCGCACCTGCAACTTCCACCTGGGCAAGTTCCGGGAACTCAGCGGCCGGCCGGCGCGCACTCTCGACGAACTGGTCGGCTACTGGCGCGAACTGGACCGCCGCGGCAGGCTGCCCAAGGGGCTGGCCGCCATCGTCGGGCACCCGCCGCGGATGCCCGCCCATCCGGACGGCAGCCCCCGGGGCTGGGGGGCCGTGGAGCTGCGTGACGGTCTGCTGGTCATGCCTCCTGGGCCGGATGTGGAGCAGATGCTCTCGGCGCCGCTGGCCATGCCGGGCGCAACCCCGGCTCCGGCCAGGTAGGCCGGGAGTGCGGCCGTTCAGGCCGCCAGGCTAAGGGGCCCGGTTGCCCGGTTCCTCGGCCTCCGGATGGGGCAGCATGTGCTTCCGGCAGGCCCAGAAGTAGTCCAGGCCGCTCCATACGGCCACGGCGATGACCACCATCATGATCCAGTAGGCCGGTGCCTTCATGAGCGCGGGGATGAGCTCGTGGGGAATGGCCATGAACTCGTGTTTGAGGGCCAGCACCAGGATGGCGATGATCCCGGCGGCCTCGACCACCGCCTTGACCTTCCCGGAAGTGCGGGCGGCGATCACCACGCCGCGCTTCATGGCGAAGGTTCGCAGCACGGACGTGAGCAGATCCCGGTAGAAGAGGACCACCACGGTCCACAGCGGGATCCAGGGGTCGCCGGTCTCGCGCGAGGCCACCCGGCTGGAGAAACTGAAGAGCACTGTCAGGCGGAAGGCGCTGTCGGCGTAGGGGTCCATCAGCTTGCCGAAGTCGCTGACCTGTCCGTACTTCCGGGCGAAGTAGCCGTCGAGGACGTCGCTGGCTTCCGAGGCGGCCACCAGCAAAAGGCACAGGCCCAGGCGCAGGCGCTGGTCGTGGGGGCTGAAGAAGTCCCCGAAGAAGAGCAGCAGGAAAGCGGGTGCCGAAACCAGACGGAAGATCGTCAGGATGTTCGGCAGGGTCAGCAGTTGGCGGATGATCGCTCTCCTTTCGTCCGGCATTCTAGCCGGCCCTGGCGGAATTGCCAGCGCCCGCGGCCGGGGCGGCCGGGGGCTGTCGCTCCCCGAACGCAGGCAGCCCAAAAAGTGTTTGACAACTAAACGGTTCACGCATAAACTGTCCACCCGTCCGAAGCAGCGGTGTTCTGGAAGGAGCGGTCAATGTCGGTGATGGAAGACCTGGACCTCGAGCGCAGGGCCGACCGGATCGACGAGGTGCTGGCCTACAACCTGGCGGAGCTCTACGCCCGCGGGTTCGCCAGGACCTCCGAGTACCTGGGCCGCGCCGGCCTGTCCCCGGCCAAGTGGAACGTCCTGCTCACGGCCCGCTACGTCGGGGGCGAGGAGGGCCTGCCCCAGAACCGCCTGGCCGAGCTGCTCATCGTCTCCGGCGGCAACGTCACCGGCCTGATCGACGGGCTGGAGGACATGGGGCTGGTCGAGCGCGCTGCCCGGCCGGGCGACCGCCGGGTGCGCGTGGTGCGGGCCACCCGCAAGGGCCGGGAGCTGATCGACGAGCTCTGGCCGGGCTACCTCAAGGTGCTGGTCGAGTTCGCCAGCCCGCTCTCGTCCGGCCAGAAGCGCCAGGCCGCGGGGTTGCTGGAGCTGTGGCGCAAGGGCGTCCGCAGGATGAATGGCAAGGGTGGAATCGGTGCGGTGCGCCGCGGGAAGCGCGCGGCGGCCGGGAGGAACGGGAAATGACCGCCAATCGCGCATATCTGGGAATCGATGTCGGCTCGGTCAGCGTGGATGCCGCGCTGGTCGACGCCCGGGGCGTTGTGCTCTGGGACCTCTACCGCCGCCACAAGGGCGAGCCGCTGGTCGTGGCCGCGGCCGCCATCGACGAGGCCCTGGCCAAGGCCCCGGGCGGGAAGGTCGCCGGGATGGCCGCGACCGGTTCGGGAGGCAAGCTGGTGGCCGAGCTGGCCGGCGGTCAGTTCGTCAACGAGATCGCCGCGGCGGTCCGGGCGGTGGGGCATTTCTACCCCGAGGCCCGCACGGTCATCGACATGGGCGGCGAGGATTCCAAGCTGATCTCCCTGGAGAAGGCCTCGGGCGGCGGGCTGCGCGTGGCCGACTTCAACATGAACACGGTCTGCGCCGCGGGCACCGGCTCCTTCCTCGACGAGCAGGCCGCCCGGCTGGGCCTGGACATCGAGGGCCAGTTCGGGGACATGGCGTTGAAGAGCACCACCCCGCCGACCATCGCCGGGCGCTGCTCGGTCTTCGCCAAGACGGACATGATCCACCTGCAGCAGCTGGCCACGCCCGATTACGACATCGTCGCCGGGCTGTGCTTCGCGCTGGCCCGCAACTTCCGTTCGAACATCGGCCGCGGCAAGGACTTCGCCCCGCCGGTGGTCTTCATGGGCGGGGTGGCCGCCAACAAGGGCATGATCCGCGCGTTCCACGAGGTGCTGGAACTGGACGCCACGGGCCTGGTGGTGCCCGAGCGCCACGGGACCATGGGGGCCATCGGCGCCGCGCTGGAACTGGTCCGCGCCGAGGGGCGGGCCCCGGAGTTTCGCGGGGCCGGGCCGCTGCGGGAGTACGCCCGGAGCCACGGCGACTGGGAGCACCACGCCCCCCTGCCGGAGCAGACCTACGTCCGGCAGATCGAGGCCGAGCCGTTGCGGGGGGCGAACGGCGGTGGCCCGGTCGACGGCTACCTGGGCATCGACGTGGGTTCGATCAGCACCAACGTGGTGGTCATCGACGGCGACGGACGGGTCGTCTCGCGCCGCTATCTGATGACCGCGGGGCGGCCGTTGGAGGCCGTTCGCCAGGGGCTGGCCGAGGTCAGCGCCGAGCTGGCCGGCCGGGTGACCATCCGGGGCGCGTGCACCACCGGCTCGGGCCGGTACCTGACCGCCGACTACATCGGCGCGGACCTGACCAAGAACGAGATCACCGCCCACGCCACCGGCGCGGCCTTCGTCGACCCGGAGGTGGACACCATCTTCGAGATCGGCGGGCAGGACTCCAAGTACATCCGCCTGGAGAACGGCGCGGTGGTGGACTTCACCATGAACAAGGTCTGCGCCGCCGGCACCGGCTCGTTCCTGGAGGAGCAGGCCAACCGGCTGGGCGTGAACGTCAAGGGCGAGTTCTCCGACCTGGCGCTCTCGGCCCGGCGCCCGGCGGTGCTCGGCGAGCGCTGCACCGTTTTCATGGAGAGCAACCTCAACCTCGGGCAGCAGAAGGGCGTGCCCAAGCCGGACCTGCTGGCGGGGCTGTCCTACTCGATCGTCAGCAACTACCTGAACCGCGTGGTGGAGAACCGCCCGGTCGGCCGGAGGATCTTCTTCCAGGGCGGGACCGCCGCCAACCGCGCGGTCAAGGCCGCCTTCGAGGCGGTGACCGGCAAGCCCATCACCGTTCCCCCGCACCACGACGTGCTCGGGGCGGTGGGCTGCGCCCTGCTCGCCCGCGACTGGCAGCGGGAGACGGGCGGGAAGACCCGCTTCGTGGGCTTCGACCTGTCCGCGCGCGGCTACCGGATGAGTTCCTTCGAGTGTCAGAGCTGCTCCAACAACTGCGAGATCCACAGGGTGGAGATCGACGGCGAGACCCGCAAGCTCTTCTACGGCGATCGCTGCGGCAAGTACGACGAGAGCCGCAAGGGCTCGGCCGGCGCCGGGCTGCCCGACCTTTTCGCCGAGCGCCGCAAGCTGCTCCTGGAGACCGGCGCGGTGGGGGTCACCGGCAAGCCCCGCGGCACCGTGGGCATCCCGCAGATGACCTTCTTCCACGAGCTCTATCCGTTCTGGCGGGCCCTCTTCGAGACCCTGGGCTACCAGGTGATCACCAGCGGGGACACCAACCGCAAGCTGATCCACGGGGGGCTGGAGCACGTCACCGCCGAGACCTGCCTGCCCATCAAGGCGGCCCACGGCCACGTGGCCGACCTCCTGGAGAGGGGCGCCGACTACATCTTCCTGCCCAGCATGGTCGACCTGCCCGGGCTGTGCCCGGACATGGAGCGCAGTTACAGCTGCCCGTACGTCCAGTCGCTGCCCTACATCCTGAGCTCGGCCATGGACGTCGAGCGCAAGGCCAAGGTCCTCCGCCCGGTGGTGCACCTGGACCGCGGGTTCAAGGAGACCTTCCGCGAGCTGGTTGGCATGGGCGAGCAGCTGGGCGTCGGACGCCGCGAGCTGCGCGCCGCGCTCAAGGCCGCCATCAGGGCGCAGATGCGCTTCAGCCAGGCGCTGGAGGCCCGCGGGCGCGACGTGCTGGCCCTGCTGCCGGAGGACACCACGGCCATCGTGATCATCAGCCGGCCGTACAACGGCTGCGACCGGGGCCTGAACCTCGACCTGCCGGTGAAGCTCCGCGACCTGGGCGTGCTGGCCATCCCCATGGACTTCCTGCCCCTGGGGTCGGTGGACCTGGCCCGGGACTGGTGGCACATGTACTGGAAGTACGGCCAGAAGATCCTGGCCGCGGCCAAGCTGATCGCCGCCGACAAGCGCCTGCACGCCCTGTACATCACCAACTTCGGCTGCGGACCGGACAGCTTCATCCTGCGCTTCTTCGCCAAGGAGCTCGGCTCCCAGCCCTACCTGCAGATCGAGATCGACGAGCACTCCTCGGACGTGGGGGCCATCACCCGCTGCGAGGCCTTCCTGGACAGCCTCAAGAACGTGCGCCGGGCGCGGCGGCAGTCGTACCGTTCCTTCGAGGGGCCCGTCCAGGTCAGTTCGTCCGAGGGGCGGACCGTGTACCTGCCGTACATGGACGACCACGTCTACGGCCTGGCCGCGGCCATGCGCGCCGGGGGCATCGATGCCCAGGTGCTGCCCATGAGCGACGAGGAGTCCGTGCGGCTGGGCCGGAAGTACACTTCGGGCAAGGAGTGCTACCCGTGCATCATCACCACGGGCGACTTCCTCAAGAAGGTGGGCGAACCGGGCTTCGACCCCAAGCGTTCGTCGTTCTTCATGCCCACGGCCATGGGGCCGTGCCGCTTCGGGCAGTATAACAAGTTCCACCGCATGGTCCTCGACGAGCTCGGCTACCGCGACGTCAAGCTGGTGGTCTTCAGCCAGGGCCGCGGGTTCCACAAGGACTCCGGATCGCTGGGGACCTCCTTCCTGCGGCTGGGCTGGAGCGCCGTGGTCGCCACCGATGTGCTGGGCAAGCTGCTCCGCGAGGTTCGGCCCTACGAGAAGGAGAAGGGCGCCGCCGACCGGGTCTACGAGCGTGCCCTGCGCCGCCTGGAGCGGGCCATCGAAAGCCGCGGGGACATCATCGGCTCGCTCCTGGAGAGCCGCGAGGAGTTCGCCGGCCTGCCCATGGACCGCGCGTCGCAGCGGCCGCGCATCGGACTGATCGGCGAGGTCTACGTGCGCTGCCACCAGTTCGCCAACGAGCAGACGGTCCGGGCCATCGAGGACCTCGGCGGCGAGGCGGTGCTGCCGCCGTTCGAGGAGTGGCTCAACTACATCGCCTGGGAGCGCCGCACCGAGAGCCGCCGCGAGCGCCGCTGGGGCGGGTTCCTGAAGGAACTCATCGCCGATCAGATCCAGCGTCGGGACAAGGACCGGATCCTGGAACTCTTCCGCGGCCACATCCGCGGGCGGCTGACCGAGAGGCCCACCGACGAGATCCTGGAGCTGGCGGACCGCTACATTCACAGCTCGGTCCGCGGCGAAATGTGCCTGTCCATGGGCCGGGCGGTCGAGTACGCCGAGGAGGACTTCGCCGGGGTGGTCAACATCGCCCCGTTCGGCTGTCTGCCCTCGACCATCGTGGCCAGCCTGACCCGCAAGTTCCGCAAGGACCACAAGAGCATCCCCTGGCTGGACATGTACTTCGACGGGACCCGGCAGACCGGCACCCAGACCCGCCTGGAGGCCTTCATGGCCCAGGCCACGGACTACGCCCGCAGCGGCGGCAACGGCGGCGGCGCGAAGCGCCGCAGCGAGGCTGCCAAGAAGTGAAGGCCAAGGTCCGGCGGATCCCGGTGGGCCCGCTGGGGGCCAACTGCTACCTGGTCTGGGACGACGAGGCGCCCGCCGCCCGCTCCGGGGAGCGCCCGTGCCTGGTGATCGATCCCGGGGCGGAGGGCGGCCGGATACTGGGCCTGCTGGCCAAAGACGGCCTGCGCCCGGAGATCATCGCGGCCACCCACTGCCACGGGGACCACATCGCCGCGGTCGACGAGCTGCTGGCGGCCTTTCCGGACGCCGACTGGGCGGTCGGCGCCCCGGAGGCCGAGTGGCCGGCCCGCCCGGCGCTCAACCTCTCCTACGGATTCGGCCTGCCCATGCAGGTGCGCCCGCCCAAGCGGCTGCTGCGGGACGGGGATGAACTGGTTGTGGGTTGTGAGTTGCGAGTTGTGGGAGGCACGGACCCGCAATCCGCAACCCGCGACTCGCAACTGTCCTTGCGCTGCCTGGCCGTGCCCGGACACTCGCCGGGGTCGATCGCCTACTACTGTGCGGCGGCCGGGGCGGTCTTCACCGGGGACGCGCTCTTCGCCGGCGACATCGGCCGGGCCGACCTGCCCGGAGGCGACGAGCGCCAGCTGGTCGAGGCCATCCGCGCGAAGATCCTGACCCTGCCCGCCGAGACGGTTGTCTGGCCAGGCCACGCCAACCGTTCGCGCGTGGGTGCGGAGAAGAAGAACAACCCCTATGTGCGGCTGTCCGGCGACTGACGGTTAGCCGAAGAGATAGTCGACCAGGATCTGCGCCTCGCGGAAATCGGGGACGATGACGTCCGCGCCGGCGGCGACCAGCCGCTCGCGCTTGCGCTCGTCGACCCGGCCGGGGGCGGCCTCATCGGTGGCCACCCCCAGGCAGACGGCGCCGGCGGCGCGGCCCTCCTCGATCTCCACGTAGCCGTCCCCGACGACCATGAGCTCCGGGCCGCTGAGCCCGTGCTCAGAGAAGATGCGCTGGATGACCTGCTTCTTGGAGCAGCTCCGCGAGGCTCCATCCGCGCCGTGAATGCCCCCGGCGAAGCTCGCCGCCACGCCCAGCAGCTCGGCCTCGCGGCGCACGTCCGGCGTGTCCGTGCCGCTGGCGCAGTGCAGGACCACGCCCCGGGAGCCGAGCGCCGCGAGCACCTCGCGCGAGCCGGGCACGAGCAGGGAGTCAGGACTGGTGTAGCCCTGCTGGAGTCCGGTGATCCGTGCGGCGATGTGGGCGCCCAGCCGGCGGAGGTACTCCTGTTTGTAGTCGGCGGCCGTCCGCGCCGCGCCGCCGCGCGCGGATACCGCCCCGGCCAGCCATTCCATCTGCAGAATGGTCATCCGGCCGGTGGACTCGTCGATGAAGTCCCGCACCAGCCGCTCGAGGCGAGGCTTCTCCTCGGCGCGAGGCGTCGCGCCGAGCAGTTCGACCATCATCGGGGTCATTACCGACTGCCAGCCTTCGCGGATCAGCGAGATGGTGCCGTCGAAGTCGAAGACCGCGTGGCGCAGCGACACGCGGCCGAGGCGCTCGGTGCGCCAGACTTCGATGCGGGTGCCGGCGAGGACGAAGGCGGCGCTCACCGGCGCACCATGTCGGGATGGATGGCCGCGTAATCGGCGAACCGGGCGCGGACCTGTTCGGGGCTCGCCGTGCCGGTGGTGCCGATCTGCTGGCAGATGATGGAGGAGGCGAGCACTCCCAGGAGGGCCGCGTCGGCCGGAGCCGCCCCGGCCGCCAGGGCCGCGGCGATGGCCGCCGCCGCCGAGTCGCCGGCCCCGACGGTGTCGATCGCGCCGCGCAGCGGGAAGGCCGGGATGTGCCTGGCCTCGCTGGCCGTGGCGACAACCATGCCGCGCTCTCCGAGCGTGACGAAGGCCGGGCGCCCGTTGCGTCCGGCGGTCTGGCGGGCCGCGTTCAGTACGACCGGGATCCCGGGGTGCTCGACGGCCGCGGCTCCAACCAGTGCCAGGGCCTCACGCTCGTTGGGTTTGATCGAACACCCGCGGAACGCGCCGATGGCCAGGCGCGAGTCGGCCAGGATGGGCAGGGCAGGGCGCTGGCGGCCGAGTTCGGCGACGGCCTCCCGCAGGCGCGGCGTGACGGCTCCGGGCTTGTCCGGCTCGGTGTAGTCGGAGACGATCAGGGCGTCGCATTCCGCGGCCGCAGCCGCGAGCCCGGAGGCGAGCCAGTCCTCGTCGGCGCGCGAGAGCGGCTGCCGTGGGAAGAGATCGAGACGTCCCTGCTCCTCGGCGGGCGCGTCCGGCCGCAGCACCACCGGCTTGACGTAGGTGGGCGTCCGGCGCGTCTCGTGGCGGCGGAGCAGCGCGAGGTCGACCCCCATGCGCTCAAGACAGCCGGCGAGTTCGAAACCCTCGCCGTCAAGACCGATGAACCCGAGCGGCCGGACCCGGCCCACGCCGAGCGCCCGGAGGTTGGCCAGCACGTTGGCGGCGCCACCCGGGGAGGCGCGGACCTCGGTCACCTGCCTGGCGGCGAGGCCGGTCTCCAGCGAGATGTCGGTCAGCTTCGGGTCGATGACCAGGTAGCGGTCGAGGCAGAAATCGCCGAGCACGGCGACCGATCGCCGCGGCAGTTCCGCGAGAATGCTGTCAAGGTCGGCGCGGTTCATTGCGCCGACGGGCCCCCGGCCGCGTCTCCGGGTGGGTTGCGGGCCAGCCACGCGGCCAGGGTGGTGGCCAGTTCGGCGGCGGAGGCCCAGCGTTGGGCGGGGCTCTTGCGCAGGCAGGTGAGGCAGACCTCGGCGAGAGCCGCGTCGATCTCCGGGCGGTGCGCGCGCGGATCGGGCGGCTCCCGGTTGGTGATGGCCTCGAAGATGTCCTCGACGCTGGTCCCCTCGAACGGTACCCGGCCGGTGAGCATCTCGAAGAGCACCGTGCCCAGCGCGTAGACGTCGCAGGCCGGCCCCACGGCCTCCCGCTGGTCGGAGATCTGCTCGGGAGCCATGTACCAGGGCGTGCCGGCGGCGTAGGCCGAGGATCGCGCGCCGCGCTCCAGGTCCAGGGCCAGCCCGAAGTCGGTCACCATGGGCTCGCCGGCCTCGTCCAGGATGATGTTGCCGGGCTTGAGGTCGCGGTGGACCACGCCCTTGGCGTGGGCGTGGGCCAGGGCCCGGGCCACCTTGAGAGTCAGGATCACCGCGCGGCGCAGCGGCAGCGGCCCGGCCTGGATCAGCCGGCCGAGGTCCTGGCCCTCGATGAACTCCATGGTGTAGTAGTAGATGCCATCGACCACGTCGAGCTCGTAGACCGTGACGATGTTGGGGTGGCGGAGCTTGGCGGCGGTGACCGCCTCGCGCAGGAAGCGCTGGACCTCGTCGGCCCCGGCCGCCTCCCCGGCGCGGATGACCTTGAGGGCCACCTGGCGCTCGAGGGTTTCCTGCATGGCCCGGTAGACCACGCCCATCCCCCCGCGCCCCAGTTCGCCGAGGATGCGGTACTCGTGGAAATGCGGCTGGGTGTCCGCCTGGCCGGCGGGCGTCGCTGCGGCCGGTTCCGCCGGCGGCGGGGGGGCGGCGGACAGGTCGATGGTCTCGCCGGCGGCGAAGGCGTTGAAGGTCCGCTGGCAGCGCGGGCAGACCGCGCTCCGGGCGGAGCGGCCGCTGGCGGCGTCGAAGGGGTAGCCGCAGTGGGGGCAGACCGATTTCATCCGAAGAACTCGTCCTCGAGCATCAGGCTCAGCGCGTGGTAGACCGGCAGGTGGTGCTGCTGGACCTCGGCGGTGTCCGCGCCCGGCGTGCGGATGCAGACGTCGGCCAGCCGGCGGAGTTCGCCGCCGGTCCGGCCGGTGAGGGCGATGACGGTCATGCGCCGGGCCCGGGCGGCCTCGGCGGCGCGGCGGACGTTGAGCGCGTTGCCCGAGGTGGAGATGCCCAGGAGCACGTCGCCGGGCTGGCCCAGCGCCCAGACCAGCTGGGCGAAGATCAGGTGCGGGTCGACGTCGTTGGCGAAGGCCGTGGAGAAGGCCGGGAAGCCGGTGAGCGGGATGGCCGGGAGCGCTCCCTGGAGGTTCTCCCCCAGCTCGGGCGCGAGCCGGCGGCGGGCCGCGGCGGCCAGCGGGCGCTTCAGCTTGAAGCCCTTGAGCAGTTCGCCGGCGAAGTGCTCGCAGTCCGCTGCACTGCCGCCGTTGCCGCAGAGCAGCATCTTGCGTCCGGCCGCGAAACAGCGGGCCAGGGCCCGGAAGGCCCGTTCGACGTCTCCGGAACAACCGTCGAGGGCCGGGCAGCGCTCGACCATGGCCTGCACGTGGCGGTTGGTGGTGCTCATGGGCGTCTCCTGTGGCCGCGGATTGTAGACTCGCGGCCGGATGGGTGCAAGGCCTCCGCGACGCGGGCGTGACGGCATATGGCGCGGAGCGGGCACTTCGGACACTCCGGTCGCCGGGGGTGGCAGATTTCCCGGCCCAGGCGGATGATGTCCAGGTGCAGCTGGGCGCAGTCGGCGGCGGACTCCGGCGCGATGGCCGAGAGCGCCTCCTGCACCTTGTCGGCCGCCGTGCCTTCCGGGACGAACCCGAGCCGGCCTGAAACCCGGCGGATGTGCGTGTCCACCGGGAAGACCGGCCGGCCGAAGGCGAAGAGCAGCAGGACTGCCGCGGTCTTGGTGCCGATGCCGCGCGAGGCGGTCAGCCAGTCCATGGCCTGGTCGGCGGGCATCTTCCCGAGGAAGGCGATGGACAGCGCGCCGCGCTCGCGCTCCAGGCGCTCCAGGAACTCCTGGATGGTGCGGGCCTTCTGCTGGGCCAGGCCGCAGACCCGGATGGCCGCCTCGACCTCGCCGCGGCGGGCGGCGCGGACGTCGCGCCAGGAGCGGAACGTCCTCCGCAGCTGGCGGTAGGCGCGGTCGGCGGTGAGGTCGGTGGTGTTCTGGCTGAGGACCGTCCAGAAGAGGCTGCCCAGCGGCTCCTCCCGCAGCGTGAACTGCCTGGGGCCGAAGCGCCGGAGCAGCCGGCGGCCGACCTGCTCGAGCAGGTGGCGGTGGTTCTCCATGCGGTCCATGGGCGGCAGGATATAGCGGGGCGGGGGCGGATGCAAGCGTCCCGCCCGCAGGTTGCCGCGGGGCGCCGGGCCGGCTATACTCCGTCGGCGCAGGCCGGGCTGTGGCGTCCGGCGCGAACGGGGCGGGGTGGGGCGGAAGGGCTTCTGATGCAGATCGGGAAACTGTCTCGGGAGGTGCGCGAACTGGCCCAGGCCGCCCGGGCGGCCAGCCGCTCGTTGGCCCTGTCCGGCGCCTCCGCCCGCAACGCGGCCCTGGAGCGCGCCGCCGGGCTGCTCGCGGAGCGTTCGGCCGAGATCGAGGCCGCCAACGCCAGGGACCTGGCCGCCGGGCGGGAGGCCGGCCTGTCCGCGGCCATGATCGACCGGCTGCGTTTCGACCGCCGGCAGATGGACAAGACCGCCGCCGGGCTGCGCGAGGTGATCGCCCTGCCCGACCCGCTGGGCACGGTGCTGGCCGCCTCTCGCCGGCCCAACGGCCTGGAACTCCAGCGCGTGCGCGTGCCCATCGGCGTGATCCTGATGATCTACGAGTCCCGCCCCAACGTGACCATGGACGCCGCTGGCCTGTGCCTCAAGAGCGGCAATGCCGCTATCCTGCGCGGCGGCCGGGAGGCCCTGGAGACCAACCTGGCCCTCGGGCGGGTCTGGGCCGAAGCGCTGGGCGCCGCGGGCCTGCCGCCGGCCTCGGTGGGCATCGTGCCCACCGCCGACCGGACGGCGCTTGACGCCCTCCTGGAGATGGACGACGTCATCGACCTGGTCATCCCCCGGGGCGGCGAAGGGCTCATCCGGGCGGTCGCCGAGAAGAGCCGCATCCCGACCATCAAGCACTACAAGGGCGTCTGCCACGTCTACGTGCACGCGGCGGCCGACCTGGACATGGCCAGGCGCATCGTCGTGAACGCCAAGGTCCAGCGCCCGGGCGTCTGCAACGCCATGGAGACGCTGCTAATCGACGCGGCCGTGGCCGACCGCTTCATCCCGGAGTGCTTCCGCGAGCTCCGCGCCGCCGGGGTGGAGCTGCGCGGCTGCGAGCGCACCCGGCGGATCGCCCCGGAGGTTCGGCCGGCGGGCGAGGAGGACTGGGCCGCCGAGTACCTAGACCTGATCCTGGCCGTGCGGGTGGTGGACGGGGTGCAGGCGGCGGTGGAGCACGTCAACGCCTGGGGCTCGCGCCACACCGAGAGCATCGTCACCGCCGACCGCGCCGCCGCCGAGCAGTTCCTGGCCGGCTGCGACTCGGCCTGCGTCTTCTGGAACGCCTCCACGCGGCTGGCCGACGGTTTCGAGTTCGGGCTGGGCGCGGAGATCGGCATCTCCACCGACAAGCTCCACGCCCGCGGGCCGATGGGGCTGGAGGAGCTGTGCACCTACAAGTGGGTCGGCCGCGGCGCCGGGCAGCTCCGTGGATGATATCGAGGCTGCCGAACCGCAGATGCACGCCGCCTTGACGGGCGGTGACCCGCGGTTAGACTCGCGGTATCATCACCCCATGCTGAGAGGCCCCAGTTGACCACCTCCCCGACGCTCCGACCCCAGAAGCCGGTGGACGGCCGGCCCGGCTCGGCCGCAGGCGCCGCCGGCGCCGCCGGCGCGGCCCATCCGGACATCACCGTCGCCGAATTCCTCAGGAAGCACCGCGACGAGTGCGCCGCCACCGTTCTGACGCGCGGGCAGATGGTCCGCTACGGGCTGTTGGCCGCCCTGATCCTGACCGGGGTCCTGTACTGGTACGTCTGGATCGATGTATTCAACTTCGTGATCTGCGCGGTCTACGGCGTCATCATCTTCTACAAGCTGCTCACCGTGTGCCTGGCGGCGGCCAAGCGTCGGGAGATCGTGGTCGGTCCCGGCGATCTGTCCGTGCTCAAGGACGAGGAGCTGCCGGTCTACACCGTGCTGGTGCCCATGTACAAGGAGGCCGGGGTGGCCGCCAAGCTGCTGCGCGCGGTTGGCTGCCTCGACTACCCCGCCGACAAGCTCGACGTCAAGATCCTGCTCGAGGCCGACGACCCGGACACCATCGCCGCCTGCCGGGCCATGAAGCTGCCTTTCCCGGTGGAGATCCTGGTGGTCCCGGACGTCAAGCCCAAGACCAAGCCGCGGGCCTGCAACTGGGGCCTGGCCACCGCGCGCGGCGAATACCTGGTGATCTACGACGCCGAGGACCGGCCGGAGCCGGACCAGCTCAAGAAGGCGGTGGTCGCCTTCCGCTGGCAGCCTCCGGAGGTGGCCTGCCTGCAGGCCAAGCTCAACTACTACAACCCGCGGCAGAACTGGCTGACCCGCTTCTTCACGCTGGAGTACACCGCCTGGTTCGACCTCTACCTGCCCGGGCTGCACGCCCTGAACGTGCCCATTCCGCTCGGGGGCACGTCCAACCACTTCCGGACCGCGGCCCTCAAGGAACTCGGGGGATGGGACCCCTACAACGTCACCGAGGACTGCGACCTGGGCGTGCGCATCGAGCGCGCCGGCTACCGCACCAGGATCCTGGAGTCGACCACCTGGGAGGAGGCCAACTCGCGCCTGGGCAACTGGATCAAGCAGCGCTCGCGCTGGGTCAAGGGCTACGTCCAGACCCACCTGGTCCACACCCGCAGGCGCCTGGCCACCATGCGGGGCATGGGGCTCAAGAACTACCTGAGCTTCCTGTTGACCGTCGGCGGTCTGCCGGCGGTGCTGCTGCTGAATCCGCTCTACTGGCTGGTCGGCCTGCTCTTCATCTTCAACATCGGCCACGACTCCGCCGGCTGGCACTGGCAGTTCGGCTGGCGGATGTGGTACGACGACGTGGGCAGGGCGGGGGATCCGACCGGCAACATCTACCAGCACTTCTGGTGGTCGCTGACCGGGCAGCAGGGCTGCCGCTTCGGCGACATCCTCAACATCCCCTGGGGCAACTGGCCCAGCCAGATATTCTTCCCGATAGCCATCTCCCTGCTGGTCAGCAACCTCTTCCTGATAGGCGTCCACATGCTGGCCTGCCGGCGGAGGGGGCTGTGGGATCTGGCCCCCTGGGCGCTGCTCATCCCCTTCTACTGGATGCTGATCAGCGTCGGGGCCTGGAAGGGCTTCCTGCAGCTCATAACCAGGCCGTTCTACTGGGAGAAGACCCAGCACGGCCTGACCGCCGCCGAGCCGCCGGAGTGCGCGCCGGGGCCGGTTCCCGGGGGCCGGGGCTGAGGGCGGCGGACTGACTCACGGCGGAGGAGGGCGGGGCGTATGGCCGGCACCGGACCGCGGGAGATGACCAGGGAGGCAATCGACGCGCTGCTCAAGCGCGCGGTCGTGGCCCATCTGGCCATGGTCGACGGCGTCCGCCCCTACGCGGTGCCGGTCAACTTCGGCTACGACCGGGAGTGCCTGTATTTCCGGGCGCTGCGCATCGGCCGGAAGGTCGCGGTGCTGCGCGCCAACCCGCGGGTCTCCTTCGTGGTCGGGGAGGGCTTCGAGGTCCGCCCCGGGCCGAAGCCCGGCCAGTGGCAGCCCAGCTACCGCACGGTGTGCGGCGAGGGCGTGGCCGAGTTCGTGGAGAGCCGGGCCGAGAAGATCCGGGCGTTCGACAGCCTGCTAGGCAAGTTCAGCCAGGGGCCTTTCGAGTACAGCCCCCGCCTGCTGGATGACGCCCTGATCGTCCGGGTGCGCATCGAGAGCCTGTCCGGACGCCAGGCCGGCAAGTGACCCCGGCGGGCTGCTAGCCGCGGGGCCTGGGGGGCTGGGCGGGCGTCGTCCCCTGCGCCGGAGTCGAGGGCACCGGGGCCGCCGGCG
>JAKLDR010000116.1 GCA_022703445.1 Planctomycetota bacterium | reverse complement strand
TAGGCGGTCTCGCCCTGCCGGTTCTCGATGCGCACGCTGCTGGCCAGGGGTATGGACAGCGGCAGGTTAAACAGGGGGCAGAAGAAGTACGCCAGGAGCAACGGCGATCCCATGAAGCAGCAGGTTGCCGCCACGGCGCCGCGGCCGCGCGGCGCGCCGCGTGAGGCGAAGTGAGCGGCCAGGGCCATCATGGCCACCGCCATCAGCAGCGCCCCCAGCAGGAAAAGTATCTTGGAGGTGCGCATGGCCGGAATCAGCACGAAGGTCGTGCCCAGCGTCCCCAGCAGGCTGCCGACCGTGGAGAGCGCGTAGAGCCGCCCGGCCACGTTGCCCATCCCGGAGACCGCCTTGGCCTGCAGCCTCACCGCGAACGGCGAGACCGCCCCCAGCAGCAGGCTCGGCGGCAGGTACAGGATCAGCGACGCGACCAGCGGGCCGCCTCCCGGCCCAAGGTTCTGCGAGCCCACCGCGTAGCACAGGCGGGGGGCCAGCTGGGTGAGGACGATGACCATGGCGCCGGCGATGCCCACGATCACCGCCAGCCACCCAAGCGACGGGTGCCGGTCGGCGACCAGCCCGCCCAGGTAGTAGCCCAACGCCAGCGCGGCCATGAAGACGCTGATGATGCTGCCCCAGACGTAGACCGAGCTGCCGAAGTCGCCCCAGAGCACGCGGGCACCGACCATTTCCAGGCTCATCAACGAGGCGCCGCAGACGAACACCAGGAAGTACAGCGCCCAGGACTGCAGGCTCTCGGCCCCGCCCGAGGAGACGATCGGCCCGCCGGGCGCGCCGGGCGGCAGCTGGACCTCCTGCTTGGACTTCTCGAGCCAGTCGGACTGGTTGGTCTTGCTCATCGGGAACGCTCCTCGGCAGGGGCCTTCGATCCGCCCGCGGCCGGACGGACTCCCATCGCGGCCAGTTCCGGGATTATCTCTTCGACGGGCAGTCCGACAACGTTAGAAAAGCTCCCGGCCGCGACGCGGGCGAAGCGGTCGGTGCCGTCCTCCTGGATGCGGTAGGCGCCGGCTGCGCCGGAGGCCGCGCCCGAGGCCACGTAGGCGGAGATCTCCGCATCGGTCATCGCGGCCATCTCCACGACCGACGAGGACACGAACTCCCGGCGGCGGCCGGAAGGCAGCGCCATGAGCACCACCCCGGTGATCACCCTGTGGCGCGACCCGGCCAGGCGCCGGAGTATCGCGGCCGAATCGGCCTCGTCGCGCCCCTTGCCGACGATGCCCCCATCGGCCGCCGAGACCACGGTGTCGGCGGCCAGGACCACCAGCGGGCCCCGTCCGGCCAGGCCTGTCTCCGCGGCGACCGCCCCGGCCTTGGCCCGGGCGGCGGCCAGGACCAGATCCTCCGGGGAGGCGCCGGAGGCCAGTGCCCCCTCGACCGCGGCCTCCTCGGCCGCGCCGGGCGCGACCACGACTTCGAACGGGAGCCCGGCACCGCGCAGAAGCGCCGCGCGGGCCCCGGAGGCCGAGGCCAGGATCAGGCGTGGCGCGCTCACGGCATGCCGAAGCGGTCGGACTTGCGGCGGCGGTCCTCGTGGACCTCGGCCAGGGCTGCCGCGGTCGTCACCGTCGTGCCGGCCAGCATGTCGCCCAGCCGGCGACTGGAGCGGCTGGCGGCGACCAGCAACAGGCCGGGCATCGGGAAGATAAGCAGTTCGTCGACGAACCTCAGCAGGTTGCGAATGAGCGCAGCCCGGCCGGATGGCCGGTGGCCGAAGTCGTCGGCCAGGCGCAGGCCGAACAGCAGCTTCCCCGGCGTGGCCCCCCAGCGGGACTCGAAGACCCAGGCGTAGGCCACGAAGAGGGCCCGGTGGCACAGGACGGACAACATCATCAGGCGGTCATCCCGGCAGAGCAGGCTCAACGTCAGCCCGAACGCGGAAGTGGAGAGAAACAGGACCAGCGCCAGGAGCAGGTTGTCGACCAGCCAGGCCAGCCCCCGGGGCAGCAGCGGCGCCGCGCGCGGCTGACCGGGAGCCAGGGGCGATGCCCGGCGCCGGCGCACGGCGATCATCCCGAGGCCCGCACCGACCAGCAGCGCCGAGACGAAGAGTCCGGGCACCAGCACTATTTCGGGCGAGACCAGATCCACCGACAGGCTGGCCATCTCCCGGGGGGACGCGGCCTGGGCGCCCGGGTCGGCGGCCGCTCCGAGCGGAGCCCGCAGCACCGCCACCGACCCGCTCCGGCCCGAAAGAACCAGCAGTTCCGGTCGCCCGGAGGCCCCGGCGTCAGCGCCCGCCGACTCCCGCGCAGTCTCCCCAGCCTCTCCCTCTCCCGCCCCCGCCGTGGGCGCTTCCAGCACGACAGCCGCTGGAGTGAGCATCACGCTTATGGAGTCGCGCCACGCCACCCCGGGCGAAGGCAGCGGGCTCCAGCCGGAGTCGTCCAACCGGTAGAGCACCAGCGGCGAGCTGTGCGGAAGCCACTTCATCCAGGAGGGCTCGCTGCGTCCCCCGGCCGCCACCAACACCCCCCCGCCGCCCGGGTCGGCGAGCGCCACAAACCGCGTCCGGCCGATGTCCCGGGCCGGCCCGGACGTCCAACGGCCGTCCTCATGGAAGGCGGTGAAGGTCTCGGGCTGGATCTGGCCATCGGCCCCGCGCTTGCGCCAGAGCACCCACAGTCGCCGGCCGGAACCGGCCGCGCTCATCTGCGACACCGCAACGCCCAGGGGCGGCCCCGGCGGCAGTTCCTCCCAGGCGTCGCTCGCCGGCCCCCGGCGGGCCGCGCAGAGCTGCACATCCATCTCGCCGGTGCAGACGGAACCCAGCGCCCAGAGCGCCCCCTGGTGGGTGACGGCGGCCTGCACCGGCCAGGACGGCTCGAAGGGCACCAGCCGAGCCTTGGGCCGCTCCTCATCGAACGGCAGCGCGGCGCAGCCCGAGGGGAAGAAGAGCCACAGCTCTCCGCGCCACGCGGCGGCGGCCCGGGCCGCGCCCTGACGGTCCACCAGCCGCCTCCAGTCCCCATCGCCGCCGGAGCCGCGCACGAAGACCAGCGTGCGCTGGTCCTCCTCCTGTTCGGCGCCGACGGTGCTCAGGACCACCGCCGCGCGGCCGTTCTCCGCCACGACGAACGGCCGCAGGTATCCCATGCATCCGGACAGGCCGGCCCAGAGCAGGACGGCGACCGCGGAGACGGCGGGGGCGCGCAGCATCGGTCAGGCCTGCTCCAGCCGGCCGGCGGAGACGACCGCCCGCGCGCCCGGGGCGGTCTCGACAACCAGGCCGCCGTTCTCGGCCAGCCCGGCCAGCCGACCGGCCAGCGCCCCGCCGGGGCAACCCGTGACGCGAACGGGCTGGCCGCGCCAGGCCAGCCGCCGTTCGGCGGAGGCCCGCAGACGCTCCCAGCCGACGGGCACCGGCCGTCCAGGACGCAGCATGGCCCCAAGCGAGCAGAGCACTTCCGCAAGCAGCCGGCGCCGGTCAACGGTCACGCCCGCCGAGGTCAGGCTGACCGCCCGCCCGCGCAGTTCCGGGGAGAAGTCCCCGGACGCCTGGTTGACATTCAGGCCCAGGCCGAGCACGGCCACTCCCCGGCGGACCTCCACCAGCAGGCCGCCCAGCTTGCGTCCGTCCAGGAAGAGATCATTGGGCCACTTGATGCGGATCTCCGCGCCAGGAGCGGCCCGCTCGACGGCTTCGGCGGCGGCGGCAGCGGCAGCCAGGGCCAGGCACCCGCAGCGCGCCGGCTCGGGAGCGGGCCGGATCAGCACCGACAGCAGCAGGGAGCTGCCGGGAGAAGCCGTCCACTCCGAGGCGCGCCGGCCGCGCCCGGCGCTCTGATGCTCGGCAACGAACGCCGACCCGCTCACCGCCCCCCGGGCGGCGGCCCGAAAGGCCTCATCCTGGGTCGAGCCGGTCTCGGCGAAGTATCCCAACCAGGCGCGCCCGGCGGCCGGCGGCGGCAGGAGCCCCGCCCAGCGCACCGCCTCGGCCGCATCTGCGAAGAGCAGGGCCGCGGGTTTCCGGCGGCGGCGGAGCAGACTGGCGACTCTCATGTACCGGTCCTGAGCCTCTTGAGGTCGGCGCGGATACCTTCGACGAACTTGGGCATGGGAAGGTTCTCGCCGGGACAGGCCTTCTGCCGGATGTCCCGGTGGGCAATGATGGCCTCCGCGGGCAGATCGAGCTTCAGCAGCAGGTAGAGTGCCAGGAAACGCAGGCTCTCCATCTGCTCGGCCGAGGGATGCGCCGGAGGCGGAGGCACCCCCTGGCGATGCAGCCTGCGGTACTCGGCAACCAACTCGTCGGCATTGCTGAAGTCACCCACCAGGCAGATGCCGATGGACTCGCGGTTGTAGGAGTCAACCCCGGCGTGGGCGCCGTCCATCTGGCCGGTCCACCGGAAGGTGGAGCGGATCTCCCCGTCGGCCGCCCCGTGCCCGTTGCCGATCACGAAGTCGTAGCCGATGCCGGCCCAGTCACGCTGACGGTGGCCGCGGTCGATGATCTCCACCGAGCCGACGTCCGCAGCGGAGTGGTGCAGGAGCAGATACCTCCAGGGGCGCATGGGGACCTCCACCGGCCAGTGGAAGTCGCCGTAGGCCAGGATCCCGGCGGCACCCAACCGGCGGCGCAGGTCGCTGGCCCGCGCCGCGGAAGCCGGTGCCGATTCCTGCCGTTCGCCCAGGAAGTCCTCGGGCCTAAGGGGATGGACCGCGACGGCGTCGGCGCTCCCCGGATAGCGGATGAGCGCCTGCTCCATGATCAGTGCGTGCAGGGCATCGACGGCCTCCGGCCGGAAGCGTTCGGCGCCCGGGATGTAGTTGACCTCCAGCGCGGTCCCGGCGCCCAGGGGCGCGACCCTCACCCGGACGGGGTGGTCGACCTTGGCCTGGACGTGCGCGGCGACCGCGCGCATGAGGTCGCCGTCCAGGGGCATGCCGGTCGTGCCCGCGACGGCCGCAAAGACCAGGGCGGAAGCCAGGACGGCCATCAGGAACGACAGGCGCAGTCGGGTGAGGCAGTCGGTCATGCCCTCTTCCCGCGCCGCCTGAGCAGGACCTCCGCCACCGGGGCCGGCACCAGCCCGGAAACGTCCCGGCCCATGGCGGCTACCTCCCTGACCAGTCCAGAGTTGATGGCCGCCAGCTCCGGGCTGGCCAGCACGAAGACCGTCTCCACGTCCGGCTCCAGGCGGCGGTTGAAGAGCGCCATCTGGAACTCGTAGTCGAAGTCCGAGAAGCTGCGGAGCCCGCGGACCACCACCCGCGCACGCCGCGCCTTCAGGTAGTCGACCAGGGCTCCATCGAACCCCTCGACTCCCACCCCGGTGACGCCGGCGGCGTCCAGGCTCCGGCGGATCATCCGACAGCGCTCGGCCAGGGCGAAGGCCGGCCGTTTCTTCCCGCCGCGGGCCACCGCCACGGTGAGCCGGCCGAACAGTGCCCGGGCCCGGCGGACCACGTCAAGGTGGCCGTTGGTGAAGGGATCGAAGGTTCCGGGGTAGACGGTGGCCACGGTTCATCCCTCCGGTGTCTTGAGTCGTCGCCCCTATGATACGCCATGCGAACCGCTCAGCAAGCGGCGGACAATGCCGAATCCCGAATGCCGAGTCATGGATGAGGCAAGACCGCCGCTCCGGCCGGCCCTGTCACTCGCCTCCAGCACTCAGCATCCAGTTACCCCGCATCCGTCTCCTGCGCTTCCCTCTCGGCAATGCTGGGCAGCCGGCCGCCGGCCTCCCGGCGCATGCGCACGGCCAGCTTGAACATCAGCAGGCCGGACAGCACCATGGCCAGGGTCACGAAAAGGAACAGCCGCTGCCGGCCCTCCGCCCCGCCGCCGAACCAGGCCACCATCACCGGCCCCAGGAAGGCTCCGCCCAGGGAGCGCACGCCGGTCAGACCGATGTGCACCCCCTGGTATAGGGGCACGTCCTCCTTCCTGGCGAAGTACATGGCTCCCAGAGTCCAGACCAACCCCTGTCCGGAGGCCACCACGCCCTGGAAGAAGGACCCCACCCAGACCACGAGCAGCGGCATGGGCACAGCCCACCGCCAGAAGTACAGGTTGACCGAGAGATCGGTCCTCGGCACGAGGAAGGCCAGGAAGTAGCAGACCGGGAGGAGCGCCCAGACCATGTTCATCCAGCCGCGCATGACTATCGGGTTGGAGCGATCCAGCACGCGCCCCCACAGCCCGATGGTCAGCACGCCCAGCACCTGCGGGATGATGCTGGTGGTTATCTGCATGGCGTTGAGATCGGCTCCCAGGTCGTCGCGCAGCACGATGGGGATCACCGGGCTGAGCATCAGGTTGGCCAGACCGAATATGAAGAAGTCGATCATGTAGGTGCGGAAGCGCCGGTCGGAGCGAAGCACCTGCAGGGCAGCGAAGGGGCGGAACGTGGCCGGTTCGGCCTCGTCCTCCGCCTCGGCTTCCTCCAGCCGGTTCTCGCCGCGCACCCTGATGCGCACGTATATGAAGGCGGCAACCAGCGCGCAGAACCCGCCCAGGGGCAGCAGGCCCTTGTAGGTCCAGTTGTAGTCCGGATGCCCGACCAGCTTGCTGCCGGCGAACCCCACGATGGCGGCGATGAGCATGGCCCAGCGACTGACGAACCCGGTGATCATCCCGCGGATCCGCGCCGGATAGTTGGCACTGAGGATGCCGGCGCGGGCCGGAGCGCCCACGTTGCCGACGAGGTCGATCAGCCCGGCCAGCAGACAGAACAGCCAGGACTCCGTCACCAGGCCAAGCAGGAAGAAGATGCTGGCGGAAATCACCGACGGCCAGAAAACCATGGGCATCTTCCGGCGGCGCTGCGCCACCCCGCCCCAGAAGAAGGCCATGAGCATGCCGGCGCCGCCCACGCTGGCGTAGAGGGCCAGTTCCCACTCGCTGGCCCCCAGCACCTTGGCGGCGATGTTGCCGAGCATGCCGCCGATGCCCATGGACACGCCGCCGAAGATGGCCGCTCGGACGTTGTAGAAGTAGGTCGGGCGCACCGACAGGGGCAGTTCGTCGTAGATGCTGAAGACGCTGCGGATCTCGGGCAGGGCCACGGGGCGGAGTCTCCTTTGGGGCCGATTCTACCAGAGCCGGCCCGGGGGGCAACTCCAAGGCACGATGGGGGACGAAGGCCTGCCCCCGCGTCGATCCCTTCAGCCGCGCCTTGCATCGCCCCCGGCCGCGATCTATAACACCTCCATGCCCATGCGCATCAGCCGCAGACGCTTCGAGGAGATCGCCCTGGAGGCCGTCCGGGAGCTGCCCGACGAGTTCCAGGAACACGTCGAGGGCTGCGTCGTGGCCGTCGAGCGCCGGGCATCGCGCGAGGTCATGGAGAAGCTCGGGATGCCCGAGGATGAGGAACTGTTCGGCTACTACGAAGGCGTGGCCCTGGTCGACCGGCACATCGACGACCTGCCCGGACCGCCGCCGACCATCACGCTCTACTCCGAGCCGCTCATGGCCGCCTGCGACTCCGAGGAGCAGCTCGCCGGGGAAATCCGCATCACCGTGCTCCACGAGATCGCCCACCACCTGGGCATCGACGACGCGAGGCTGGAGGAACTGGGCTACGCCTGAGTCTGGAGCTCAGGCCGTGGCAAGTTCGGCTGCGGGGGCCTTGACTGCCGGCAGCCGGGCGCTCGAGCGCCGGGCCATCACTCGCTCCCAACGCGCCAGCATTTCGGCCATCTCGCCACGCATCAGGATGGCCGGGGCGCTCTGCACCGAGTGCCCGGCGCGCGGCTCGCAGACGGTCCGGAGGCCAAGCATCCGGCCGTAGAAGCTCTCGTGCTTGGGGTTGAAGGTGAAGAGCACCGTGTCGGCCACCTGCCGACCGCCATCCAGCGTCGCGCTGATCAGCTGCATGACCACCTGGAGGTGCTCCCGGCAGCCCGGCCGCGTGACGATCCGCCAGGACGCGCCCAGGCGGCGACCCGCTGCGCGGCAGTCCTCGCGGACCGCGTCGACCACGTCCCGAAAATCGTCGTCGACGTGCAGCCCGGCGGGGCCGTCGACCGTGTAGCTCACCGAGCCCAGAAGCGTCCCGTCGTCATCCTCGGCCATGAGCACAGTGGTCTCGGGGAGGAGGTCCAGGTGCGGGTAGTGGCGGAGCATCCCGTCGGGCTGCGGCTCGGCGTAGCTCTCCGTTACGAACATGTCGTGGGTCAACTGCCAGACGGCCTCGAGGTCCTTCAGCGTCGTCGCCTTGCGAATGCGCATGCTCTGCCCTCCCCTATCCACGGAGTCAGTTGACGGTTACGCCCAGCCGGGCGGCCAGACGCCTGGCTGTCTCATCGCGGGGCGCCGCGGGCCTCGCCGATCCGGACGGCCCTGCTTTGGAGATCCGGCTGATAGCCTCGGCGCGCCCCAGATCGCGCTCGCCGGGCAACCCCAGGCGGAGGAGTAGGTTCTTCACCGCGCAGCGATCGGTGATCCCCGAGAGCACGAGGTTGAGCGCCGTGCCCGCCGCGGCCAGCAGGAACCAGGGGCTGACCAGATGGGCCAGGGCAACGCTGGCCAGCAGGGTCGCCCCGGCGAGCACCCGGCCGGCGCGCTCGTGCGTGAAAGTCCTCCGAGCGGCTGCGCGAGCGAACCGCCGCTCGACCGTGACGTGGATCGGGCCGCCCCGGACTACGAGTTCCTCCAGCCCGGCCACCCTGCAAGCGCCGCGCAGTTCTCCGGCGGTGTGGCTGGCCGCCAGCGAGTCGGCGTACTGCTGGTTCTGCTCGCGGCTGTTGCGCAGGCACACTCTGGTGAAGGCCAGCGACAGCCTGGCCAGGATCGGCCGGGGCCGGACCAGATCACGGGCCAGGACGGCACCGTCCGGGCCGGCCAATCGCTGCATCTCCCCCAGCACTTCGGCCGGACGCGTGAAGTGGTGGAGCATGTAGTGGCTGGCGACGACGTCGAAGGATCCGGAGGGCAGGCCGGTACTGCTGGCGTCGGCCTGGATGAAGCGCACCCTGCGAGCGACCCCGGCGCGCTCGGCCTCGATGCGGGCCAATTCCAGCATCGCCGGTGAGAGGTCCACGCCGACGACCTCGATATCCGGGCGCTGCCTGGCCCAGTGTATGGGCATCAGGCCAGGACCGGTGCCCAGATCCAGGACGCGTCCGCCAAAGGGGACTCTGGCGAGGACCCGGTCGGCGAACGGCCGCAGTACCCAGCGCCACATCTTCCCGGCAGTGCCGCGGTAGGCGACGGCCTCGGCCGCGTCGGCCATGACATCGCCGGGAGCTTCAGCTACGCGTTCTCTCGCTTCCAGGAATCTCCGCGGCAGCCTCACCACGACCCACCTCCATTCAGAACGCACTGATGATTAAGCTAGTAGCATGCCTTGTTGGACATTTCACATAAGCCACAATTATGAGCGCCTTAAACACCACGGCTTGACTATCGAATAGATTCATATATGATATTTATGCGCGCAGTTGCGCGCAACATGAAAGGTGGGGTTAGGCATGTCCGAGTCAGCCGCGATCAACGCATTCGTCGAGGCCTACCTGCTCGGCGACAAGGAGGCGGCGGCAGACATTGTCGCGAACATGCCACCTGCCGAAGTGAGCCGCCCCCACTGTTCGGCGATCCTTGCCGCCTGGCGGGCCCAGACGGATATGGTCCAAGCCGAAGATGCCGCCAGGCAACTGAAAGAGGCGCACCTGGCGCCGCCTGACGACGCCGACCTGATGCTCGTGCTGCTGATGGCGTCGGTACGCTTCTTTGCGAACACGGACCAGTTGAGCGAAGCCCAGCGGAGCTTGCGGCTGCTCAAGGCGCTGGCACCGGCCAACCCGCCGCCGCCGGTCGGTTCCGCGGTGATCATGACGGAGGTGTTCCTGCTGGACCGTCTGGGCCGGAAGAAGGACGCCCACGAACTGACCAGGCGCGCGGCCGCCATGCAGCTGCCTGTCCACTGCAACGTGTGGTACTCCCTACGCCTGGCGCTGGCCCACACGGCTATGAATGCGGCCGAGCTCGGGGAGGCGGAGGCGGCGCTCTCCGAAGTGGCGGCGCGTCCCCCGGCCAACGAGGAACTCCTCCGGGTCTTCAGGGAGCGCAGCATCCGCCTCCTCATGCTGAAGGGACAGGCCGTTCAGGCCCTGGCCCAGCTCGATGCCATGCCCGCCCAGGCTTCGGAGATAGTCCGCCGGCGCCGCCTGCAGTATCGGGTGCGCTCGCTCTTGTACCTGGGGCGCTTTGCGGAAGCCGGCAAGGCCATAGATGATGTCGGCCCCGACCTGGCCGCTGGACACCGCGAGTACATGCGAGCGATCGTCTGCCTGCACCGCGGGGACGCGGCCGGCGCGCTCGACTGGACCAATCGGGCGCTGCGGGCCGGCAGGCTGTCGCCCATGTTCCTGGACGACAACGCCGCTCAGATGGCGCTGGCCGAACTCATGGCCGGTCGGGCAAGTGCGGCGCGAACGCTCCTCAAGATGCTGGATGCCGAAGAGCGGGACCCGTTCCTGGACACCCTCTGGGCGCAGGTGTGCATGCTCGAGGGGCAGGAGGCGCGCGCCGCACGGCACTTCCGGCGGATCCTGGATCGCAAGGACCCGTGTTTCCTGCGCGAGAGCCTGCGGGACTGCGTGGCGCTCACCGGGCTGCAGATAGCCCGGCTGTGGACTCTGGCTGAGGGGCTGCCGCCCGAGCCGGATGCTTCGGCGGCGGAAGGCCAGGCGGAGCGCCGGTCGGACAGTGGCGCGGCGGAGGCGGTCATGATTGGCGAGAGCTCCGCGATCCGCGAGGTCCGGCAGCAGATCGCCCGTTTCGCGCCGCTGGCCGAGACCGTGCTGATCACCGGCGAGACCGGCACCGGCAAGGAACTGGCCGCCCGGCTGCTGCACGACCGGGGGCCGCGCGCCGGCGATCCCTTCATCGCGGTGAACTGCGCGGCCATCTCCGACACGCTCATCGAATCCGAGCTCTTCGGACACGTCAAGGGCGCGTTCACCGGGGCGACCCAGGACAGCGAGGGCCTGTTCCGCGCCGCCGGCGATGGCACCCTCTTCCTCGACGAGATATCCTCCATGTCCGCCCGGCTCCAGGGGGCGCTGCTGCGGGTCCTGGAGGACGGCGAGATCCGGCCGGTGGGCTCGAGCCGGCCGCGCAAGGTCCGGGCGAGGGTCATCGCCGCCAGCAACCAGCCGCTGGAGGCGCTGGTCGAGGCCGGTGGCTTCCGCGCGGACCTCTACTACCGGCTGGCCCGCCTGCACCTTCGGCTGCCTCCGCTGCGCGAGCGCCTCGAGGACCTGCCGCTCCTGGTCGGCCACTTCCTGCGACGGGCCTTCGACTACGGGCAGGTGGCGGTTGGCGAGGACCTGCTCAAGGCTCTGGCCGGGCACTCCTGGCCGGGCAACGTTCGCGAACTGCAGAACGAGATAGAGCGCATCGTGCTCCTGTCCGGCGGTCAGCCGGTGCTCGGCGCCGGGCTCTTCGTGCGCCAGCCGCAGGCACCCTCCGCCACCCCGATGGCCCAGGCGGCTGAACCGGTTCCGGAGATGGGCGCCGTAAGGGCGGCGTCCGGTCAGGTACCGCGGCTCCACAAACGACTGACCGCCCTGCGCGACCTGTTCGCCAAGAGGAAGGAGCTCACCAGGGCCGAAGTGGTGGAATTCCTGGGTTGCGCGCCGAACAGCGCCACCGGCTACCTCCGGCGGCTGGAAAAGGACGGCCTGATTGAGCGCATCCACACCTCGGCGGCACTGCGGACCTCGTACTTCGCGCTGAGGTCGGAAAGGCCCTCAGACCGGCAATAAATGCTTTGATAATGGGGGCGTTTCCGCCTATAATTCACCACGAACAAAGGCTGCCTATCGCAGCCTTTTCCGGACGTTTGCGACCATCGGGGAAGACCCAGTTGGGCCAGGAAAACAAGGCGCAGCCAAGCGCGGAACCGGCGGGCCCGGGCGGCTCCTGTCCGCCGGTGTCCGTCATCCTGCTGGCCCACAACAAGGCCGCCTACACCGAGCGCTGCCTGCGCGGGCTGTTGGCCACGCCCTACCGCCCCTTTGAAGTCGTGGCCGTGAACAACGGTTCGACCGACGCGACAGGCAAGCTCTTCGACGAGTACGCCGCGCTGCTGACCGACGCCGGCATATCCGTCCAGCGTCTCGACTTCGAGCGCAACGTTGGCGCGGTGTCCGGGCGAAACCAAGCCATGTCCAAGGTCAGCGGCGACTTCCTGGTCTTCCTGGACAACGACGTCGTGCCGCGGACCAGATCCTGGATGGCCAGGCTCGTGGAATTCCTCCGCTCCCGCCCGGACGCCGGCGCCGTCGCACCCAAGATGATCTATCCGTTCCCTCCGCACCTCATCCAGTGCGCCGGGTGCGAGGTGTCGCCCACCGGCAAGGTCAGCTTCCTGGGGCGCGGAGAGCCGCGCGAGTCGCCCGAGTTCAGCCGGCTGCGCGAATGCCAGGCGCTGATCTCCGCCTGCTGGATGATGCCGGCCACGGCCGCCAAGGTGGCCGGCCCCCTCGACGAGGGCTACAGCCCGGTGCAGTTCGAGGACATCGACTACTGCTACCGGCTGCGCGAGGCCGGCTACAAGGTCTTCTGCCTGCCGGAAGTGGAGATGTACCACTTCGAGAACGTCACCACCGGCCGGACCGACAAGCTCAACTACAAGTACCTGACTGTCAAGAACGGTCTGCGTTTCAAGAACAAGTGGCAGCGGCGCTTCTCGAGGGAGGGCGGACGCTCGGACGCGGAGATGCCCTGGCGTCACGATCTGCCCACCTGCTGCCTGGAGGACATCGGTGAGCTGGAAACGGCTGATTAGCCTGGCTGCCGCGCTGGGCGCGGCCATCCTGGCGGGCTGCTCGTCCGGCCGGACCGCTCCGGCGGCGCCGCCCACCGTGGCCTCCGCCGAGCCCCTGAAGGAACGATTGGCCAACCAGGCCCGGGCGATCGTGGAGCTCGGAGCCGAGAATGAGAAGCTGCTGACCGAGGTCGAGGCTCTCCGCAAGGAACTCGCCAGGCTCCGCGCCAGGCTCGAGGCGCTGGAGAAGGCCGTTCCGGCGGCGACACCGGCTCCAACACCTGGACCCGGGCCGGGGCCGGCTCCTGCGCCGGGCGCGCCGGCAGCACCCGCGTCACCTGCCGGGGCAGGTACGCCCTCCCCCGCCCCAGCACCCGCGCCCGTACCGGCAAAGGGGAAGTGAGCGCCCATGGACCGCCCCGTCCCGTCCCTTCGCCGCCTGGCCCTCCTGGCCGCCGCCGTGCTCTGCGCCGCGGCTGCATCAGGGTGCGGGAGGCAGCCGGAGGCCCGGGACCTCGTGGTCGTCAGCGAGTCCCCACGGCCGCCCCGGTCGGGGCCCGCAGCCCAGACTGCTCCGGACGAACGCCGGTACCGCCCCGCCGCCGACGGCCAGTTCGACCCGCCCTCGGCGCCGGAAGCCTTCAACCTGACCGTCGCCGCCTCCCGGGCCTACCTGCAGCTGACCTGGGAGGTCGCGGCGCTCTTCAGCCTGGTCTGCCGTTGATGAAGGAAACCGCCCATGCCTGAGTCCCCCGATCCCAAGCCGGCGCCCGCCCCCGAGGGCGGCCCAGCCCAGACGCCCCCGGCGGCGCCCGGTGCGGTGGCCGTGGCCACCGCCGCCGGCGGCGTCAGGGACCTGCTCATCGAGGACGAGCTCAAGCAGAGCTACCTGACCTACGCGATGAGCGTGATCGTCTCGCGGGCGCTGCCGGACGCGCGCGACGGCATGAAACCCAGCCAGCGCCGCGTGCTGGTGGCCATGCGCGACCTCAATCTCTCGCCGCGGGCCCACTTCCGCAAGTGCGCCAAGATCTGCGGCGACACCTCGGGCAACTACCACCCGCACGGCGAGGCTGTGGTCTACCCCACCCTAGTGCGCATGGCCCAGCCCTTCAACATGCGCTACCCGCTGATCGAGGGCCAGGGCAACTTCGGCTCCATCGACGGCGACCCGCCGGCGGCCATGCGCTACACCGAGGCGCGCCTCTCCCAGGTCGCCATGGACATGATGGAGGACCTGGACAAGGACGCCGTCGACTACGCCCCCAACTACGACGAGACCCGCGAGGAACCGGTGGTCCTCCCGGGCAAGTTCCCCAACCTGATCTGCAACGGCGGCTCCGGCATCGCCGTGGGCATGGCCACCAACCTGCCGCCGCACAACGTCCGGGAGGTCTGCGACGCGCTGGTCGCCCTGGTCGAGAAGCCGGACATCTCCGTCGAGGAGCTGATGCGCCACGTGCCCGGCCCGGACTTCCCGACCGGCGGGCTGATCTGCGGGCGAAGCGGCATCCGCAAGGCCTACCTCACCGGACGCGGACACATCACGGTCCGCGCCAAGCTGCACGTCGAGAACCTGCGCGGCGACAAGGAGCAGATCGTCGTCACCGAGATCCCCTACCAGGTGATCAAGGAGCGGCTGATCGAGAAGATCGTCGAGTGCGTCAAGGGCGACCGCATCCAGGGCGTGGCCGACGTCAACGACGAGTCCGACCGCGAGGGCATGCGCCTGGTCATCCAGCTCAAGCGCGGCGAGGAGAGCGCGGTGGTCATCAACCAGCTCTTCAAGAACACGCCGCTGCAGGAGACCTTCGCCATCTGCAACCTGGCGCTGGTCGGCGGGCAGCCCCGGACCCTGAACCTCAAGGAGATGCTCGAGGTCTTCCGCGATCACCGCGTGGAGGTCATCGAGCGCCGCACCCGGTGGCTGCTGGCCAAGGCCGAGGCGCGGCTGCACATCCTCGAGGGCCTGATCATCGCCCTCGACGCCATCGATGAGATCATCAGCATCATCCGGGCGGCCGCGGACACCGCCGCGGCCCGGACGGCGCTCAAGGCCCGCTTCCGCTTCTCCGACAAGCAGGCCGACGCCATCCTGGAAATGAAGCTCTCCCGCCTGACCGGTCTCTCCCGCGAGGAGGTCCGGCAGGAGTACGAGGCGGTCCGCGACGAGATCCGCGAGTACAAGGCCATCCTCTCCGACCGGGGCCTGGTGCTCGACATCTTCCGCGAGGACCTCTTCGAGCTCCGCGAGAAGTACGGCGACGACCGCCGCACCGAGATCATCAGCGACGTCGGCGAGTTCGAGATCGAGGACCTGGTCGCCGAGGAGATGGTGGCGGTCACGGTCAGCCACGCCGGCTACGTCAAGCGCGAGCCGCTCGACTCCTACCGCTCGCAGCGCCGCGGCGGCAAGGGCGTGATCGGCCAGGACCTCAAGGAGGGCGACTTCACCGAGCGCCTGTTCAGCGCCTCGACCCACGACTTCCTGCTGTTCTTCACCGACCGCGGCCGCTGCCACTGGGTCAAGGTCTACGACCTGCCCCAGCTCGGCCGCGCCGCCCGCGGCCGGTCGCTGGCCAACCTCCTGCAGCTCGCCCAGGGCGAGAAGGTCAACAGCGTCGTCCCGATCCGGACCTTCGAGGACGGCAAGTACCTGTTCATGGCCACGTCCTGCGGGACGGTCAAGAAGGTCGAACTGGCCGCCTTCTCCAACCCCCGCAAGGGCGGGATCATCGCCATCGACCTGGCCGAAGGCGACACCCTGGTGGGCGTCGAACTGACCGGCGGCAAGGACGAACTGCTGCTGGCCACCCGCGACGGGCAGGCGGTGCGCTTCAAGGAGGAGGACGTCCGGGCCATGGGCCGCGGGGCCGCCGGGGTGCGCGGCGCCCGGCTGGACGAGAAGGACCGGGTGGTCTCGCTGGTCCTGGCCGCCCCCGGGCTGATGATCCTGACCGTCTGCGAGAAGGGCTACGGCAAGCGCTCGCCCATCGACGACTACCGCCTCATCCGCCGCGGCGGGTCGGGCGTGATCAATATCAACACCAGCGAGCGCAACGGCCCAGTCGTGGCCTGCATGGCTGTCGCCGAGGAGGACGAGATCATGGTCACCACCGCCGGCGGTCAGGTGGTGCGCTCGCCGGTCAGGGACATCCGCATCACCGGCCGCAACGCCCAGGGCGTGCGGGTCATGACCATCGAGGGCAGCGATCGGATCACCTCCGTGGCCCACCTGCCGCGCGAGGCCGATGCCGAGGGCAAGGCCAAGGCCGCCGCGCCGGGCGGCGCCCCGGACAAGCCGGGCGCCCCGGCTCCGGCCAAGCCCGCGCCGAAGCCCGTCGCCCCGCCGACCCCCGAGGAGGCCGCCGAGGAGGACCGCATCCAGAAGGAGATCGAGAAGCGCCTGGAGGAGGAAGAGAAGCATCTCTCCGGACGGCTCAAGCCGCAGAGCGGACAGTGACGCAGGGAAACGCGGCGGAAGGCGGAAGCTTGCGGGTGGTGGGCCCGGGCCTCTAGCCCGGCCTTCAGCCTTCCATCCTCCGCCTTCCACCCGGAATGCTAGGAGGTATCCGATGAACGCCGATAACCAGCTCCCGGCCGCCCCGCAGGCCATTCCCGTGGCCGTGCCCACGACAGTGACCGCCCCGACTCCCGCGGCGGCCAGGCCGCCCATCGAGGTCCGCAACCTCACCAAGCGGTTCAAGGACGTGGAGGCGGTCTCGAACCTGTCCTTCTCGGTGGGCCGCGGCGAGATCTGCGCGCTGGTCGGCCCCAA
>JAKLDR010000115.1 GCA_022703445.1 Planctomycetota bacterium | reverse complement strand
CCGCGCGCTCTGGTGGGGCCGCCGTGGATCGGTTCGTCGGTGCTCATCGTGGGCTCAAGGTCTTAGCTCGTCCAACTCCGCCAACTCCACCTCCGCCCCCTTCCTCTCGTCCGACACATAGGCCCCGTACATGACCCGCACCGAGTCGACCGCCAGAGCGACGTCGTCTTCCGGCGGGAGATAGGGCGGCTCGGCTTTCGGCTTCCGGCCTGCGGAGATGGCCGCGATCCGCTCGAAGAAGACCTGCATCTCCTCGATGTAGCCCATGGTGAAGTTCTCGTTCATCGCCGGGAAGCTCCAGCCGCCGGCGGTCTAGATCTTCTCGCCAAGTACCGAGCAATTCTGCGAACCTCTCGGTGAGATCGGTTGTCTCACGTACGTTAGGGCGAAAGGGCATCTACATGCTGGGGGGCAGAAAGACCAGCGCCGTTGGTCTGGCGACGGCCTGCGGGAGCGAATGGTGAGCCGCGACGCACAGCGCAGGTCGTTCGCGCCGGTATGTCATGCTGGCTGGCGGCGTGCGGTTATCTGGTGCCTTGCGACACTGGGGCCTGGTCTTCTGCTGAGCTGCGGCGTGTGGTTCGGTTGCCTCTGGTTGCTGCAGTGTGCACTGGCCGAGGCCCAGCAAGACATGAGATTGGCTCTTGCGAAGCACTCGGAACTGGGGCAGCGCTTTGGTTGGACCGACTACTTGCCAGATGTGGTCTTCTATCCGGTGGTGACCGAGGCGGTCCTCAAGGGCGATGAGAGCGCTGCTATGAAGCATATCCCCCTGCGTCTGCTCGAGGCCCGGGCATTCGGCGGCTTCGCAAGACTGAAGAAGGCGGGCGGCAGCCTGGACGAGGACTCCGAGCCGGTTCCCGGCGCTGCGCGATGGGTGCGCCGGCTGCCTCGTGGACTGCTGGAGGACCTCTACGCGACTGAACGCCACGCGTTCCCGCGTCCTGTAGCCCGGAGGCTGACGGAGGAACCGCACAAGGCTATTCCCGAGGAGATGCTTGAAGCGATCCACAAGGCCATCATAACTAAGGTCTCGGAGCCGCGAGGGGTCCTGATGGTGGGAGGTGGAGATCTGATCCGGGTGGTCGATCCGGACTATCCATCTCTGCATCCGGATGTTACCGCGCAGGAGTACGAGGCCGCCGTGAACCGCCTCCGGGCCTATGAGCAATACTGCCGTTGGGATCAAACATATGCTCGTCTTGTTGGGATGGCTGCCGGGGACGGAGTGCACTAACGGCCGAAACGTTCAAAGCTTCATCTTGTCCATCTCCGCCAGCTCCACCTCCGCGCCTTTCCGTTCGTCAGACACGTAGGCCCCGTACATCACCCGCACCGAGTCGACCGCCAGGGCGACGTCGTCGTCCGGTGGGAGATACGGCGGTTCGGCCTTCGGCTTTCGGCCTTCGGAGATGGCCGCGATCCGGTCGAAGAAGACCTGCATCTCCTCGATGTAGCCCATGGTGAAGTTCTCGTTCATGGCCGGGAAGCTCCAGCCGCCGGCGGTCTCGAGCTTCTCGACCAGGTACTCGGGCTCGAAGACGTCGGGGCTGGGCGCGTAGGCCTTGACCGCGTCGTTCGGCGAGACGTTGCCCTGCAGGCGGAACTTGTTGGAGAGCACCTCGAAGGTGTTGGCCACGCCGCCGAGCGTGAACTCGTTGGCCTCGATCTCGGCGAAGGTTTCGTCGGCGAAGCGCACCACCATCAGGCCCCAGTCCTCGCCGCCCTTGTAGCCGCGGCGGACCTTCTTCGGCGTCTGGTAGTCCGGGTCGCGGTAGTCCTTCCCGTAGGTGATGTAGCCGCAGGTGCCGCGCACCGCGACCGGCTCGATGGGTTTGCCGTTCCGGACGATGCCCTCCAGTCTCTTGAGATAGAGCGCGAAGCCCAGCGGATGGCAGGCCTTGCCCATGATGGCGCCGCCCCCGGCGAACTGGAGGTCGCCGTAGACCGGCGAGCCCGAGCCGCTGTGGGCCTCCGATCCGCGGATGAGCATGACCCGGGCGCCCGGGTCGGGCTCAGTGAGCTTCCAGCTCGCCCCCTCCAGGCGCTTCTTGAACATCGAGCGCATCATCAGCCGGCAGGCCTTGAGCCCCGAGGGCAGGAAGTGCCAGTTCTCGGCGAAACACATGGCCACGCCGGCCTTCTTCACCGCGTCGGCCATGCGCTTGGCCGAGCCGGTCGCCTCGACGTAGCGCTGTTCGTTAAAGGAGAGCTTCGGCTTCTTCTGGGCCTCGTACTCCTCGCGGTTGAGGAAGGAGCCGGTGAAGGGCTTCTCGACGATCACGTGCCGGCCGGCAGCCGCCGCCTTGACGGTGATCTCCTCGTGGGCGTAGGGCGGGGTGCAGACGTCGACCACGTCGCACCCGGCGATGAGCGCGTCGATGGAGTCGAAGGCCTTGACGTCGTGCGCGGCGGCGAACTTCGCGCGGCTTTCCGGGGAGGTGGATGTCACCCCGACCACCTCCAGCGGCACCCCGCGCACCCCCTGCATGCTCTCGAGGTGGAAGGCGGCGGCGAAGCGCGCCCCGGCGATGCCCACGCGGATAGGCTTGGCTGAGCTCATGGCGGTTCCTTTCGGCTTTCGGCTTTCGGCTGTCGGCTGGAGGCGATTCTCCCTAGAGCGGCGGAAAATCAAGCGCCGGCAGTTGTCTTTCAACGCAGAGGCCGCAGAGATGCGCAGAGGTCGCAGAGGACAACGGCGGGATAGCCACAGATGCACACGGATGAACCAGATGGGGCGTGGCGAAAGAGAGCGGTGAGGGTGGAGTTGCTCCGCAGCTTCAGTCCTGAACGAGTTCGGGCTGCAGCTGCAGAGCACCTCCTCCGGGAGCGGTCGCTCCCGGCGCGGCTGGCGCCGCGCCCTCCATCAGTCGGCCTGCTCTACGAAGCGGGAGCCCGGCGCAGCCGGGCTCAGGACGCGACCTTGCCACGGCGTAGCCCGAAGGGCGAAGACGGGAGCGTCCGGGCGATGCGGTTCGGACGGAAGCCGGGCACTTGTGCTCGGCTTATGGCCGGAGCACGTCGCCGCTCTCCCGCCTCGGCCCCAAGATCTGTGTTCATCGGTGTTCATCTGTGGCTGAATAACCGATGTTGTCCTCTGCGGCCTCTGCCTTGAGGTTGATCTCGCGGTGCCTGAAAAGCAGCGGGCCCCGGGAGGCGATCCCGAGGCCCGCTCGTCTGCTTTGCGGATGGGGCTACTTCTTGGCCTTCTTCTTGGCGGCCTTGTCCTCGATGACCGCCTGGGCGGCGGCCAGGCGCGCGATCGGCACCCGGTAGGGCGAGCAGCTCACGTAGTTCATGCCAGCGCGGTGGCAGAACTTGACGGACTTGGCCTCGCCGCCGTGCTCGCCGCAGATGCCGACCTTGAGGTTCTTGCGGGTCGAGCGGCCCTTCTCGATGCCCATCTTGACCAGCATGCCCACTCCGGCCTGGTCGAGCGACTGGAAGGGGTCGTCGGCGAAGATGGCCTTGCCGCCGTCCTTCTCGCTCATGACGTAGTCGGGCAGGAAGCGCCCGGCGTCGTCGCGCGACAGGCCGAGCGTCATCTGGGTCAGGTCGTTGGTGCCGAAGCTGAAGAACTCGGCCTCCTCGGCGATTTGGTCGGCCAGCAGCGCCGCGCGCGGGATCTCGATCATGGTGCCGACCATGTAGCTGACCTTGTTCTTCACGCCCGCCTTGGCGATCAGCGCGTCGGCGATGGCCACGGTCTGGGTCTTGAGGATCTTGAATTCCTTCTTGTCGATGGTCAGCGGGATCATGATCTCGGGCAGGACCTTGGTGCCCTTCTTGGCGACGTTGATGGCCGCCTCGACGATCGCCGTGACCTGCATGTCCAGGATCTCGGGGTAGGTGATGCACAGCCGGCATCCGCGGTGCCCGAGCATGGGGTTGGACTCGTGGAGCTGCTCGCAGCGGTGGCGGATGGCATCCGGGGACAGGCCGGTGACCTTGCTGAGCTTCTCAACGCCGGCGTCATCCTTGGGGGTGAACTCGTGCAGCGGCGGGTCGATCAGCCGGATGGTGACCGGCTTGCCGTTCATGGCCTTGAAGATGCCCTCGAAGTCGGCGCGCTGGATGGGCAGCAGCTTGGCCAGGGCCTTCTTGCGGGCCTCCTGGCTCTCGGCCACGATCATCTCCTGGATGGCCAGGCGGCGCTCCTCGGTGTCGAAGAACATGTGCTCGGTGCGGCAGAGGCCTATGCCCTCGGCGCCGAGGCGCACGGCGTTCTCGCTGTCGTAGGGGGTGTCGGCGTTGGTCCGGACCTTGAGGGTGCGGATCTCGTCGCACCACTTCAGCAGGGTGCGGAACTCCTCGGTCTGCTCGGGCTTCTTGAGCGGCAGGGCGGAGGTGAAGACCTCGCCGGTGGTGCCGTTCAGGGTCAGCTCGTCGCCCTGCTTCACGACCTTGCCGCCGACGGTCAGCTGCTTGGCGGCGTAGTCGATGTTCAGGCTCTCGGCGCCGACGATGCAGCACTTGCCCCAGCCGCGGGCCACCACGGCCGCGTGCGAGGTCTTGCCGCCGGTGGCGGTGAGGATGCCCTGGGAGGCGTGCATGCCGCCGACGTCCTCGGGGCTGGTCTCCTTGCGGATGAGGATGACCCGCTTGCCGGCCTTGGCCATCTCCTCGGCCTCGGCGGCGGTGAAGACCGCCTGGCCGGAGGCGGCGCCGGGCACCGCGTCGATGCCCTTGCCGATCAGCAGCTCCTTGAGCTTCTGGGTGCCGACCTTGGCGACGTCGATCACCGGGTAGAAGACGCCCTCGATCTGCTCGGGGGTGATGCGGCTGACGGCCTGCTCCTTGGTGATCAGACCCTCCTTGACCATGTCCACGGCGATCTTGAAGGCCGCGGAGGGCAGGCGCTTGCCGGTGCGGCACTGGAGCATGTAGAGCTTCTGCTCCTCGATGGTGAACTCGAGGTCCTGCATCTCCTTGTAGTACTTCTCGAGGGTCTTGCGGACCTCGCAGAGCTGCTTGTAGGCGACCGGCAGGCGCTTCTCGAGCTCGATCAGCTTCATGGGGGTGCGGATGCCGGCGACCACGTCCTCGCCCTGGGCGTTGATCAGGCAGTCGCCGTAGAACTCGTTGGCGCCGCTGTTGGGGTCGCGGGTGAAGCAGACACCCGTGCCCGAGGTCTCGCCCTTGTTGCCGAAGACCATCTGGACCACGTTGACCGCGGTGCCCACCAGGTCGGTGATCTTTTCGACGCGGCGGTAGGTGACCGACTTCTCCGCCTCCCAGGAGCCGAAGACCGCGCGGATGGCGCCCCACAGCTGCTCGATCGGGTCCTGCGGGAAGTCCTCGCCCTTCTTGCTCTTGTAGAAGGCCTTGAACTCGGCGCAAAGCGCCTTGAGCTGCGCGGCGTTGAGCTCGGGATCGGTCTTGACGCCGGCCTTCTGCTTGGCGTGGTGGAGCATCTCCTCCATGGGCTCCTTGGACAGGCCCATGGCGGTGGTCGAGAACATCTGGATGAAGCGGCGGTAGCTGTCGTAGGCGAAGCGGGCGTTGCCGGTGGTCCGGGCCAGGCCCTCGACGGAGACGTCGTTGAGGCCCAGGTTCAGGATGGTCTCGAGCATGCCCGGCATGGAGCGGGCCGCGCCGGAGCGCACCGAGACCAGCAGCGGGTCGCTGGCGTCGCCGAGCTTCTTGCCGGTGACCTTCTCGAGCTTCTTGACCGCCTCCAGGACCTCCTTGTCCAGGCCCTTGGGAAGCTTGCGGCCGAGCGTGTAGTACTCGGCGCAGGTCTGGATGGAGATGGTGAATCCGGCCGGAACCGGCAGGCCGATGGAGGTCATTTCCATCAGGCCGATGCCCTTGCCGCCGAGGACGTCCTTGGTCAGGTCCTTGCCCTTGGCCTCCGCCTTGCCGGCGCCGTAGAAGAAGACGTGCTTCTTGCCCATCTGAGCCTCCAAAGAATGTCCGTTGGGTTGCGGTCGACTGGCCGCAAACGACCCGCCGCATGGTATCACCCGAGACAGTCCTGTCAAAAGAAGAATGGCGGCGGCCGGACCTCACACCCGCCGCGGCGGACCCCCGGCCCTGGCAATCGGCCCGCGGGCGGCTAGAATTCCGGCATCATGGATTTCCAGCACCTGCTCAGGCGCGCCGTGGAGATGGAGCCGCTCTCCTGTGCGGAGGCCGCCGCGGCCATGGACGCCATCATGGACGGTCAGGTCAGTCCGGTCCGGCTGGCCGCCTTCCTGGTGGCCCTGCGGGCCAGGGGCGAGACCGCCGCCGAGATCGCCGGCTTCGCCCGGTCGATGCGCGAGCACTCGGTGAAGATCGCCGCGCCGGCGGGGGCGATCGACACCTGCGGCACGGGCGGCGACGGCCAGTGCACGCTGAACGTCTCGACGATCGCGGCTCTGGCGGCGGCCGGCGCAGGCGTGCCGGTGGCCAAGCACGGAAACCGTTCGGTGTCCAGTTCCTGCGGCTCGGCCGATCTCCTCGAGAAGCTCGGCGCCAGGATCGACTGCGAGCCGGCCGTTGCCGAGAAATGCCTGGCTGACTGCGGTTTCGCCTTCCTCTTCGCGCCCCGATATCACCCCTCGATGAAGCACGCCGGGCCGGTCCGCAAGGAGCTCGGCCTGCGCACGGTCTTCAACCTGCTCGGGCCGCTGACCAACCCGGCGGGCGTGAAGCGCCAGGTGATGGGTGTCTACGACCGCAGGCTGCTGCGCACCGTGGCCGAGGCGCTCCTGGCGCTCGGCGCCGAGCGCGCCCTGGCCGTCCACAGCCACGACGGCCTCGACGAGATCAGCCCGGGCGCGCCCACCTCCTTCGCCGAGGTCCGGGACGGCCGGATCGTCGAGGGCGAGATCGACCCGGCCAGGTTCGGGATGGAGCCGGTGGCGGCCGGGGCGCTGCGCGTCGCCGGGATAGAGGACTCTGCCGCGGCCGCGCGGGCCATTCTCGAGGCCAGGCCGCACCCGGCCCGCCAGGCGGTGGTCCTGAACGCCGGCGCGGCGCTGATGGTTGCAGGCAGGGCCGCGGACCTCCGCGAGGGGATGGAACTGGCCTGCCGGTCGCTGGCCACCGGGGCGGCCGCCGCCGTGCTTGAGAAGTTCGTCGCCGGAAGCCGGGCGGGCGGTTAGAATCAGTGGGCCGCGCACTGCTGGCGGCCGAAGGAGACGGCACATGAAGGTTAAGGTTATCGTTCACGAAGCTGAGGAGGGAGGCTACTGGGCCGAGGTCCCGGCCATCCCCGGTTGCGCCACTCAGGGAGAAACCTTCGAGGAACTCCTCAAGAACCTCTATGAGGCGGTGGAGGGCTGTCTTTCTGTGGACGTCCGCAAGGTCAAGAAGAACGCCCGCAGGGATCGCATAGTCGAAATCGCCATATGAAGGCGTTTTCCGGCAAGGAACTGGCGCGCGTATTGGAGCGTCACGGCTGGTTGCTCATGCGCGTCCACGGCAGCCATCACATTTACGGCCGGCCCGGGAGCATTGTTAGGCTCTCAGTTCCCATCCACGGCAACCAGTCGCTGAAGCGAGGCCTTCTGCGGCATCTCGTCAAGATGGCGGGGCTACGAGAGGCCGACCTGTAGGATAGAGATGCAGCGGTCTTGAGCGTCGATGCAGTCGACGTGGTCACCGGTTGGGCCAGTTGCGAGCAAAGACTGGGAAGGAATTGAACGATGTCTGGCCGGAAGAACCGCAATAGACATGTTGTTCTCCCGCCACTTACGGTGCAAAGCATTGCCAGTACGCAGAGTGACGAAGAATTGCTCGACAAATTGCTGGGCGAGCTTAGCCGGACGGCTCCTGGCCCAGGTGACGACCGTAAGCTTGCGCTTGGCCTCCCAAAATTACCCAGGGGCTTGCGTGCAATGGCCGCGACGCACTGCTTAGATGTCAGCATGACATTGGATGACCTGGGTTGGCACTTCGGGAATCATCGCGATCTGAAGCTCTATGAGGAAACCAGGAATGGGCTTCGGGAGCTCGGGTTGTCCGAGATGGCCGAGCTTTTCGAAGAAGCCTACTCAATAATGGCTCCACATTGGAGCGAGATGATCAAACTGTCCGCAGACGAATGGATCTCCTGGTATTCTGATTCTGGGGTGAAGAAGCAAATCGAGCCCTTGGACCGCAGTTTCTCTAGCCTCATGGACAAACTCCCTCACCGAAGCATCCTGGATCAGTGGGTTGCCTATACCCGGAGATTCCCCGAAAGGGTTGTGGCTGCCAGTGAAGACAAGGATTGCTGATCTGCCCCTCGCTCTTGACTACGAACCGGTCAAGCGCTAGAGTGTCCTCGGCACTTCTAGAGGGAGACGCGCATCATGCTCGAGATCGACAAGCTCCTCGCGGAACTGGCCGAGAAGAACGGCTCCGACCTGCATCTCAAGGTCGGCCGCCCGCCGATCTTCAGGCTGGCCGGCAACATGGTCGGCACTGGCTACGAAGAGATCTCGCCCAACGACATGCGCGACGGCATCTACCGGCTGATGGCCGCCTCGGTCCGCAAGCGCTTCGAGGAGAACCTGGAGGCCGACTTCTCGTACGAGGTCCCGGGGCTGGCCCGCTTCCGCGTGAACGTCTTCGTCCAGCGCGGGCAGATCGGCGCGGTCTTCCGGCTGGTGCCCATCGAGGTGCCGACCATCGACAGCCTGGGCCTGCCGCCGGTCCTCAAGGTCCTGGCCGACCGCCCCAACGGCCTGGTGCTGGTGACCGGGCCGACCGGCTCGGGCAAGTCCACCACCCTGGCCTGCATGATCGAGCACATCAACACCACGCGTCCGGTGCACATCGTCACCGTCGAGGATCCCATCGAGTTCGTCTACACCGACCAGCTGGCCACCATCAACCAGCGCGAGCTGGGCATCGACACCAAGGAGCTGCACTCGGCGCTGCGCGCCGTGCTCCGCCAGGACCCCGACGTGATCCTGATCGGCGAAATGCGCGACCGCGAGACGATGAACTTCGCCATCACCGCGGCCGAGACCGGCCACCTGGTCTTCTCGACGCTGCACACCAATGACGCCAAGCAGACCCTGGACCGCATCCTGGACTCGTTCCCGGACCAGGCCCAGCAGATCCGCATGCAGATGGCCCTGCTGCTGCGCGGGGTGGTCAGCCAGCGTCTGCTGCGCCGGGCCGACGGCATGGGCCTGGTGCCGGCCATGGAGATCCTGGTCAACACCGCGCACATCACCGAGCTGATCGAGAAGGGCTCCACCCGCGAGCTCGAGAAGGCCATCGCCGAGGGCCGGCACTACCAGATGCAGACCTTCAACCAGTCGCTGCTCGACCAGGTCAAGGGCGGGATGGTCACCGAGGACGAGGCCCTGGCGAGTTCCCCGGCGCCCGAAGAGCTGCGGCTGGGACTGCGCGGCGTGACCAAGGGCTCGGCGGCCGCGGGCATCGACCTGGACTTCGGCGACGTCAACCCCGGGGCGGCCAAGACCAAGTCGGCGGGCGGCGGCGGCAAGCCGGCCGACTCCAACAAGCCCAAGATGTCACGAGGGTTCGAGTTCTAGCCGTTTCTCAGTCCGCCGGCTCCGGAGGGGTGCAGGCCAGGCTCAGAGCGGGCCAGTCGACGGTGTCGATCTCCTCCTGGGTGATGGCCGGCATGTGCCGGAACTTCTCGAATTCCCAGGCGCGGAGCTCCAGGTAGTCCAGATACGTGAAGCGCACCTGCCGCACGGGCAGTGAGCGGGTCGCCTCGTTCCCCACGGGTCCCACGATGTTCATCGCATCCGTCCTCGGCCACAGGCTCGCGTTATGCTTATCGGCAGGCGGCCATCCAGGGATAACCAAATACTCGAATCAGGCATTCCTGACGGGTCGGGCCCGGGCGCCACGGAGCGTTCTGCCCTTGTGCGAAACGGCCCATCCCGGTAGGTTACGTTCCGCCGCGGCGAAGGTGCGGCTGGGGAGGCTGGTGCCATGAAGCGTGGAACCTGGACGTTGACGGACGTTGCCAGGGGCATCTGGCAGGACGAATTCGAGGTCACCTCGCGTCGGGCCGGGGCCCGCCGGGGGCCGGCCTGGTCGATCCGCAAACGGACGCTGCGCGGGGGGCTCACCGACGGCGTCGAGGTCGTGGAGGTCGACAACGGCGCCTTCGCCTTCACGGTCCTGCCCACCCGCGGGATGGGCATCTGGCGCGGCGCCTATCGGGGCCTGGACGTGGCCTGGAACGCGCCGGTGGTCGGACCGGTCCACCCCAAGTTCGTGGACCCCGGCGACCGCGGAGGGTTGGGCTGGCTGCAGGGCTTCGACGAGGTCATCGTGCGCTGCGGCCTGGAGTCCAACGGCGCGCCGTGCACCGACGTGGTCGTCGACAACAACGGCAATCGCTCCGAGGTCCGTCTGCCGCTGCACGGCAGGATCGCCAACCTCCCGGCCAACCGGCTGGTGGTCGAGGTGCTCCCCGGCGACCCGGCCGAGCTGGTCGTGACCGGCATCGTCGACGAGTCCATGCTCTTCGGTCCGGGGCTGCGCCTGATCTCGCGCGTCTCCACCAAGGCCGGGAGCAGCGTGCTGTCCATCGACGACCGGGTCGAGAACCTCCGGGCCATCCCCAGCGAGATCGAGCTGCTCTACCACTGCAACTTCGGCGCGCCCTTCCTGGAGGCCGGTTCCCGCCTGGTCGCGCCGGCCGTGAACGTCTCGCCGCGCGACCCGCGCGCCGTCGAGGGCATTGCCGAGTACGACCGGTACCTCGGGCCCACGGCCGGGTACGTCGAGCAGGTCTACTTCTACGAACTGGCCGGCGCCAGGGACGGCCGGACACTCGCGGCCCTGGTCAACTCGACCGGCGACAAGGCCGCCGTGGTTCGCTTCCGGCTAGACGAGATGCCCTGCCTGACGCAGTGGAAGAACACCCAGGCCCTGGCCGACGGTTACGTCACGGGTCTCGAACCCGGCACCAACTACCCCAACCCCAAGCCCTTCGAGCGCGAGCGGGGCAGGGTGATCCGCCTGGCCCCGGGCGGCAGCCACCGGGCGAGGCTCGACCTCGAAATCCTCGACTCGGCCCGGGCGGTCTCGTCCCTGGAGCGGGAGGTCGCCGCGCTGGTCGGCGGCAAGTCCCCCAAGGTGCACCGGGTCCCCCGGCCGGAGTGGTCCTCCGCTGCCCGGAAGAGGCGATAGCCCTGACTTGCCTCCGCCGGGTTCCCGGCTATAATCCCGCGGCGTGAGCCGCAAGCGCGATAGCACCAGGGAGCTTCCCGTCCTCGAGCCTGGGCAGATCTCCAAGCTCAGCGACGAGGAATTGATGCGCCGCTGCCAGCGCGGCGAGACCGATACTTTCGATGAGCTCTTCTCCCGGTACGAGACCGCCACCCTGGCGCTGCTCACCCGGCTGCTTGGCGAGCGCAGCGCCGCGGAGGGGCTGGCCCAGGAGGCCTTCCTGCGCATCTACCGGGACGCCGACAGCTACGAATACCCGCGGCGCTTCTCCACCTGGTTCTTCACCATCGTCAGGAACCTCGCCAAGAACGAGCTGCGCTACCGCAAGCGCCACCCGGCCCGGAGCCTGGACGACGCCGGGGCCTCCAGCGTCAACGACACCAGCCAGCACTCGGCCATCGACGAGGTCAAGGCCCCGACCAGCACGCCGCTGTCCAGCATCGTCAGCAAGGAGGTCCTCGACCGCCTGCACGCGGCCATAGCCGAACTGCCCGAGCCGGAGCGCGAGGCGCTCATGCTGCACCGCTTCGGCAACCTCAAGTACCGGGAGATCGCCGACGTGGTCGGCGCGCGCCTGGGTACGGTGCGCTCCCGGCTGCACTCGGCTCTGAGCCGCCTGCGCCAGAGCCTGGGCGACCTGGACGACCGGCTTCTCGGTCGCCCCTCTGGCGACAAAGACTCGGAGAATTAGCCGATGCCGGTGTATGCAACAGTGTGGGAGCCGAACGGGCCATGAGCGCGGCCGACTGCGAACGCCTTCGTCCTTACCTGCTCGACTATGTGGTCGGGGAGCTCGATCCCGGCGAGGCCGAGCGCCTTCAGCTGGAGAAGCACCTGGCCGACTGCATCGACTGCCGGGCGGCCATGGAGGAGCTCCGCGGCACCGGCCGGGCCCTCGAGGCGGTCCGGGCCTTCGACTCCCAGCTAAACGAGAAGGTTCGCCAGGACATATCCCGCCGCGCCCGGCAGGAGGCGGAGAAGCTCCGCGCGGCGCACGGTGCCGGGCGTCCGGCGCCGGCCGGCCGGCCGGTGCCCGCGCTGGCCTGGCTGATGCTGGCCGGCGGCACGGCGGCGGTGCTGGCCGGCGTGGCCCTGGTGCCCAGACTCGGCCTGCTCTCCGCCCCACGCGGCGCGACCGTGGTGGCCTCGTCCGGCGCCGGTTTCCCGGCGGAGTTCAGCCCGGGCGCGGCCGTGAGCGTGCCGGGCGGGGCTCTGCTGCACCTCAAGCTGGCCGATGGCTCGGACCTCAAACTCCGCGGGCCGGCCGAGGCCGCCCTGGCCGGCGGCGGCGCCCCGCTGCGCATCACCCGGGGCATCGCCTGGCTGTCAGCCGGCAGGGCCCTTGAGGCCGTCGGGCTGGAGCCCCTCCGCAGGCTGGAGCTGGCTCCCGAGGCCCAGGCGGTGATCGAGTCGCGGCCGGCCGACGACGAGCCGGCCTGCGTGATCGTGCTCGGCGGCACGGTCAGCTACTCGGCTCCGGGCGGCGACGGCCAGCTCGGCCAGAACCAGACGCTCACCGTGCGGCAGGGCACCGGCCAGCCTTCGGTCCGGCCGTCCAGGGCCACCGAGCTGACCCCCTGGTGGACCAGCCTGCCGGGGTCCGATGGTCGCGGTAACCTTCCTTAAGGGTTTGGCGGTTGGCGCCGTCATCGCGGCGCCGGTCGGGCCGATCGGTGCGCTCTGCGTGCGCCGCACCTTGGCCGCCGGGCGCCGGTGCGGCATCGTTTCGGGGCTGGGTGCGGCCACCGCCGACGCGATGTACGGGGCCGTTGCCGCCCTGGGCGTGAACTGCGTGGCGGACTTCATGATCCGGCAGCAGGCCTGGCTGGGAATCATCGGCGGGGCGTTTCTCTGCTGCCTGGGCGTCAAGGCCTTCCTGGCCAAGCCGCAGGAGAAGTCGCCTCCGGCCAGCCGCTCGACCCTGCTGGGCTACTATGCCTCGACCCTGCTCCTGACGCTGACCAATCCCCTGTCGATCATCGCCTTCGTCGCGATCTTCGCGAGCCTGGGGCTGGCCAGCGCCGGCGTGAGCGGCTTCTCTACCGTGGTCCTGATCCTGGGCGTGTTCCTGGGCTCCGCCATGTGGTGGCTTCTGCTGAGCGGCAGCGTGGGCGTGTTCCGGGGGCGGTTCAACGCCAGCGGCCTGCGCTGGGTGAATCGGATATCCGGGGTCATCATCGTGTGCTGCGGCCTGCTGGCCCTGACGGCCGGCATCATCCGCATGGGCTGAGGCCCGCCGTCAGCGGCCGACGCTGCGCAGCATCAGTTCCACCGCCAGCTCCGGGAAGTCCGCGGCGAAGGCCCCGCAGGCCGCGAAGACGTAGTCGCGGTCGATCCGGAGCTCGGCGTCGGCGGGTGGCAATAGCGCCTCGCGGCGGTGAGACCGGAGCGCGCTCTCCAGTCGCTCCAGGCCGCCGCCCAAGGCGGCCAGCGCCCCGCCCGAGCCGACCACCAGCCGCACCGAGCGCAGGTCTCGACCGCGGACGGGGACGCGCCCGTCGGGCAGGACCGCCCCCGGGATAACGCGCCCGGCGTGGCGCAGCAGGCCCAGCTCGGTGCAGGCCGCGGCCAGGTCCCGGGAGAGAGCCTGCTCCGCGGCAGAGGAGGGCAGGGCGGCCAACGGCTTGGGCTTGCCCTTCCGGCCCATCGCCGCCCAGGCCGACTCGGCGCTGGCGAAGACGCCGAGGTCGCCCTCCACCGTCCGGCGCGAGACCACCTGGGCGTCGAGGTTGCCCGGCGAAGGGCTCCTCACCACCGAGTGCACGTCGGTGGTGGCCCCGCCCACGTCGAGGACGACGAGGTCGCCGACCTTGGCCGAGAGCAGTTCGGCGGCGCGAAGCACCGCGGCCGGCACCGGGCTCACCCGGCCGCCGGCGAGCTTCCTGAGCTCCTCCATCCCCGGGGCGATGACCAGTCGCTCGGCGAAGATCCGCTGGATCACCGCGCGCGCCGGCTCGACGTTGAGCTCGTCGAAGCGCGGGTAGACGTTCTCAACCATTTTCACGTCGCGACCAGCGGCGGCGAAGGCCGCGCGGACGTCGTCCTGGAGCGCGGCGTTGCCGGCGAAGATCGTCGGGCAGTCGAGCCCGAGCCCGGCGACGGCCTTGGCGTTGGCCAGGACTGTCTCCTCCTCGCCGTCCTCGACGCCGCCGGCGAGCATGACCAGGTTCGGCTTGATGGCGGCGAGCTTCTTGAGTTGGCGCTCGCCGAGCCGGCCGGCGGTCACGAGCTTCACGTTTGCGCCGGCGCCGAGCGCGGCCTCCTCGGCGGCGCGGGTGGTCAGGTCCCGGGTCAGGCCGTGGACGGTCATGCGCAGTCCGCCGGCCGCGGAGCTCGTGGCGTAGACCCGGGCGGCGTCGTCCAGCGCCAGGCCGCAGGAGGCCTTCAACCGCTCGCCGGCTTCGCGGAGGCCTAGCGAGACGTCGGCCGGAGTGGTCAGCGCCGTCGCGCGGCCGAGGATCTTCCCGTCGCCGAAGGCCAGGGCCTTGGTGATGGTGCTGCCCACCTCGACGGTGATGATCTCGGCGCGCCGCGAGGTCATTTGCGGAGGCGCCTCACGATCAGGCTGGCCACGTCGAGGCCCTTGGTGCCGCGGCCGAAGCCGGCATCCAGGCCGCACTCGCGGGCGAACTCGTCCGTCACCTGGGGCCCGCCACCGACGAGCAGGATCCGGTCGCGCACGCCCTTCTCGACGCAGAGCTGGTGGAGCTTGGAGAGGTTCGCGCGGTGGACCTCGCCGTGGCTGACGATGGTGCTGGCCAAGAGCACCTGCGCGCCGAACTCGACGGCGGCATCGACCAGTTTGCCCGGCGGCACCGAGGTGCCCAGGTTCCGACAGGCGAAGCCGAACTTCTCGATGCCGCCGTGCTTGATGTCCAGGATCTCGCGGAGGCCCGCCGAGTGCTCGTCGTTGCCGAGCGTCCCGGCGACGGCTTTCAGCCCCTTGGAGCGGACGAAGGCGGTGATCTCCTCGGGCGGGAGCAGTTCGGGCTTGGCCTCGAACTTGAGCGCCGAGCGGTTGATGCCCCGCGTCACCCGGCCCTTGACCTCGACCAGTGTCCCCTCGGCGGGGTGCATCACCGCGCTGTGGACCACCGCCGCGTCGGCGAGGCCCATGCGTTCGGCGAGCGCCAGCGCCGCGGCCCTGGCTGTCTCCTCCGGTTCAGGGAAGAACATGCTCACCGAGACGAGGCCGTCGCGGGCCCACTCGGCCTCGGGCATGATGCTCGACGGCCGGCCGACGGCGGCCAGGCGCGCGGCGACGTTGTCCTCCGGGTCGAGCTCGTCTATGTAGACGATCTTGCGGTGGTCGCAGAGCGTGCAGCCGCCGATCAGCGTGCAGGGCTTCTTCCCCGAGAGCTCGGCCGGCAGGTGGTTCTCGCCGAAGTGGGCGCAGACCGGCGCGAGGTACTCCGGCTCGCGCCTGACCACTGTGCCGGCGCCCACTCCGCCGGCGAGCTCCCGGCGGATGCCGTCGCCGGCGCGCTCCGGGTAGAGCCCGCTGTCCACGAAGAAGCCGGCCTCGACCGCCTTGAAGTAGCCGCCGGCCTCGACCATCTCCTCGAGGAAGAGGACGGCGCGCTCGGTGATCTCCCGCGCGGCGGCGCCGAGCGGCCCGGAACGGTCGATCTTGACCAGGTCCTTGAGGCCGTCCAAGCCGACCAGCGTCTCCTTGGCCGTGTCCACCGCCCGGACGTTGTTGACGTGCCAGGGCACGTGGCGGGCCTCGTCGCAGGTGATGGTGCTCTGGAGGTCCGCCGAGGTGAGCCGCGAGATGAGCGTGTCCAGGAAATGGAGCGCGTCGGTTTGTGGCTCGTCGGAGGTCGAGTAGCGCGTGTTCTGCTGGGCGCGGAAGCGGTAGCCCGGGAAGAGGTCGCGGAGCGCCACCGCGTAGGGCAGGTCCAGGCGCAGCTTGGGCGCCGGCGGCGCGGTCGGCGGGACGGTCGAGAGCGCGATCAGGTCCTTTCGCATCCCGACCTTCACCGAGAACAGGCTGTTGATGGCGTGCTGGACCAGGAGCTCCGGCGCGATCCGCCAGGCCTCGCTCGCCGTGGCGTTGGCGTTGTGGGCGCCGTCGATCTGGAGCATGCCCGCCCAGGCCATGATGCCCTTGGCCTCGGCGGCGTCGACGTAGGAGCGCAGCATGTTGACGTTGCGGTAGAGCACGTTGTATTGGGGATCCTGGTGGGCGCCGTTGACGCCCTCCTCGGCGAAAAGCACGGCGATCTCCGGCCCGGCAACGCCGCTCACGTAGGAGTGGAAGTTGATGGGGCGCCCGACCTCGTCCTCGATGAGGTCGAGGGCCTTCCGGGTCGCCCGGACCTGCTTCCGGGTGATGGGCACGCCGCCCACGCCCTCGGGCGTGCCCTCGATCAGGCCGTCGAAGTGGCTCTGGCCGAGCGTGCGGATGACCATGATGTGGTCGGCGCCGTGCCAGGCGGCCATGCGCATCCGGCGAATGTCGTCCTCGAACCGCCCGGAGGCGATCTCGGTGGTGATCACGCAATCGGGCTGCGGGTCGATCCCGCCGAAGGCCG
>JAKLDR010000114.1 GCA_022703445.1 Planctomycetota bacterium | reverse complement strand
AGCCGTCGACGCCCAGGCGGCTGCTCATGCACACGCAGCTCGGGTCGCCCCACTGGCGCTCGGAGGCCGGGACGATGCCCATCCCGGCGTAACGCCACTGGATGCCGGCGGCCTTGACTTGCCCGTAGAGGTAGCCGCTGAGGTACTCGGCCGAGCCCTGTGGCGCCGCCTCGAGCGGCAGCCGGCCGCCGCCGATGGGCTTGCCCGCCTCGTCGAAGCCGATGGCCCCGCGGTAGAAGGCGCCGCCCGCGGGCCCGAACTTCATGGCCGAGCCGTAGTGGTAGAGGTACTCGTTCCTCATCGAGTAGTGCCAGGGCTCCGGCCGGTAGTGCCAGCTCCACTGCGCCCAGCACAGCCAGTTGGCCTGGGGCACGACGCCCGCGAAGTCCCGGGGCAGGAGGGCGTTCCTCGGCTTCACGTTGACGCCCAGGTAGACGTTCCCCGCCGGGTCCACGCCCACGCCGCAGTCGCCGATGCCCAGGCCGTCGACCAGCGCAGCCTTCTTGAGCTTGCCGTCGGGCCCGAAGACATCCAGCCGGCTCTGCACGCCCTTCTCGCCGTTGGCGCGAAGCAGGTAGACGTCACCGGAGGGCGAGACGGTCATGCCCCGGGCGCCCAGGTTGATCCCCCCGATCCAGATCGGCGCGATCTTGACGACGTTCTTGTCCGAGCCGGGGAAGGGACTCGGCTTCCCGTCGGCCGAGAAGCGCAGCATCTCATTGCTGCTGAACTTGCCCAGGCCGTAGATGCTGCCGTCCGGGGCGACCGCGAAGTCGCTGACCGAGTCGAGCAGCAGAGTCTTGGCGCCGGTGGCCAGGTCGAAGGCGTTCACCTTGTAGTTGGAGGCCAGGTTGTAGACCAGCACCCGGTTGCGCTCTGGGTCGGCCACCACCCGCCCGGGGTGGGAGATGCCGCCGCCGGTGGAAGAGAGCGGCGCGCCGGGCTCGAGCTTGTCCCCGCGGTCGACGATCGGCCGGAGCCCGGCCTTGCCGGTGGCCCAGATGACGGGCGGCGTGGCCTCGCCGTCCAGCGCCATGAGGTCGAGGCCCTCGTCGAGCTGGGCGAGAGTCTTCGCCGGTTCGCCGGCCTTCCAGGCGCCAAGCTTCAGGAACTTCGGCGCCCGGGCCGCCGGGGCCCTCGCGGCGCGCTCGGCCACGCGGGCCTTCCAGGCCCGGTACTCCTCCGTGGACATCGGCCCGATGTCCTTGGGCGTCGTGCCGGGCGGGGACTGGCGGCAGAGCACGTAGATCTCGCCGGTCTTGGGATGCACGGCGATCTGTTCGGGGTCCTCGACGGCGATGCTGCCGAGGAGCTTGGCCTCCGGCGAGATCACCGCGATCCGGTTGTTGCCCCGGTCGCAGACGTAGACGTTGCCGGCGGCGTCGACGGCCAGGCCAGCGGGGTCGTTCAGGTGTTTGTCGTCGGAGCCCGGGCGGTTGTCCTGGCCGAACCAGCCGGCCTCCATCCCCGAGCCGTGGGCCTCGCCCCAGGCCAGGCGGTACACGGCGTGCATGCTCTGGAAGGTTGCGCCCGCGTAGTAGACCCACTTGCCGTCGGGGCTGCAGGCAACGTGGTCGAAGCAGGGGTCGTCGCCCTCGCCGTGGCCCCAGGTCACGCCGGTCGGCGGCCGGAGCTCCGGGCCGACGAAGTTCATCCCGTCGGGCGCGCCGCCCTGCGGATGGAAGGCCAGCAGGTGCCGCGGCAGGCCGTGCTCGTAGGCGGTGGCCAGGGTGCTGGCCGCCACGAGGTGGCCCTTGGGGTTCCAGGCCAGGTTCTGCCGGGGCAGGCTCACCGTCAGCGGATGGATGCTCTCGCTGTGGCCGTTGAAAATGACCGGCACTCTCTCCCCGCCGACGGTCAGCTGCCCGACGGACTTGAGCCGCTCCGCCGGCGTCGCCGCCGGATAGGGCATGATCGTCCGGAGGTACTTGCCGGAGCGGTCGTAGACCTTAAGGTCCGTCCGGCCCTTGACCCAGGAGCGCGAGAGCACGAAGAGCTCGCCGCCGGCGCCGACGGCCAGGCCGCCGACCCGGTCGAGGCCGGCGTTGTCGACGCCGAGGTATTTCTCGAGCTGGGCGGAGGAGCCCAGGCGGACGCGGACGGAGAAGGGTTGGGGGTTGGGGGTTGGAGGTTGGGGGCGGCTGGCATCCTGCAACCTCCCACCTCCCACCTCCAACCCAATGTCGTTCTTGCCGTCCCAGACCAGCGTCTGGGCGAGCGAGTCCTTGGCCAGCGGCGCCGGGGCGTTCTTGCCGAGCAGCCCGGCGGCCAGGTGGCGGACGACCTTGCCCTTGGCGTCGAGGATGGCGACCTCGACGTCGGTCGGCGCGGAGACGGTGAAGGAAATCTTGAACCCCGAGCCGGCGGCCTCGACCTTGGGGGCGGACGCGAACTTGGCCTCGGCCGGGCCGCGGACGTCGAGGGGGGCCTCCAGGGCCGGAGCAGCGCCAGGCGTGGAGGTCGCGGCCCCGTTCGTCTTGCCGGCGCTCTCCTCCGGGGCACAGCCCAGGGACAGAGCCAGGGTGGATGCTGCCGCACAGATCAGGACTATGCGCATGGGGAACCTCCGATCGGGTTGGGTGGTAGGTGAACAGTGCGGGGTGGATGGTGGGAGGTGGAGGGTGGAAGGCATGACTGAGCACGGCGAACCGCAGAATGTCGAACGCCGAACTCCGAACACCGAAGTTACTTCGCAATTCGACGTTCGAAGTTCTGCGGTTCTACGGTTCGCCATCTCTTCCACCTTCCACCGTCCGCCCTCCACCGCAGTTACTTGCCCGCGGCCTTCGCCACCTCCGCGCACAGGGCGAAGAGCCGGTCGTCGCGCTCCTGGGGGCCGCAGGCCTCCAGCGACAGCGTGGCCAGGGCCTGGGGCAGCCGGCCGCGGTAGTAGTGGCGGGCGCGCTCGTCGAGTAAGTTCGAGATCTTCCCGGACAACTCTGCGGAGAGCTTGCCGCCGTCCTGGGCCTTCCCGAGGAAGACGATGGCCTCGGCCACCTGCAGGCCCTCCCGGAACATCTCCGAGCGCTGGTTGAGCGCGGCGCCGTCCGGTCCGGCGCTGGTCAGGGCCACGGTGTTGTTGGCCGGGCCGACCGCGGCGAAGGAGTCGCAGATGTGCTCGTACTTGCCGCCCTTGCCGATGGGCAGCGGCCAGAAGTCCCCGCCCACCCGGCCGACGCCGATCAGCCCGGACTGCAGGCAGGCCTCCGGCGTGGCGCGGCAGACGGCCAGCGGGGAGCTGTCGCGCAGGGCCTCCACGAAGGCCACGCCGTAGCGGGGGTTGCCGAGGTCGGCGCGGGGCGGGCACTTGGTCCAGGGGCGCGGGTAGCTCCCCGGCTTGCCGGCGTCGGGGTTGTAGATGTTGCCGCAGCCCCAGACCCACTCGACGAAGGGCACGGGCATGGGCCCGTTGGTGCCGGCGTAGCTGGTCCGGTAGGAGTGGGTGCAGTTCATCCACCGGCCGTCGGGCCAGATGTTCTTGAGGTTGGCGACCATCTCCTTGGGCGGGTCCCAGCAGTAGCTGGTGTAGCACACCGCGGTCACGTCGTACCAGCCACGCTTCTCCAGGCGCTTCTTGAGCTCGACGAGCGGCGGCTTCCAGAAGGCCTCGTTCTCCGCCGTGCAGTAGGGCGGCTGGACCAGGTCCTCGAGCTTCTTGCCGTCCTTGTCGACGACGGTGACGGACAGCGGCGGCGCGGGCTTCTCGTCCTTGCCGGCGTAGCCCCAGACGTTGAGCTCGAGGATCCCGGGCTTGCCGCAGGTCTTCTCGTAGACGTCCATGTACTTCTCGGCCACGGAGTAGTCGTAGTCGTACGGCCCGTCGCCCTTCTTGACCCAGCGGATCATTGACTCGGTGTTGTTGAGGCTGGGCACCTTGACGGCCAGGTTGACCACGCAGACCTTGTTGCCGAGCTGCTGGAAGGCGGCGAAGGACCTGGCGGTGAGCTCCCAGTGCTTATCGCTCCAGAGCGGCACCTTGTAGTGCTGGGCCAGCGTGTCCGGCGACTGGTAGAGGTTGTTGTGGACGGCGAAGTCCTTGGGGTCGGGCACCTTCCAGGCGTGGACCTTGAGCTCGACGGGCACGGCGAACTTGGCCGCGGTGGCCCCGTCGGCCTCGACGGTCAGCGTCCCCTTGTAGAGGCCGGCCGGCGCGTCGGCCGGCACCCGCACGGTGACCCAGACCGGCGCCACCGCCGCGGGCGTCGGCTGTACCTTACGGTCGCGGATCGAGATCTTGGCCGGCGCGACCTCGGCGGGCGGCTCGGCCAGCAGCCGGTCGAAGCGCGTCGGGCTGTTGAAGCTCGTCGGCGGCGAGGCCGGCTCCGCCCAGCGGATCTGGACGGCCGCGGCCGGGATCTTGGCGCCGCCCTCGCCGGCCAGGTCGGTGACCGTCGCCCGCGGCTTGCGGATGGCCGCGGCCGAGCTGAGCACCGCCTGCCCCGAGAAGCTGCCGTTCTGGGCCCCGACCATCCGGATCGGCCGGACGCCGTCGGCCGGCGGGGCGTAGTCCCAGACCTCCACGGACTCGAGCGCCGGGCAGGTGAAGAGGCCGATGCCCGCGGCCGGCCCGGCCCGCGAGCCGAGGCCCGCGCCGGAGGCCGAGGCCAGCCGGGCCTCGAGCACCGCCGCGTGCGACCAGGGCGTGGGGTTGTCCTCGAACTGCCAGCGGCCCTTGGCCGGCAGCGCGGTGGTGGCCACCTCATGAAGCGGGGCGGCGTGGATCTCGATCGCCAGGGTGTTGACGCCCTTGCGCAGCGCCGCCTCCGGCACGGCCACGCCCTCGCCGCCGTCCTTGGCCTTGAGCGTCCGGATCCGGCCGGCCATCCGGTCGGCGAAGGGCTGCGCGTCGGACTGGAAGGCGTAGAGCTTGCCGTCGGGCCGGACGTAGGTCTCTTCGGCGTAGCCCTCGGCGAGTGCCTCGGGGTCGAGCTTGCCTTCGGGGAGGTTGGCGCGGGCGACCTCGGTGCCGTTGACGTAGACGACGGCCCCGCCGTGGTAGCGGAGTTTGAGCACCAGGCCCTTGGCGGCGGCCGGGTCCTCGACCTGGAACTGGCCGCGGAGGCAGATCATCTGCCAGTCAGCCGGGTTGCCCGGGTAGTAGATCGGGCCTCCGGCCGGTGCGCCGATCCCACCGCTGATGGTGTACTGCCGGGAGATCACCGCGCCCCGGACCCGCGGCCAGGCGCCCTCGTCGAAGTCCGGCGCGGTCCAGCCGGCGGGCGGCGGCGCCGAGGCCACCACGGGCATCGGCTTGCGGTCGCCCTCGGCCTGGTTCTTGCCCTTGGGCGCGAGCAGCGGCGCGACCTTGCCGTCCTTGGAGATCACCGAGGGCGTCTTCCAGCGCAGAAACGCGCGGAAGGAGCCGCTCTCGAGGTCCAGGACCGCCGGGGCCTCCGCCGCCGGCTGGGCGGGGGGCTGGGCCTCGCCGCCGGGGGCGGCGGCCGCGGCCGTCAGGACTCCCACTGCCGTGCAGATCAGGACGATGCGCATGGTGGACCTCCGCTCAAAACGGGTTGGGGGTTGGAGGTTGTGGGTTGGAGGGCTTCGCCGTCTGCTCCGCCTCTTACCCCCAACCTCCCACCTCCAACCCCCATCATTTTCACTTCGCCGGCTTGAAAGTGTACTCCGCCTCCCCGACCTTCACAACGAACTCGGCGCCCTTGGCCTCGACCGAGCACTCCGGCATCTTCTCGGTCTTGGTGTCGGTCGGGAAGAGGACGTGCAGGTAGACGCTCTCGGCGGCGGGCGTCTCGGGCGTCACGTCCAGCCGCCAGGCGCCCATCTGGGTGTCGGGGCCGAACTTCGCCGGATTCAGCTCGGTCCAGTCCTTGGCCAGCGGGTTCTCGCCGGCGAAGTCGCACTCGTGGCCGGGGCCGCCGACCTTGGTGAACTTGGCCTTCTCAGGCAGCAGAGTTCGACAGAACAGCCGCGCCGGGCCGTTGTCGGCGGTGACGAGGCTGCCCTCGACCTTGGGCTCGTAGGTGGTGTGCAGGGTCCAGGCGTGGACGATCTCCTTGCCGGTCTCGTCCCTGCCCGCCTTGATCCGGTCGAGGACCAGAAGGTACTTGTAGTCGAGGAAGACGAGCTCGCGCTTCCAGTCCCAGACGGTCTGGGCCTCGCCGCCGCCCTTCCTGAGCCGGTAGGACATGTCGCCCAGCGCGCGGGCGAACTTGTCGTTGGCCTCGGTCTCGACGAGCCTGCCCATCACCTCGCGCTTGTCGGCGAGGGTCTTGGCGCGCAGGTCCTTCCACTCCTCCCAGCCGAAGAGCCCCTTGGGCCAGAGCGGGTTGTTGCTGTTGTAGGGGAAGACCGGGAAGTAGGAGAGCGCCGGCTTCAGGGCTTCGCCTTCCTTGGTGTAGAAGAGGACACAGTTGGCCGAGAACGGAGACTTGTAGTACTTGTGCTGCGGCGACATGAAGCCGATGTAGGCGCCGTTCTTGATGGCCAGCGGCTTCTGCTTGTAGATGATGAACTTGCCCTGGTCCCAGGTGGCGTGGGTGTCGCCGGACTCGCCGGCGCGGAAGTGGACGATCGCCGCGTCGTCGGCCCAGCTCGAGCGCCAGGCGGTCACGCCCTGGTAGTCGGGCGCGAAGACCGCCGCCTTGCCGAGCTCGTCGAGCGGCTTGGCCGGGACCTCCGGGTCGTTGAAGACGAAGAACTCCCAGACGTACTCGGAGTGGTAGTCCTTGACGCCCCAGCGCTTGTAGATCCGGTCGGCCATGGTCCGTCCGTACCCGTTACGGTACATGCCGGTGACCGCGTCGATGCTCATCCGGTACTGGGTGTCGTCGGCCTGGTCCATGGCCCAGAGGTCGCCGTCCTTGACGAACTGGCCGCTGGGGTAGGTCATCCAGATCTGCCAGAGCAGCCCGCGCTGCAGCCAGTCGCCCTGGCTATCCTTGATCCACTTGGCGGCGTCCCAGTCGGTGGCCGAGCGCCAGCAGGCCACGAGATTGGCCAGGTCGGTGTACTCGTGGTGCAGCGCGTAGGAGCCGCCGCCCGAGGCGCCGTCCTCGGCCCGGCGGATGGTGCTCATCCTCTGGCGCAGGCAGTCGTAGGCGTAGCGCAGGTACTCCTCGGCCCGCGGGTCGTCGCCGTGGATGGCCAGGGCGCAGGCGGTCAGCGAGGCCAGGGCGCCGGAGAACCGGCTGTAGAACGGGTTCTCGCGCTCGTCCTTGAGGTAGGACATGTTCGCCTGGCAGCGCAGCGCCAGGTACTCGCAGCGGTTCTTCTTCATCTCCGGCGTGAAGTCGGGGTGGTCGTACAGCCAGTCGTAGCAGGCGGCCATGCGCTGGTCGGTGATGCCCCAGTACGACGGCGAGACCCCGCCGCTGCGCTGCTCCTTGTAGCGGTCCAGGCACTGCTTGCCGGCCTCCCGGTTGCCGGCGAGCAGCCAGAGCAGCGCCAGGTTGATGTTGCGCTTCTCCTCGGTCTTGAAGCTGCGCTCGACCTTCTCCCAGTGCGCCTTGTACTCCTCCCGGTCCATCCAGGACTTGATCTTCTCGACCGAGGGCCCGTCCCAGGCCTTGCCTCGCAGGAAGATCCGCGGCCGCTCGAGGCGGACCTTGGGGAGGGGATCGGCTTCGCCGGCCGCCGCAGCCCAACCCGCGCCGAGGATCAGCCCGATGACTGCCGCTGTCAGCGCCCTATGCATCGCAATCGCTCCCCCCAGGATGGGGCGTGTGTGCGTGTGTGAGTATGTGGGTGTGTGGGTAAGGCACGGCTAGGCGTCCCCACTCACACGCTCACATACCCACAGACCCACACACGCCCAGGCCCTCCGCGCTATTTCCCGGCCGCTGGCGCCGGCTTGAACGTGTATTCCAGATCGGCGACCTTCACAACCAGGTCGTCGCCCTTCTTCTCGACAGAGGCCTCCGGCATCTTCTCGGTCTTGGTGTCGGCTGCGAAGAGCACGTGCAGGTAGAGGCCCTCGGCGGCCGGGGCCTCGGGCTCGACATCCAGGCGCCAGGCGCCGATGGTCATCTCCGGGGCGGTCTTGCCCTTGGGCACGCGGTTGTCGCCGTTGTAGTCGCACTCGTGGCCCGGTCCGCCGACCTTGGTGAGCTTGGCCTTCTCGGGCAGGAGCGTCCGGCAGAAGAGCCTGCCGGGCTCGTTGTCGACCACGGCCAGCGCCCCTTCGGTCTTCGGCTCGTTGACCGAGTGCAGCGTCCAGCGGTGCTTCAGCTCCGGCGTGGCCCTGACCCGGTCGAGGACCAGCGCGTACTTGTAGCCCAGGAAGACCATCTCGCGCTTCCAGTCGCAGCCGGCCGGGACCGAGCCGGCGAGATCCCCGAGCGCCCGGGCGAACCGGTCGTTGGCCTCGGTGGCCACCAGGACACCGGTCGGCGGGCGCTTGACGTTCTTGTCGCGCGCGGCCTTCCACTCCGCCCAGGAGGGCGTGCCGTCGAAGTCGATCTTGGGCTGCTCGCCGAGCTGGTCAGGCCCGGTGAACATGACCACGTTCGAGCTCCAGGTCGACTTGAAGTAGCGGTGCTGCTTGCCCATGTAGCCGCCGGTGTAGGCGCCGGCCTTGATGGCCAGGGGCTGGTGCTTGAAGATCATGAACTTGCCCTGGTCGTAGGTGGCGTGGTGGTCGACGGTCTCGCCGCAGACGAAGTGGACGATGGTGGCGTCCGGCTTCCAGGAGTCGCGCCAGCAGACGATGCCGTGGAGCTTCGGGCTGAAGACCTCGGCCCGGCCCAGCTCCTCCAGCGCCCGGGGTTTGATCTCCGGGTCGTTGAAGACGAAGAACTCCCAGGCGAACTGGGTGTGGTAGTCCCAGGGGATGTCGTCCCACTTGGACTTCGGCCAGCGCCGGGCCATGTCGTCGGCCCAGGAGCGGCCGAAGCCGTTCCGGTACATGCCGGCGATGGCGTCGATGTGCATCCGGTACTGCTCCTTGTCGTCCATGGAGCCGTCCCAGAGGTCCCCGTGCTTGACGAGCAGGCCGTTCGGGTAGGTGGTCCAGGCCTGGTAGAGCATCTGGCGCTCGAGCCAGTTGCCCTGGTTCTCCTTGATCCACCTGGCGGCGTCCCAGTCGGTGGCGCTCCGCCAGCAGGCCACGAGATTCGCCAGGTCGGTGAACTCGTGGTGCAGGCCATAGCTGCCGCCGCCGGTGGCGCCGTCCTCCATCTGCCGGACCGTGCCGATCTTCTCGCGGAGGTACCGGGCCGAGAAGTGCACGTACTCGTCGGCCTTGGGGCTGTCCCCGTGCAGCGCCAGGCCCATCACGGTCAGCGCCGAGATGGCCCCGGGGACGCGCGAGTAGAAGGGCGTGGACGGCCCGCCGCCGGCCAGGCTCTTCATGAAGCCGTCGCTCCACTTCTCCATGTGCTCGATCTTGGCCTTGCGGCTGGCCTCGTCGAAGTCCGGGTGATTGCGCAGCCAGTCGTACATGGCCGCGCATTTCTGGGCCTCGATGCCCTGGTAGCTGGGCGTGTCGCCGCTGATCGCGAACTTCTTGAACTCCTCGACCGCCGCCTTGCCGGCGGCCTCGTCGCCGGAGAGATAGAGCACCGCCTTGCCCATGGTGGTCCGCGGGAGCTTCCGGGCGCGGAGCTTGTACTCGTCGGTCTTCATCCACTCGCGGAGCTTCTCGACCGAGGGGCCCTCCCAGGCCTTCTCGCGGAGGAAGACCCGCGGCCGCTCGGCGCGGACCTTGGGCGCCTCGCCGGCGGCCTCGCCGGCCGGGGCGGCGACTGCCGCAGCCAGAATTCCCACTGCCGTACAGATCAGGGCTATGCGCATGGTGAACCTCCGCTCGAATCGGGTTGGGGGTTGGGGGTTGGAGGTTGGAGGGCGTAGCGGGCGGCGGCGAACCGCAGAGCACCGAACACCGAATCACGAAGTCCGAAGTCACTTCGAAGTTCGGCTTTCGAGATTCTGCGGTTCGCTACTTCTGCCTCCAACCCGCAACCTCCAACCTCAAACCTCAACCCGTCGCCCCGCCTCCAACCGCCCACCTCCAACCCCCAACCAGCCTTCACTTCACCGGCTTGAACGTGTACTCCAACTCCCCAACCTTCACCGTGTAACTATCCCCGTCCTTCCTGACCGAACAGGCCGGCATGGCCGCCGTGCCCTGGTCGGTCGGGAAGAGCACGTGCAGGTAGACGGTTTCCGCGCCCGGGTCGGCCGGGACCACGTCGAAGCGCCCGTCGCCGCGCATGGAGTCGCCCTTGCTGTCCCAGGAGATCTCCTCGCCCTTGAGGTTCTTGTGGAAGAAGCCCTTGCCGGGCGCGCCGACCTTCTCGAGCCTGGCGCCCTCGGAGAGCAGGGTCTGGCAGAAGAGCCGGCCCTTGCCGTACTCGATGGTGGCGAGCCGCTTCTCCGCGTCGAGGACCGGGTCCTTGAGGCTGTGCAGGATCCAGCGGGTCTTGACCCCCGCCGCCGGCTTGACCCGGTCCAGGACCAGCAGGTACTTGTAGCCGAGGAAGACCAGCTCCCGCGTCCAGCCGGAGCTGTCCGGGAAGGTCGAGCCGGAGAGGTCGGCCAGGGCCCGGGCGAACTTGTCGTTGGCCTCGTGGGCCACGAGCACTCCGGTCACGGGGTGGAGCTTGTCGCGCTCGGCCTTCCAGGTCGGCCAGGAGGCGAAGCCGTCCAGGTCGGGCACGGACTTCTGCCAGCCGCGGGACTTGGGCCCGTCGAAGATGACCACGTTCGCGCTCCACGGCGACTTGTAGTAGAGGTGCCTGGGGCTCTTGTAGGGCTGGTCGTAGCCGCCGTCCTTGATGGCCAGGGCCGCGCCCCGGCTGAAGATGGTGAACTTGCCGGTGTCCCAGGTGCCGTGGTGGTCGACGTTGTCGCCGGTCTTGAAGTGGATGACCGTGGCATCGTCCTTCCAGGAGTCGCGCCAGCACACAAAGCCGTGGAGCCTGGGACTGAAGACCTCGGCCCGGCCCAGGCCCTCGAGCGGCGTCGGCTTCAGCTCCGGGTTGTTGTAGAGGAAGTACCAGAAGTACCGCCAGCCGTGGTGGCAGCCGCCCATGGTCCAGCGCTTGTACATGTTCTCGAGCTGGGCCTGGCCGTAGCCATTGGCGTACATCCCGGAGATGGCCAGGTAGGGCAGGGTGTGCTCGTCCTTGTCCCGGGCCGACCAGGTGTCGCCCTCCTTCCAGTAGTAGCCGTTGGGGTAGGTCGCCCAGATCTGGTAGAGCATCTGGCGCTCCAGCCAGTTGCCCTGCTTCTCCTTGATCCACTTGGCGGCGTCCCAGTCCGTGCCGCTGCGCCAGACCGCCGCGGTGTTGGCGTTGGCCTGGAACTCGTGGACGATCCCGTAGCTCGAGCCGCCGGTGGCCCCATCCTCCATCTGCCGGATGGTGCCCACGTTCTCCGTGAAATCCTTGTAGGCGTGGGCCAGGAAGCCCTCCGCCTTGGGGCTGTCGCCCCAGAGCGCGATGGCGATGGCCGCCAGGCCCAGGCAGGCGCCGGCGTTGCGCGAGTAGAACGGCGTCACCCCCGGCGAGTTGTGCCGCTTGAAGAGCTCGCCCCACCACTCCAGGTAGGCGACCGCGCCCTTGCGGTCCTCCGCGTTGGCGAAGTCCGGGTGGTTCCTGAGCCAGTCGTAGACCATGGCGTCGTAGAGCAGCGCCTCGCCGGTGTAGCTCGGCGAGTCCGAGGGCTTCTTGTCCGGCGGCGTGAGCTTCTTGAGCCAGGCCACCGCCTTCTTGCCGGCGGCCTCGTCGCCGAGGACCAGGTAGCGCAGGGCGCCGCTCTTGTGTTCGCCCAGGAGCTTCGCCTGGATGGCCTGGTACTCAGGCTGGGCGAACCAGGCCTTGAGCTTCTCGACCGAGGGGCCGTCCCAGGCCTTGGCGCGCAGGACCAGGCGAGGCCGCTCCTCGCGGACCTTGGGGACCGGCCCGGCGGCCTCGCCGGCCGCCGCCCAGCCCGCACCGAGGATCAGCCCGATGACTGCCGCGTTCAGCGCCCTACGCATCGTAATCACTCCCCCAGGCTGGGGCGTTTGTGCGTGTGTGAGTATGTGGGTGTGTGGGTAGGGCACGGCTAGGCATCCCCACTCACACACTCACATACCCACAAACCCACACACTCCCAAGTCCTCCGCGCTACTTGCCGCCCGCCGCCGCCGGCTTGAACGTGTACTCCAGCTCCGCAACCTTCACGGTGTAGTTGTCTCCGTCCTTCTTCACGGAACACGGGGGCATGGCTGCCGTGCCCTGGTCGGTCGGGAAGAGCACGTGCAGGTAGACGGTCTCGGCGCCCGGGTCTGCCGGGGTCACGTCGAAGCGTCCCTGGCCGAGCATCTGCTCCGGGCCCTTGCCCTTGTCGTAATCCCAGATTACGTCCTCGCCCTTGGAGTTCTTGTGGGCGAAGGCCTTGCCGCCGCCGCCGACCTTCTCGATCTTGGCGCCCTCGGGCAGCAGAGTCTGGCATAAGAGCCGGGCCTTGCCGTTGTCGATGGTGGCGAGTTTCTTGTCGGCATCGACCTTGGGTTCGTTGATGCTGTTCAGGATCCAGCGGGTCTTGACCCCCGCGCCGGGCTTGACCCGGTCGAGGACCACCACGTACTTGTAGCCCAGGAAGACCAACTCGCGCTGCCAGCCGGACTTGTCCGGATGGGTCGAGCCGGAGAGGTCGGCCAGGGCTCGGGCGAACTTGTCGTTGGACTCGCTGGCCAGGAGCACGCCGCTCACCGGGTGCATGGTGTCGCGCTTGGCCTTCCAGGCGCTCCAGGAGGCGAAGCCGTCCAGGTCGGGCATGCCCGGCTGCCAGCCGCGGGACTTGGGCCCGTCGAAGATCACCGTGTTGGCGCTCCAGGGCGACTTGTAGTACATGTGCTTGGCACTCTTGTAGCCCTTGTAGTAGCCGTTCTTGGTGGCCAGCGGCGCGCCCTTGCTGAAGATGGTGAACTTGCCGGTGTCCCAGCTGCCGTGGTGGTCGACGTTGTCGCCGCACTTGAAGTGAACGATGGTGGCGTCGTCCGCCCAGGAGTCGCGCATGCCGACGTAGGCATGCAGCTTGGGGCTGAAGACGTCCATCTTCCCGAGCCCGTCGAGCGGCAGCGGTTTCACGTCCGGGTTGTTGTAGAGGAAGAACCACAGGTAGCGCCAGCCGTAGTAGCAGCCGGGCATGGTCCAGCGCTTATACATGTTCTCGAGGTGGGTCCGGCCGTAGCCGTTCTTGTACATGTCGGAGACCGCCAGGGGGCTCACCGTGAACTCGTTCCGGTCGCGGTGGCTGCCGTCCCAGACGTCACCCTCCTTCCAGAACCAGCCGTTGGGGTAGACCGCCCAGATCTGCCAGAGCATCTGGCGCTCGAGCCAATTGCCCTGGCTCTCCTTGATCCACTTGGCGGCGTCCCAGTCGGTGGCGGAGCGCCAGGCGGCCACGGCCTGGGCGCAGGCGCCGAACTCGTGGACGTATCCGTAGGTGGCCCCGCCGGTGGCGCCGTCCTCGGCCTGGCGGATGGTGCCGACGTTCTCGGTCAGGTCCTTGTAGGCGTGGGCCAGGAACTCCGGCGCCTTGGGGCTGTCCCCGTGGATGGCTATGGCGATGGCCGCCAGGCCCAGGCAGGCGCCGGCGTTGCGCGAGTAGAAGGGCACCACGCCCGGCGAATTGTGCTTCTTGAAGTAGTTGCCCCACCACTCGAAGTAGGCGATGGCCCCGGCCCGGTCCTCGGCCTTCTGGAAGTCCGGGTGGTTGCGCAGCCAGTCGTAGATCATGGCCTCGTGGAGCAGTTCCTCGCCGGTGTAGCTGGGCGAGTCCTCCGGGTTCTTGGTGGGTGCCTTGAGGGCCTTGAGGTGCTCGACCGCCTTCTTGCCGGCGGCCTCGTCGCCCAGCACCAGGTACCGGAAGGCGCCGCTCGGCCCGTCGGCGCCGAGCTTGCCGACGTTGTCCTTGTACTCGGGGCGGGCCAGCCAGCCCTTGACCCGCTCGACCGAGGGCCCGTCCCAGGCCTTGGCGCGGAGCACCAGTCGCGGCCGCTCCTCCCGGACCTTGGGGACCGCCCCGCCGTTCTCGCCGGCCGGGGCGCTGCCTGCTCCGAGAATCAACCCGGTGACTACTACCGCCAACATTCCGCGCATCGTGATGACTCCTTTCAGGCGAGGCGTGTGTGAGTACGTGGGTGTGTGGGTTTGTGGGTAGGGTATGGTTCGGCTCCCCCGCTCACACACTCACACACACACTCACTCACTCACACACCCACACACTCCTGCTCCGTTGGTCGCTCACGGCCGAAACCGCCGGTCCGTGGGCGAAACGATGTCGGTGAGAAACCCCTCCTGTCCCAGGACGTTCACCGCCCGGACGTAAAAGTAGTGATGGCGCGGCCCGTCGGGGGGCGCGGGCATGACGAACTCCCGGCCAGGGATCGGCCGGTCGTTGACCTTGGTCCAGAGCTTCCAGAAGCGCTCGTAGCCGCCCTCGGCCAGCAGGGTGTCGATGTGCTCGGTGGCGTGGTAGACGTTGAAGCCGGCGACCTTGACGTCCGCCGGCCAGGTCCAGTCGACCGCGAAGCCGAGGCGGTTGCCCACGCCGTCGGAGAGGGCCACGCCCTCGGGGGCGGTCAGGTTGGCGGGCGCATCGGGCGCGGTGTAGGCCAGCGGGGAGGCGCCGCTCTCGATCCCCGCGCGGTTGACCGCCGTCACCCAGTAGGAGCAGATCACTCCGTCGGAGAGGTCCACCGCCGAGTCCACGAACCGCGGCTCCTCGAGCAGCCGTGGAGCGAGCAACCGGCCCTCGCCCTTCTCGACCCCGGCGCCCCTGGCGCGGTAGACGCGGTAGCCGGCCAGGTCCGCCTCGGAGTTCGCCTTCCAGCGCAGGCGGACTTCCCGGGCCGACTCGACCGAGGCGACGAGCCCCGCTGGCCGCCAGGGCTGGTTGAAGGCCGGCAGCGAGCGCCGCGCGGCGCCTACGGCTGCGACTTGGTACGCGTAGACCTTGCCGCGTTCAGCGGAGCGGTCCTCCAGCCTTCCGTCCGCCACCGGGCTCGCGGTGATTCTCTCGAAGCTTCCCGGCAGCGGCGCGGCCGGGGCCCGGAAGACGTCGTAGTTCACGCCGGGCTGGGCGGGCCACTGGATCGTCACGGCCTGCTCCCCGGCGGTCACGAGGATGCGCTCCGGACCGGCGGGCGCGACCGGCGTCCTCCCCGGCACGCGCACGCGGCAGCTCCAGACCTGCCGGCTGGAGCCGGGCCAGGCCTGGGGATTCTCGCCCTCGCCGGCGCCGTCGGTGCCGCCGCCGAACAGGAAGAGCAGGTCGGGCTCCGGCGCATAGGCGGCCAGACCGGCGAAAACCGGGCGCGGGCCGGCTTCATCGACCGGCGTCCTGGCCCACTGCCCGGCGGCGGCGTCGAAGCTCCAAAGCTCGGCCGGAGGCCAGGGCTGGCCGTCGGCCGGGGCCCGGTCGGCGCTCTGCACCAGCAGGATCGTGCCGCTCGCGTTGTGCCAGACCATCTGCAGGCTGGGCATGCCCAGATAGGCCTTGGTCGCCGGCGGATGTATCCGGGGCGCGCATTGCGTCCAGACATCGGCGGCGATGTCGTAGGTCCAGGTGGAGTCCTTCACGACCGTGTCGTAGACGTTCTTGCCGTCCACCTTCTCCGGGCGCCGCGTGGTGACCGTGCCGCCGAAGACCACCAGCTTGCGGCGCAGCGGATCGGCGGCCAGGCCGTAGTTGAGCAGGTTGCGGAGCTCCGGCGGCAGCGGCCGGGTGAAGACCCGGTTCAGGCGCGGCGAGTAGATGCACAGCTCGTCTCCGCGCAGCCCGAAGACCGCGTCGCTGTTCGGCTCGTGGCAGATCGGCGCGTGGGCGGCGCGCTTCCAGCCCGGAGGAAGAGTGCGGCAGTCCTCCCAGGAGTCGTCGAGGGCATCGTAGAGCCAGGGCCCGCGCGGGTCGGAGCGGAAGACGGTCTTGTACTCGCCGGCCAGACCTCCGCCGGGGACCGAGCCGTGATGGCTCCCGCCGTCGGCGGTCAGCGTGCGGCGGCAGGAGTCCACGTAGGCCACGTGCACCAGGCAGCGGCGCTGCGGACGGGTCGGGGCCTGCGATTCGCGAAAGCGGTTCTGCTCCGGGTCGTAGAGGATCGTGTAGTTGCTCTGCGGATAGAGCCGGCCCACGTGGCCGCCGTACCAGATGACCCGGCGCGCCTCCGGGTCCCAGGCGATGCCATTCTCCCATACGGTGATGGGAGTCTGGTCATGGCGCAGCACCCAGCGGTTGACCGGAGCCTCCGGGGCTCGCATCGCGCCAGCCGGGCGTTCCGTCGGGGAGCTCACCGTCGACTCGCACCCAGCCAGGACCAGGGCCGTCGCACTCGCCGCCCAGAGGAGGGTCCACCGCTGACGCATGCCGCAGCGCTCACTTTCCGTCCCTGGCCCGCAGTCCCTGCCCGGCCTCGTTCCACTCGTAGTTCTCGGCCGAGGCCTTCCAGAAGGCCTCCCAGGACGCCTTGATCTCCGCCGCCGGCGGCAGCCGGTCGACGCGGACGCGCTCGAGCTTACCGTTCTTGGGCAGGACGCGCATGTCATCGCCGGCCTGCGGGTCGAACATCATGGCCAGCGCCCGCAGCGCCTCAGCCGCGGTGTTGGGCTTGGTGCTGGCCAGCTCGGCTATGACCGGCCCGACCGACGCCGGGTCGGCCACCCGGCCGAGCGCCGTGGCCGCGAAGATCTCGGCGCGGTCGCCGTTGTACTCCTCGGTGCCGAACTTCTCGTCGCGGCCGCGCGAGAGGTACTTGAGCATGTCCGGCACCGCCTCGCGCGAGCGCAGCAGCCCCAGCGCCCCCAGGCAGCGGTTCAGGTTGCGGTCCTTGATCTTCGGCGAGCGCAGCTTGGCGAGGATCGACGGCGTCGCCTCCGGCCGTCCGCTGAAGGCCAGCATGCCGATGACCGCGCGGTTCAGGTGCCAGGCCTCGGCCTCGAGCAGCGGGGTCAGCGCCCGGACCTCGGCCGTGCCCATGGTGAAGCGCGGCACGATGGGCAGCACCGGGTCCATCTGGCCGGCGCGCGGGTCGTCCGGATCCCAGCGCACCGCCTCCTTGATGACCGCGGTCTCGGCGAGTTTGTAGACGTCCGGGTCCTTGGACTGGGCGCCGAGGTAGACCTCGGTCTGGCCGGCGCCATCGCCGGCCCGGAGCAGCCCGTAGCCGGCAACCACGCGGACCTTCTGCGACTGGTCGGCCAGCGCCGTCTTGAGCACGTCGATGTCGGCCTCGCCGCCCGGCGCGCCCCAGCGGGCCCATACCGCCGCGAGGCGGACCTTCTCGGGGTCCGTCGCCAGGTAGGGGGCCGGCCTGG